>NZ_CP024628.1:0-307806 GCF_024449095.1 Vibrio coralliilyticus
TTAGAGGGTGACATGCGCAAAATTAGCAAGACGAATAATGATGAATTAATTGCAAATTCATTTAATTGATAAAAAATTCTCTTATTAATGTGATTGTTGTCTGTGAATGTATGTTCACCTTTTTGTTGTTTTTGGTTTGTTATGCTGTACAATTGTTTCAGTCACTAATAATGGAACTTGGCAATGAAAAGAGAACAGACAATTGAAAGTCTCATTCAACTGGCTGAGCAAACTGCTCAGGTTCAGGCCGATCGAATTGAGATTGTTTTAGAAGAGCGCAGCGATGAGCATTTCCCGCCAATGTCGAAAGCTTTGATGGAGACTCGTTCTGGTCTGACTCGTCGTAAGCTGGATGATGCGATTAGTAAACTTGAAGAAAGGGGTCACCAGTTTACTAAGAATAATGCAAACCACTATTCGATCTCACTGCAAGAAGCTCATATGTTAATGGATGCTGCTGGAGTTGCAAAGTTCCATGAGCGTAAGAAGAATAATGACAACAAACCATGGATTATCAATGTTCAAAACCAAAAAGGGGGAACAGGAAAATCCATGACGGCGGTACATTTAGCCGCTTGTTTAGCATTAAATCTTGATAAACGTTACCGTATCTGTTTGATTGACTTGGATCCTCAAGGCTCTCTGCGTTTATTCCTTAATCCACAAATCAGTCTGACTGACCACGATAACATTTACTCAGCTGTAGATGTTATGCTCGACAACGTGCCTGAAGGTGTGAAAGTCGACAAAGAATTTCTACATAAAAATGTCTTGTTACCAACTCAATACCCAAACCTGAAAACAGTATCGGCATTCCCTGAAGATGCAATGTTTAATGCTGAGGCGTGGCAAAACTTATCGCAAAATCAATCGCTTGATATCGTAAAGCTACTAAAAGAGAAGCTCATCGATCAAATTGCTGATGATTTCGATATCATCATGATTGATACTGGTCCACACGTTGATCCATTGGTGTGGAATGCGATGTATGCTTCGAATGCGCTGCTGATCCCATGTGCGGCGAAACGCTTAGACTGGGCATCAACGGTTAACTTCTTCCAGCATTTGCCGACAGTGTATGAGATGTTCCCAGACGATTGGCAGGGGCTTGAGTTTGTTCGCTTGATGCCTACTATGTTTGAAGATGACAACAAGAAGCAGGTCGCTGTATTGACGGAAATGAACTATTTGTTGGGTGATCAGGTGACAATGGCCACGATTCCGCGTAGCCGTGCATTTGAAACCTGTGCTGATACCTACAGTACTGTTTTTGATTTGACGACAGGTGATTTTGAAGGTGGTAAAAAGACATTAGCCACAGCGCAAGATGCGGTACAAAAGAGTGCTTTAGAGCTTGAGCGTGTCCTTCATAGCAACTGGTCATCACTCAATCAGGGGTAATTAGACTATGGCAATTAAGACTTCAGATTTAAACGCAAGACTGTTTGGTAAAACGAACAAGCGCCATGTGGCGACCCCGCAGGAAGCACAGAAAGCAGCGAAAGAGCAGGCTCAGGTGATTGAATTGTCCGTTGCGGGCGAAGAGATGGTGACCTTTGAGCTATTGCGTATTCCCGCTAGCCAAGTTGCTGATGAAACCGTAGTATTTGCTGAAAACGCACGCGAACAGTCGTTCTTGAATGAACATGCTCTATCGGATGTTCTTGCAACGCTAAAAGAGCGTGGGCAGCAGTATCCAGCAGTGGGTCGCAAACGTGAAGATGGCAAGATCGAAGTGCTCGATGGTAGTCGTCGTCGCATGTCTTGTATTCTAGCTGAAAAAGACTTCCTGATTTACGTTGCCGAAAACATCAATAGCGGTCATGCCAAGTTCCTGTCAGATGTTGCAAACGCGCATAAGCCTCTATCTCTGTACGAAAAAGGTAAAGAGATGAAAGCGAAACTGGAAAGTGGTGAAGCTGAAGATCAGAAAGCTTTGGCGAAGATGTTCCAATGCAGCGAAGCTTTGGTCAGCGGAGCATTGAAAGCGGCGGATTTGCCTTTAACTCTGCTTCAGGCCTACCCCAATGTCGCAGACTTAGGTCGTCCTACCATCGTGAAGTTACATAAACAATTTAACGCGCTGAGTGATGAAAATCGAGCTAAGCTTTTGGATAAATGCCAGTCAACTGACGGTTTTGTTTGGCAACGCAGCCAAGCTCAAGGCGTGGCACGCATCACCAAAGATGTGTCTGAAACGATCGAACAATGGATTGAAGAGTTTTCTCCAAGTAAACGTTCGACAACCCGTAAGGTTGAGTTGATCAAGGGAAGAGTCAGTTATAGTCGTAAAGGGGCTGATTTAGCGCTCAATCTAAAGAAAGTGGACGACGCCACTATGCAGGAAATTCTCGACTTTGTTTCGTCTAAGTTGAAGTAATCAGAATCAGTAGATGAAAGCCGCGATGAGCGGCTTTTTTTTCTATCTCTCATTTATCGCTCTGAATTGTTATAATTCGCTTATCTCCCGAAATCTGACACCGGTCATGCACAATTATTTCTCTCAGTTGGTTCACTCTGCTAGTCAGGCAAATCATAGGTTTGGCGTCGTACTTAATGGTGACTTGTCATGGCAAGACAATGCCTTGTCCATCATTAAAGACTTGTACGCTAACTCGAGTATTTTTCAGCTTGGCGGAGAAAGTTGTGATGACAATATCTATAGTGTTCCTTACAAGCATGGTCAGCGTTTACTTGGTCAAGAATGTTCGTTGTTGATTTGCGATTTCTCTTCTGGCTTTGATGCTAATTCTTTTAGTGCAGCACTAGGCTGCGTCAAAGGTGGAGGTATAGTTGTGATTCTACCTTCGACCTCCAACCCTTTATCGCTATCCATGCAATGGTTAAGTGCCGCATTGAGGCGTTTAATTAATATCGATCAAACTCGGCCATTACCTCCACTTCCTTTAGTTGATAGTTTTGACGCAGAGCCTTTTTCTCAGCAAAAACTTGCTGTGGAGAAGATTCGTAAAGTGGTAGAAGGCCATCGTAAACGACCTTTGGTCATGACTGCTGACCGAGGAAGAGGGAAGAGTAGTGCGTTGGGGATTGCAGCTGCTGAACTGATGCAATCCCGTGATATTCGTATCTTGGTCACGGCACCAAGCTTGGCTACTGTCGCGCCTGTATTTGAACATGCTCGGCGTTTGTTACCTGATGCGTTGCACAAAAAAGGCCTGGTTCGCTTTAATGCCGCTTCACTCGAATTCATCGCTCCTGATGAGTTACTCAGACAGGGGACAGAGTGTGATTTCCTCTTAGTCGATGAAGCATCGGCAATTCCAATTCCTATGTTGCAGAAGATGGTTGAGCGCCATCATCGCTGCGTATTTTCGACGACAGTCCATGGTTATGAGGGCTGTGGTCGAGGTTTCACGCTCAAGTTTCAGCATTGGCTAAAGCAGAAAAGAGCTGGTTCAGTGTTTTACCATCTAGAACAGCCTATTCGTTGGAATGCGAATGACCCTTTGGAAAGTTGGCTATTTGACACTTTTCTCCTCAATACGGAAATCGCGCCAGCTAATGTTGCCTCGACAGCGCGCATAACGCTTCGAAAGCTCGATAAAAAGCAACTCCTAAATAACTCTGATTTGTTGCGTACTTGTTTTGCCTTGTTAGTTAACGCGCACTATCAAACATCGCCTAATGATTTAATGCTGTTATTGGAAGATGATTCCATTGCACTTTTTGCTGCGTTTAGTCATCAGGATTGCCTTGGCTGCATACTCACCATTACTGAAGGGGGATTAGAGCAATCATTGATTGACTCCATTCAACAAGGCGTTCGTCGACCTAAAGGGCATCTCGTGCCTGTTATGTTGGCCGCACAACTTGGCTTGAGTGATGCTGCTCGGCAGATGAGTTTACGTATTATGCGTATAGCGACTCACCCAAATTACCAGAGCCAAGGGATTGGTTCCGCTATGTTGGAGCAGTTGTCTCTGCACTGTGATAAGGCATTTATCTCCACCAGCTTTGGTGCGACTAAAGAATTACTTCATTTTTGGCGCAAGAATGGCTTCTCTCCAGTCAGGCTTGGTGTTCAGCGTGATCAAGCGAGTGGATGCCATTCTGTGCTTATGATAAAGGGCAGCCCTGATTGGATGGAAAGTGCAGAGCGTCATTTTGAGCTTTCGATGCCTTACCTACTAGGCAATGTGTTCAATGACATTGAAACTGACATTGTACGTAATCTATTGCGTAAAGAAGATGCTTCCGTTGAGATTTGTGAGTTTTTTACGCTAATTCGTCGTTACTGTGAAGGTGGAGTTGGGTACGAGAGCGTTGCCTCTTTTATCGCCTCATGGCTATTATCTTCACCAGCTGCGCTACAAAATAGTTCAGATTTGATGATTCGTAAATTGATACAGCAACGTAGTTGGCAAATGTGCTGTGAAGAGTTTGAATTGAGTGGTAGAAAGCAAACGGAACTCCAGTTAAGAGCCGATATTCAATCGTTGCTTGATTCAACCTTAGTGTAGTGTGCGATAATTTACACTGTAAAAATAATTGATGTCACCTTCCTGCTTGCCGTGATTAATCATCTTATTCATTCATCCTCTTATTACTCCTTTCTGAGGTTTTTGTGTTCATAAAGCTGAAAACTCTTCGCTATGAATGTGCTATTTACAGTGTAAACATTCGATACTTGAGTTCAGTTAATGATGACAAACTTAAATAATGCTTTTGATTTGCATAAAAAATGCTATTGGCCTGCAAAAAGTATGGAAATTTTTTTGGGGGAGTATTTCAGCTTTAAGTGTTTAAAAAACAAAGTATTGAAATTTTATTAAATGATGAAGATATGATTTTGGATTCATAAAATGTCAGGGTTTGTTTGCTAAATACCTATTCCTTCCTACACTCAAAATTAAGCGAAAAGCTTCCATAACGGCTAGGAAACTATAAGAAAAGTGTAGGTTGAAACATGGAATGTTTACTTCCTGAGTCTCTAGACATTTCGACGGTACTAGATGCTACGACTCAATATCAAGAATGGCTTGCCACTCATGAGGCTATCCATCTCGGCGCAGATAACGTTGCCAGAGTGGATGCCGCTGGCATACAGCTCCTCTCTTCTCTTTTTATTTCCGCAAAGAAGAATCAACGAACGATCCAATTGCTAAAACCGAGCGATGTCCTTCTCGAGGGAATTGAGACGCTAGGGTTGCAAGAGGTGTTTGAGTTAAACCTAAAGTCGGAGAGTAATCCAAATGACTAAGATTCTTGCAGTAGATGATTCGGTCTCCATTCGTCAGATGGTGAGTCACACATTACGTGATGCTGGCTACGATGTGGAAACCGCGAATGATGGACGAGAAGCACTAAACAAGGTTGCCAGTAATAAGTTTGATGTGGTGATTTCGGATGTCAATATGCCCATTATGGGGGGCTTTGAGCTGGTCAAAGCATTAAGAGATAAACCACAGTACAAATTTACTCCCATTTTAATGCTTACGACAGAAACCAGCACTGAGAAAAAACAGCAAGGAAAATTAGTCGGTGCAACGGGTTGGTTGGTCAAGCCGTTTAATCCTGAAACATTACTTAAAACGCTAAAACGCGTTATTTAAGACACAAATAAAACAATAATAATTCACTTACAACGTCGTCTGGCAGGAAAAGCTTATGGCTTTAGATATGGAACAATTGCGCAAGATGTTTTACGAAGAATGTCGTGAAAATCTTGAAGTGTTGGAAAATGTACTGCTCAACCTGGATGTTACGTCTCTCGAGCAGGAGTCGATTAATACTATATTTCGTGCCGCTCACTCCATTAAAGGTGGTGCGGCTACGTTCAACTTGTTCGATATCAGTGAATTTACCCATTCTGTAGAAGCTTATCTCGATTTGGTTCGGAATAATGAACGAGAACTCACCGCAGAAACCGTGGATTTACTCCTCAAAAGTGGCGATTGCATTCAAAGCATGCTGGAAGGACACGAGCTTGGTAGGGCCGTAGATACTGAGCTGCAAAAAGAAGTCAGCGCGCAACTCCAAAGATTATTGGGTGCAGAGGCGATCAATTCAGAGCCCGAATCTGGCAGATTAATGCCTTCGTTGGAGAATAATGACGAAGATTTATCTGATGTTTCTGGAAATGCAGGTGACTGGCTTGTGACTTTCGAACCTCACCCAGAAATGTTCTTCAGTGGCAACGATCCCCTCAGAATCTTACGTGAACTCAAAGATCTTCACCCTTCGTGCGTTATTACCGTAAATACTGATTTCTTACCTGAGATCGAGGCGATAGAAGCCGAATTGTGTTACCTGCGATGGCAAGCGAGCCTTGATGCAGCGGTTGAAGAGGAGAATATCCGAGAAATATTTGAATGGGTTGAAGACGAGTGTGAACTAGGGATTGAACTTGTCTCGCAATCTCCAGATTCTGTTGAAAGCTCACCAGAAGAAGAAATTATGGCTCAACAAGCAGCACCGCCATCACTGGCGACAGCAGAGCCAAAGTCACCCAAAGTCGCCAAATCCGAAACCAGCGTGAGTTCTATTCGAGTGGATATCGATAAGGTCGATGGCCTGATCAACTTAGTGGGAGAGCTTGTTATTACTCAATCTATGCTTACCGAAATTGGCAACGACTTTACGATTGATAAGCTAGAAAAACTCAAAGTCGGCTTAGCGCAGTTACTGCAAAATAGTAAAGATCTGCAGGAGAATGTTCTTAATATCCGAATGTTACCTATGAGCTTTGCGTTTAGTCGTTTTCCACGACTTGTTCGCGACTTATCTAACCGTCTTGAAAAACAGGTCGATTTACAAATTCAGGGCGAACAGACCGAATTGGATAAAACCGTATTGGAACGCATTGTGGATCCTCTCGTGCACTTAGTCCGAAATGGTATCGACCATGGTATCGAACAACCTCAAACTCGCTTAGAACGCGGTAAACCTGAACAAGGTGTCATTAAACTCAATGCTTACCATCAAGGTGGCGCCATAGTGATAGAAATTAAGGATGATGGTGCTGGACTTGATTGTAACAAGTTGTGGAACAAAGCGACAGAGAAAGGCGTATTAGCGCCAGATGCTCGCCGAGAAGACATCAGCGACAAACAGATCATGAATCTGATCTTTGCTCCCGGTTTTTCTACAGCAGAGGAAGTGTCAGATATTTCTGGACGTGGTGTGGGTATGGACGTGGTCAGGCGAAACATTGAAGAACTGGGTGGGCACATTGAAGTTGAATCTGAACTGGGCGTTGGTAGCTGCTTTACGATCAACCTCCCTTTAACTCTGGCAATACTGGATGGCCAATTGGTCAAAGTTGGTGGGGAAGTGTATGTGATCCCGTTATTAACCATAGTGGAGTCCATCCAGATCGATACAAGTTGTATCAAGTTAGCTTCTGGAGGCATTGAGTTGTATCGACTGCGAGAGGAAAACATTCCTATATTACGCTTACAAGAAGAGCTAGAAATGGGGCAAAGCGGTGCTTTAGATGAACGAATTCTGTGCTTTGTTGAAGCTGCTGGCAATCGAGTTGGGCTTTTGCTGGATGAGTTGCTTGATCAACAGCAAGTGGTGATTAAAAGCCTTGAGTCCAACTACAGTAAAGTTTCTGGGATATCCGGTGCGACCATTCTAGGTGATGGCTCTGTGTCATTGATTCTCGATATTCAGGGGCTGATTACGAACTTTCTCAAACGTACCTCGGATTCAGCCCATAGCGGCTTAGCAGCGTAGGGAGGATGGATGGAAACAGCTCTAGTGACAGGAAGTACCACCGACTCGCGACAGGTTATTGAAGCGCAAACTCAGGCTATTCTTGAACAAGTGAGTGAAGAAGGTGTGTCGCAAAGTGCCGATTTTTTAAGTTTTAAACTCGAAAATGAGTTATATGGCGTTGAAATAAAGGATGTAGAAGAAATTCGTGTCTGGGAGCGACCGACGCCAATACCACGTGCGCCTCAATATGTGAAAGGGGTGATTAATCTAAGGGGCATGATAGTACCTGTGATTGACTTACGCTGCCGATTTGAGATTGGTACATGTGAATATTTACCTACGACCGTTGTGATTGTGCTTCGTCTACGGGCCGAAGAAAGTGAGCGACTGATGGGGCTTGTCGTTGATGCTGTCAGCGATGTAGTCAGTCAGGGACAAAATGAGCTCTACCCAAGCGTTGGGGAGTCTCTAGTTACCCCTTACCTACAAGGTTTGATGAATGTGGGTGATCAGGTTATGTCTTTGCTGAACACGGAAGAGCTTCTCAATATCGACCGAATTTTGAGGAGAGAGACATGATCATGCCACAAGAGTTTTTGAGTTTTGTTCTCGGCGATGACGAATACGGTGTGCCTATTCTTGATGTCCGAGAAGTTCGTGGCTGGAGCTCTATTCGGGAAATTCCGAACTCTCCAGAGTATATGCTCGGGGTGCTGGAAATTCGTGGGGAGTACGTGCCTATTGTTGATTTACGCGCGCGTTTTGGATTACCGCCTGCTGAAATAAGTACTACCACGGTTGTTATTGTGCTCAATGATGCTGAGATGCATCCATTAGGCATCATCGTTGATGGCGTTTCAGAAGTCTATTCATTGCTGGATGAACAAATAAAGCCGGCGCCACACGTATCGCATTCAGTTGACCATAGCTATATCAGAGGTATTGCTTCTGTAGAAAATGGCCATCTGATTTTAATAAAACTTGAAGCTCTGTTCGACGTGGCAGAGTTAGCAGTACCTGACCGAGCTGAAGAGAGTTGGGCCTAGCAAATCAGACAAAGCAACCAGTGAGAGGTGACTCATGGCATTTTGGAATCGGAAACCACAGCCTGATGCAGCGGAACAATTTTCCGCCTCTGCTCAGGATAGCCTAATGGAAGAATATGAGCCTACAAGTGAGCAAGGGTTATCGAAGGATCAGCTCTTTTCTGCATTGAATGCAGCGCAAACAGCCTTGATGATGATTGACCGAGACTTCAATATTACTTACATCAACCAAAAGTCTCTCGAACTTTTGAAAAAACATGAAGCTCTGTTTCAATCGCTCTGGCCCAACTTTCGAGCTGATGAAGAGTTTCTAATGGGGTTTTGCATCGACGGTTTTCATGCCAACCCGGCGCATCAACGCCATATGCTTTCCAACCCCTCCAATCTGCCATATACCACAACGATTACAGTAAAAGACGTCAAAATTGAGCTTAACGTGGGAGCCATCATTGATGGAAAAGGGCAATATGTCGGCAATACATTGGAATGGTCTGATGTGACAGCTGAACTCGCTCAACAAAATGATATCGCAAGGTTGCAGGCGGCGGTTGATCAAGCTCAAACAGCGATGGTGATGATTGATCGTGACTTTCAAATCACATATGTCAACCAAGAGACAGTCCAATTATTTAGTAAGCATGAAGCGACCTTACGTACGGTTTGGTCAGGATTTACAGCTTCAGAAGAGTGGCTAATGGGTAGGTGTATAGATGAGTTCCACAAAAATCCTGCTCATCAGAGACAGCTATTATCGACGCCGAATAACTTACCTTACAAAACGGATATTGACATTGCCGATATAAAGATTGAGCTCAACGTTGCCGCGATCACCGATGCAAAAGGTAACTATATAGGTAACACGTTGGAATGGCGTGATGTCACTGAAGAGAGAGCGAAAGAGCAGGAAGTAGGGCGTTTAGCATCAGCGGTCAAAGGTATGACGACCAACCTGATGATGGCGGATAAAGAAGGCATTATCCAATATATTAATCCTGCCTTATCCAGTTTATTGAAATCGCGAGAAAGTGACTTACAAAAAGCCTTGCCAGGCTTTGATGCGAGTCACCTTGTAGGGAAAAACATCGACGTCTTCCATAAGAACCCAAGCCATCAGCGCAATATCATCAACAATCCTGAACGTCTTCCTTTTAGTTCTAATATCGCTGTCGGTGGGCTTGAGTTTAATCTTACTTGCATTGCGATGCATGATACTAAGGGCAATTATATTGGACCAGCTCTGCAATGGGAGGACATTACCGAGCAACAAGATGGCCAGCGTCAGGTTGAGGCTTTGATCCAACGTGCCATCTCTGGTGAGCTTAATGAACGCATTGATACATCAGTCTACAGTGGGTTTATGAAAGAGCTAGGTGATGGTATCAATAATTTGCTGGATACCATGGTAGAACCTATTGGTCAGTGTATTGATGTTATGAGTCGCGTCGCAGACGGCGATCTCAATACCAACATGTCCGATAACAAAGGGGAGTTCGGCAGGCTTTCTGATGCGGTAAACACTTCGATCATTAACCTTCGTAATATGGTTGAAAAAATCACCCATTCTTCGGCTCGGGTGGCCACTGCTTCTACTGAGATCGCAGAGGGGAACAATGACTTGAGTCAGCGCGTCGAAGCTCAAGCCTCAAACCTAGAAGAGACCGCGGCAAGCATGGAACAGATGACGGCAACTGTACGCCAGAATGCTGACAACGCTAAAGGAGCCAATACACTAGCGGAGGATGCAACCAAGAAAGCCAGCAAAGGTGGGGAAGTGGTTGGTCAGGCAGTGTCGGCTATGTCCGAAATTAATACCGCGAGTAAGAAAATTGCCGATATTATTGGTGTAATTGATGAAATTGCCTTCCAGACTAACCTATTAGCTCTGAATGCAGCGGTAGAAGCAGCAAGAGCGGGTGAGCAAGGGCGCGGCTTTGCGGTTGTAGCAGGCGAAGTTCGTAACTTGGCTCAACGAAGTGCCGCAGCTGCCAAAGAAATTAAAGGGCTGATTAAAGACAGCGTAGAAAAAGTCGATGAGGGTTCACGACTTGTTGATGAGTCCGGCGAAACTTTGAATGAAATTGTTGATGCCGTCGAGAAAGTCACAGAGCTGATTGCTCAGATTGCTTCGTCTAGCTTAGAGCAGTCGACGGGGATTGATGAGATAAATCGCGCCATCACGACGATGGATGAAATGACACAGCAGAACGCTTCCTTAGTTGAAGAAACTTCGGCAGCAAGTCAGTCCTTGAAAGATGAAGGCAAACAGCTGCTTCATCTAATGAACTTTTTCGCGACAGATGATAACGTCGCGACATTTGACTCCAGAAGGACGGCAGACTCTGGGCAGAGTAGTAATGTTAGGGAGATAAGAACACCGCGTGTAGCAAACTCAGGATTTAAGGCCAGTGAGGAAGGGGACGAATGGGAAGAGTTCTAAGCCGAGACGAGGGGGCGCTACCGAGTGAAGAATTTGAACTGACGGATAGAGATTTCAAGTTTATCCAGTGGTTCATGCATAAACACGCCGGTATCTACTTTTCTGATCGAAAACGAACTATGGTGTACGGCCGCATAAGCCGCCAGCTTAGGCGGCTTGGCCTGACGCGATTCTCTGAATATAAGCTGCTGATAGAGCAAGACAATAAAGAGCGCGTTAGGTTTATCAACAGTCTCACCACTAATAAGACGCAGTTTTTCCGCGAATATCATCACTTCGAGTTTCTCGAAAAAATTTTGTTAGAAGAGTGGCAGCAGCAAGGCATCGATAGAGTGAACATCTGGTCGGCAGGGTGTTCAACTGGAGAGGAGCCCTACAGTTTTGTGTCTTCTTTGTATTGTGCAAACGCATTCAGCCGTTTTCAGCAAGTTGAAATTTCTGCGACAGATCTCGATACCAAAGTCTTGTCTCATGCGAAGCAGGGCATTTATAGCGAAGAGGCGATCTCTACCATTCCGGCTAAGTATCTACAGCGCTGTTTTTTTAAAGGAAGGGGGGCTCAGGAAGGAAAAATCAAAATTGCCAATGGCCTGCAGAGGTACGTTCAATTTGAGCAGTTAAACCTGTTAGATGGATGGGGGTGGCAACGGCCTTTTGATTTGATTTCTTGTCGTAATGTCATGATTTATTTTGATAAACCTACCCAAGAGAAATTGATTCGACGCTTTCACCAACAACTTAAACCTAATGGTATTTTATTTCTTGGTCATTCGGAAAGTGTCGGCTCGTGTAGCAATATCTTCCGTCACTTAGGCAAAACCATCTATGTGAAACAGTAGGGGGAATTATGATTGGGCTAAAAGATTTGAAACCAAAATATGAAAATAGCCATTTCAATCGCTTTTATCACCCTCAAAAAGAGAGGCATATGATTAAGGTATTTCCTGGAGGGGTCTATTGGACACAAGAAGATGAATTGATTGCAACGGGGTTAGGCTCATGCATCGCGGCTTGTATTTGGGATGACTCTGCTGCTGTAGGAGGGATGAATCACTTTCTGCTGCCATTTCACAATCACTCAGAAATCAACTCGTGGAGCCCTGATGAAGTTGTGTCTACCGCTTCTCGATATGGCAGCCATGCGATGGAAATGTTAATTAACGCATTGATTGCCTATGGGGCAACGCGCTCATCTCTCAAAGTTAAGCTGTTTGGTGGGGCTCAGATGCTGGGACATCATTCTATGATTGGAGAGAAGAACATCGCATTCATTTTAAATTACGTAAAGCAAGAGAACCTAGATGTCATTGCTCAAGATCTCGGTGGGCTAGAGCCCCGAAAGATTATTTTTAACCCCTTAACAGGTCAGGCTTGGCTCAAGCGAATCCCTTATACCGAGGTTCATCATCTTCAGCAAGAAGAAGACAAGTATGCCAGTCAATTGGATAAAGAAAGCCATCGCCCTCATGACGACGATGTGGAGTTGTTTTCATGAAAAAAATTAAGGTGTTGATCGTCGATGATTCCCCAGTGTTTAGAGCATTGCTTGAACAGATCATTAACTCGGATCCTGAACTTGAAGTAGTTGCGATGGCCGGAGACCCTTATCAAGCACGTGATTTAATCAAGGTTCATAACCCAGATGTACTAACCTTAGATATAGAAATGCCCAAAATGAATGGCGTACAGTTTCTCAAGAATTTGATGCGCTTACGCCCTATGCCAGTGGTGATGATATCAACCTTGACGCAACATGGTGCGGAACCAACATTGACGGCTCTAGAGCTCGGGGCTGTTGATTACTTTCCTAAACCTTCGGTTGATAACACGGGTGAGATGGTCACCTATAAAGATTTGGTTAATGACAAAATAAAAATGGCGGCAGGGGCGAATGTGCTCCAAGACAAAGCGAGGCTTATGCCTTCGAAGCTTGCGAATGCCCATAGTGGAAAAACCAAGTTTGAGTTAGTCGCCATTGGCGCGTCAACGGGAGGAACTGAAGCTATCAGGTTGGTTTTGTCAGCCTTACCCGCAGGATTACCACCAATTGTGATCACGCAGCATATTAGCGCTATGTTTAGCGCGTCTTTTGCACAACGGCTAAATGACAACAGCAATATTCAAGTCAAGGAGCTGGCTGTGAGTAAAGCACCACTTGTTAATGGTTGTGCGTATGTGGCGCCTGGAAATAAGCACTTAGTGGTGGTCAAGCAAGGTGTGCACCTGTATTGCCAGCTTGATGATAGACCCACGGTTAACAGGCACAAGCCTTCAGTTGATGTCATGTTTGATGCCGTGGCAGAGACGGTGGGGAGTAATGCGATTGGTATCATTTTGACAGGGATGGGGCAGGATGGAGCAAAAGGTTTGCTGAGAATGAGGCAAGCAGGAGCAGTGACCATTGCTCAGGATCAAGCCTCTTCTGTTGTTTGGGGAATGCCCAGAGTCGCTGTTGAGCTTAATGCTGCGCAAAAAGTATTAGGCCTGAAAAAAATACCTCAACAGATTTGTGACTGTTTAAAGCAAGCGATTGAGTGATGAGAAACAACGTCAGGAAAGAACTATGAGCAAAATAATAAGGGCACCAAAATATCGATATGGTATTGCGATTAGCACGCAGGTCATATTGCTGTCCATTGGAATGACCCTTTCTTCCTCGATCGCACATGTCGCTGTCATGGTACTGGCTGCTGCGGTTCCATGGTTTGTGATTCCTCGCCGAGAAGCGCAGCACAATGAAGATAAGCCGTCTATTCAACAGACTAAACCGGTCCAAAATACCAAAACAGCCGCTAAGGATATTAGTGAACTTCTCGGCAAAATCTCCTTGCAGCTTAATGAACCACTTGATCACCAGCATAGCGTTGTGGATGAGTCCGTTGAAACGTTGAATGAAAGCTTCTTTGAGGTGCAAAAGCTTGCTGAAGGACAGAATGAGATAGCAGAGGCGCTCGTCAGCAACATGGTTGGGAATAAGCAAGGGGATTACGACATTGCGCAAGTCCTACCTAAAACTGAAGGCATTATTCGCCAATTTGTCGATACGCTAATCAATGTGTCAGAAAAGAGCATCTCTGCGGTGCACAGTATCCATGATATGTCCGAAAAGTTGGACTCGGTTTTCAAATTATTAGCGCAAGTTAGAGGGTTATCAGAACAAACCAACTTACTTGCACTGAACGCAGCCATAGAAGCGGCAAGGGCGGGGGAAGCTGGGAGAGGGTTTGCTGTCGTCGCTCAAGAAGTGAGAAATCTGTCTGTTAAAGCCGAAGAGCTTAATAGCCAGATTGAGAAAGAGATTAACATTGCTCAGAACACGGTCGAGGAAGCGAATAAGACGGTTGGTGAAATGGCATCCATCGACATGACAGAGGCCATCGAATCTAAAGATAAGGTCGATGATATGTTGAAGGGAGTGCAAAGAGCTAATGAGTCTGTTGAGCAAGAAGTGCAAAAAATTAAATCCATTGGTGTCACCCTTCACCGCCGTGTTGGAGATGGTGTCCGAGCTCTTCAGTTTACCGATATTATTGTTCAGCAAGGCGATTATGCCAAGATGAGTGTCGGGTTCCTTGAGCAAATGGCCCATCTCTTTGTGGAATACGCCAATGGAAAAATTAGCGGTGAAGAATTTAACCTTGCGGTTTATGAGCTAAAGAACAGCCTTGAGAATAGAGGTGCGCCAGCCGCTTCCCAAGAAAGTATTGAAGAAGGTGAAGTTGAACTTTTTTAAGCAAGTGAGTTTGAGTGTGCATGAGCCAGTAAGGCTCTTGTCGTAAACAAGGAGATACTATGTCAGTAGAGTCGGAAGTCGATGTGAATGCTAAGCACGTTACCATCCTGATTGAGGGCGCTTTTGGTTTTAACTTAGTGCAGGAGTTTCGTCGCTGTTATTCAGATAAACGAGATTTTCAATTTACTATCGATCTGCGCAAAGTCGACTATATCGACAGCGCCGGGCTAGGGATGCTGCTTAATATGCACAACTATCTCGAACAGGATGATGGGATGATCCGTATTACTAATACGCTACCACAGGTACGAAAGATACTGACAATTTCTCGTTTTGATAAAAAATTTGCTATTGAATAGCGGTTAAGGAGGGTCGTATGCACGTCATGATAGTTGACGACCACGCGACAAATCGAGAATTATGTCGGTTCATGCTTGGTGAGATGGCTGAGGAAGTCACAACGTTTGAAAATGGCGAAGGTGTGGTTGAGGCGATGCAGGAGATGTCATCGCTTCCTGACGTTATTTTGCTTGATGTAATGATGCCAGTCAAAGATGGGTTTACTACTGCTCAGGAAATCCGAGATGCATTTCCAAATTTACATATCCCTATTATTTTTCTGACCGTTTTAGATGACCACGACTCGTTTGAGCGTTGCCTGACCTTGGGTGAAGACTTTATCCCTAAACCTGTCGAAAGAAGTGTACTTGTAGCTAAAGTGCAGGCGCATTATCGAACCGTGAAGATGCACAATGAGGTTAAGGAGCAAAGGGATGAGTTGAGTAAATTCCATGAACAGGTCCGCTATGACTATGCCATCGCTGAGTCCATTTTCTCCAATTTGATGGATGAAATGAGCGCCCAAGTGAAAAGCATCTATGGCGTCAACTACATTTCTACACCCTCTACGATCTTTAACGGGGACCTGATTGTTGTCGCCAATCGCCCGCATGGTGGCGTTTACGTCATGATCGCCGATGCAACCGGGCATGGTTTACCCGCTGCGATATCGGCAATACCTGCCACGAGAGCATTTTTTTCAATGGCCTCAAAAGGTTTATCGTTAGGGGAGATTGTGCGAGAACTTAACGATGTACTGGTGCGCTTTCTTCCTATGGGAATGATGCTTGCCGCGAGTGTGTTTGAGGTCAGGGCTAATGGATTTGAAGTCTCTTGGTGGGGGGGCGGTCTTCCTGACGGTTACCTTCTTGATAAAGATGGCTCAATTGTCCGCAAGTTGGTATCTAGGCATATGCCGCTGGGGGTGCTCGAAGCTCATGAATTTGAAACAGACCTTATTCATTTAAAAATGGAGCCTGATCAGAAAATCGTCTGTTATACAGATGGTGTTATTGAGGCAGGGAATGGTACTGGGGAGCAGTTTGGTCAAGAAAGGTTGGAAGAAGCGATCACCTCTGGGCGAGC
Organism: Vibrio coralliilyticus; assembly: GCF_024449095.1. Taxonomy (NCBI): domain Bacteria; kingdom Pseudomonadati; phylum Pseudomonadota; class Gammaproteobacteria; order Vibrionales; family Vibrionaceae; genus Vibrio; species Vibrio coralinecrosis. Next base: position 16,325 of record NZ_CP024628.1, read on the forward strand.
TCTCATTCCTACCCTGTTTGAATCTGTGAGAAAATTTGCTAATCGCAATGTCGGTGATGATCTTTCTATTCTGGATATGGAATTCCCAATCTCTAATAGTAATGATCACGTTGTTAAACAAAATAGCTTTTACCTGAGTAAAACACCGACTCAATCTAAGATGCAATTTCCAGCTTCAGTATTAAAATCGGTAACGATCATGACGGAAGTTCGTCAGATATTAACAGGAGTAATGTCTGGACCTCATTTAGATTTGGTCTGTTCAGTTCTTTCTGAACTCTTTGCTAATGCGATAGAGCATGGTCTATTGCGACTTGATTCTAAGATTAAGGAGGAACCGGACGGATTTTTTACTTTTTATCAGATGCGTGAAGATAAATTGAAAGAGTTGCCTGAAGATCTGTGGGTTTCTTTGGCTATTGACTATAAGCCAGAGCAGAAGCAGTTGGTTATGAATTTAGAGCATAACGGTACTGGCTTCGATTATGAAGAAATAAATCGTGAACCAGATGAGAAAACACTCACTCATGGGAGAGGAATAGTTCTTGCTTCTGAATTATGTGACTCTTTGGAGTATTCAAAACAAGGGAAATGCGTGACAGCGGTGTATAGTTTAGATGCTCAGCATCACTTCCCGAGCTCTGCTTGATGACATTTACACTGTAAACGGAGCCTAGAAGTGACCTACGCCCTACTTTGTCACAATTTTGATACTGTAATTCGTGAGGATTATATAAACTAAAGTTATAGGGATTGACTAAGTAGGCTGTAAATGTGGGAAAAATTAGTCAGCTTATCTGATGATAATCAACAGGTTATTGCTAAATTAAGACCAGATATGAACATTGACGGTCGTTTTGACAGTAAGGGTGTTGAAGAGGCATTAGAGCAGATAGGTGCCACGGACTTTTGCATATTAGAGGAAGAAATTACTCGGTTTATTAATTGTGCAAAGGAAGGTAAGAGTGAAGCTCAGGTAGGTTTTCCTATCGCTGAAGTCAGAGATGCAATGGTCGAAGTCGTACTCTCTGAGCATGACATGTTGGCCAGTATGGTTGTCACCGGTGCTTATCGAGGGTCACCACTTAAAGGCCCTCAGATCGTACACGCCTTAGCTCAAGCGCACGTCACGAAAGGAATCAATAAATTAGCCCTCAAAAAAGTGCTAATGATGAGCCATCAGCTAAAACCGGGAGAAACTTTTACACAACCTGTTGCAAAAGGTAAGGATCCTGTTCAAGGGCAAGACGCCAAATTTATTCCACTCGTAAAAGACGTCACCAAGCAAGTTCTCGCTCCTACACAAGATCAGAATGGTAAAGTAGATATGCTTGATCTTGGAGGAACCGTAACGGTCGAAGAAAAAGCTCGTTTGATGAAGCGCATTCCGGCCACAAAAGGTACACCTGGTGTCACAGTTCAAGGCAAACCTATTCCTCCCAAAGCTGGTAATGATGCAATGCTCAAAGCCGGCAAAGGCTCAGAAATCTCTCCGGATGACCCGAATGTGCTGATTGCAGCGGTGTCAGGAATGCCTGTGATTAAAGAGCGTACCGTCGAAGTTGAAGATGCGCTTTGTTTACCGACCATAGGCGTTGCTACGGGGCACATAAAATTCAAAGGCAATGTTGTTGTTACGGGTAATATCGAGTCTGACATGATGGTTCGAGCTACCGGTAATTTAACTGTGGGTGGATTTATAGAGTCTGCGGATGTTCAAGCGCAGGGCAATATTGATGTTGCCAAAGGTATTATTGGCCACAATGTTTCAGAAGATGAAGCCAAAAGCTGCCATGTAAAAGCGGGCGGCTCTATTACTGCAAACTATGCTCAATTCTCAGAGCTGCAAGCTGCGGAAAATATTAACCTGTCAGTACATTGCATGAATAACGAAATCCGTTGTGGCAAAGACCTAATGGTATCAGATGAGGCAGAGAAGCAAGGCACCTTAAGTGGGGGGCAAGCCAAGGTGGGGGGCAAAGTTACCTGTGTAAACCTTGGTGTCGAAGGTGATACACCGACTTATGTCAATGCCTTTGCTCGTTATCAAAATTTCAAAGAGCGTCAGCAAAAGTACAAAGAGCAATATAAGCTTGCTCAAGAGGCGACCATGGATGTGGTTCGCAAGGAGTTAGAGTTCAAGAAAACACCGAAATCTGAACGAAGTGATGAAGAAGAAGCCAACATCGAGAAACTCAAGGCAGAATCGAATGCTCGGTTAGAGAAAGTGAAAGCGGCGCGAGATAGACATGAACTAGAGTTTGAGCAAGCTCTTGAAGAGAATGTTGTTGAGGTGAAAAGTAAAGTTTTTACTCATGTTACAGTTCAGTTTGGTGATGAAAAAGTCATCACTAAGCGAGTACATGGTGCGAGTACATTTTCTTTTAACCAGTATGAGATTCGTTGTGCTTACGCTATAGATGAAGAAGCGCTTGAGCAAGAATAAGTGCTTTTGCTTAGAATGACCCATTTATTATGGGGTGATATTGTAGACTAAAACGCCCGATGTCCCTCATTGGGCGTTTTGATTTTAAGCCAGTTGATCCTCATTTTGAGCTACGGCCTCCTGAGTGCTGAATCCACGCACTATGTTGCTCAGGGTGATGACAGCGAAGGCAATAATGACAAAACTCAAGTGCCATGCTTGATTCAAGCCCAATGTTACCAGCGCCATGCTGACGATAGATGAGATGATCATTTGACCGCCACCAGACATAGCGGCGGCGACCCCTGCTTGTTTTTTGTATGGCTGCATCACCATCGCTTGCGCACAGGGAAGGGCAATTGCATTGCCTAAGATCATCAGTAGCTGGCCAAGCATTAAATAGAGCGGCTCAAGCGGACAGAAGAAAAACCATAGTGCGGAAGCAAGGTGCAATATAGGTGTACACAGGAGCATTTTCTTACTGCCCGTCACGGGTCTTATCCGATTGCAGATACTGGTCCCCGTTAACATGCCTAACGCTGGAATTAACGCCCACATGGCGTATTCATCGGATGTCATTCCAATCTGATCTTGCATGATAAAGGGCATCACGGAGACTGTGGTGATCATCAGACTGAAGTTTAACCAGCCAATACTGGCGAAACTTATGAAATACCGAGAGGTGAGCAGTTCACGATATTGTCTCAGCATGCTGGTCGGTGAAAGCAGTGGTTTAGTGTGACTTAATGTTTCGTCGAAAAATATCGCCAAAGTAGCCCAAGCAATCGCCACATAACCGAGTAATGAGACAAACACCATACTCCAGCCAAAATGGAAGTTGATGAAGCCTCCTAAAACAGGAGCGATCAAAGGCGTGATTGACGCTACCATGGCTATATAAGAAAGGGCGGTAGGCAACTGAGCTCCATTGTAGCGATCTCTGGTCGAAGCGCGTGCTAACACTGCACAGCAACCGGTTCCCAAACCTTGAAGTAGCCTTCCGAATACCATTCCAGTGAAGGAGTCGCTGAGTAAGAGGATGAGTATCAAGCCCGTTAGCGCGAGTAGTAGCCCTGCCAGCAACACCTTCTTGCGGCCCAGTGAATCAGAAATGGGACCATATAAGAATTGTGAAGGTCCAAAGCCGAGTAAGTACACACTGACTAATAACTGAGCTTGGTCGAGAGAAATATTGAAGTCGCGAGCTATCCAAGGCAAGGATGGGAATACCAACCCCATACTTAATTGGCCGATACTGATGATCAAACAGGCGAGTAGAATGGTTCTTGGTTGGATTGTGTTACTCATCATTCTCTCCACAAGCAGGCTGGCCTTTTACACGACGTTTAAGACAGCCTTCGTCATCATGGCTCTGTAACTTGGCTTTGACTCTTTTTACTGTTGATAGGCTCACACCACATTGTTCGGTGACGTTTTGCAGGGTTTCACCTTGCATCAAGAGTTCAGCGATTTGTCGGTGTTTCTGCTTATCAGCAGGGCGACCGCGGAATTTTTGTTTCCATAATTCAGGGTTTTCTTTGAGTTGTTTTCGCCCCATCTCTGCGGCAAATAAGCGGTGTTGAGTCTGTACTTGTCCGTAACCAGACAACAAGGAGAGTAGGGTTTGGCCTTGTATTGTGTTTGGTTCAAGTCGTAATGGTTCACATACGGTTTGTACATTAACGCCCTTTTTATAAAGTCGTTCTACGACATGAAGCGCTTGACTAAAATCATGACCAAATACACTTAGCCACCAGACTACAACCGTATCATTCGCTTTTAATACATTGAAAAGTTTGACGAATTCAGGTCTTTCCATGGGTGGAATATACCCATATACCTTGTCCTGAAAATGTATAGCTTCAGGAGCGGCAGCTTGCATTTGCTCTAGGTGTTGCGAATAAGCCTGGTTTTTTGGAGAAAACCGCGAGTAAAGATACACAGTCATACAAAGAAATTTATGGTTTATTTGATGTTATGGTTCATAAATGTAGATTGGTTCATTAATTAATTCAACACCAAATGAGCTTTTTGTATGATTCGTGTTATTTTAATCTAAGCAATCTTAGGTACTTGGCTTATATTTTCTATTGAGTTTCGACACAGTAATGACATGCAAAGTCATTACCCTGTGCTATTTACACTATAAATGCGGGTTAAATATGTTGTTGTCCTTACCACCTGTAATGACCCTAATTATCGCTATTGTCCTTGAAGTCTTTGCTACTTCTTGGTTGCCAAAAACGCAGAAGTTTACGGCGTTGTATCCTACATTAGGCGTGTTAGTGGGTTATGGATTAGCGTTTTATCTACTTTCGTTGACGGTGCAGAGCATGGCGTTAGGCGTGGCTTATGCGATCTGGTGTGGCGCAGGTATTGTTCTTGTCGCAGCACTTTCTTGGCTGGTCTATGGGCAAAAATTGGATGTGTATGCTTTGGTTGGTATCAGCTTTATCCTGTGTGGGACGGTGATCATAAATCTGTTCTCCACCTCCGTTAGTCATTAATCTGTCATCTTCGCGTCGAAAATCTGCAACCTGATTGAAGTAGTTTTCACTTTTATTTCAATCAGGTGAACGCCATGCTACCTCCTTTACGTGCTCTGGTCGCTTTTGAAGCGGTTGCCCGGCTTGGCTCGATTGGAGCCGCGGCTCGGGAATTGTGTGTTACGCAGGCCGCTGTGAGTCAACAGTTGAAAAGTCTGGAAGCGTTTCTTGATACGACGCTGTTCGAGCGAACACAAAAGGGCGTCAGGTTGACGTCGTCTGCTCAGCAGTACCAACCGATTGTTTCCGGCTCCCTAGCTCACCTTAAACTTCAGACTCAACTGTTGTTTGGTGAAAAGGAAACTGACGTACTGAGCCTCAGAGTAAACCACACCCTTTGCCATAACTGGCTCCTACCCCGCTTACCGCATTTTTATAACAAATACCCTTTCATTCGCCTTGATATTCAGTTGGTCGATTGGCCTTCAACTACCCCTTGCCAGAACGTTGATATCGAATTGACCAATGGCAAAGTGGAAAGTGAAGACACCAGTGCTGAGCGACTCTTTCAGGAACACTGGCAACTGGTGTGCAGTCCTGAGTTCAAACGTGGCTATCAAACTCAGCTTGATGAGCGTGATTTTTCACAGCTTCCTGCCGTGCAAGTAAAGGGGTATCAGGAGAATTGGCTTCAGTGGCTCAGTCACAATCAGTTCGATGCGGTGCTGCCTAAGGTTCAACTCGAAATCAGTAACTCTCTGCATGCTTTGGAAGCGGTCAAACATGGTGTCGGTGTGTTGTTGGTAAGGTCGCTGGCGGTGTCAGAACTGTTAAAGAGTGGAGAGCTGGTATTGGCGGTGGATGCCTCTATGCCAGCGGAATCGGGCCATTATCTGATCACCAAAAACAGTCGTAATGCCAAGGTTAATTTCTTTTGTGACTGGCTGCACCATCAGATCAAAGATGATGGCTTGGCTTAAAGATTTTCTTATGAGTGCCCATAAAAAAAATGAGGGGCACTCCAACAGGCTTGTCATATAGCGCACTTAGTTTATTGACATATCACGGAAGTACTAAGGTCAAACCATGAGTACCATCTCACAACAAATATCGAACCACCTCAAAGTGCTGTTGTTCACTGCACCACTGCTGATTCCACTGGTGGCTTTTTGGTTAGTGCCGTTCGGCTACTCCATTTATATAAGCTTTACAGATTGGGATTACATTTCGCCTGAATACGATTTCATCGGCTTGGAAAACTATCAGTATATGATCGAGGACTTTGAGTTCACTCAGGCGTTACTCAACACATTTTGGTTTTCTCTTGGTGTGGTTATTCCGACTGTGGTGTTGGGGCTGATCTTTGCTTTACTGCTGCATAAAAACTTTGCGGGCAGCCAGTTTTATCGTGCAGTGATCTTCTCACCTTGGATTACACCAACGGTTGCGGTGTCGATTGTCTGGTCTTGGGTGTTTGAGTCCAAATCCGGTCTGGCGAATCAAATACTGATGTCGATGGGGTTCGACAAGATTGCGTGGCTGGAGCAGGGCGATACGGCCATGGTCGCGGTGATTATTGTCACTATCTGGCAGGCCATCGGCTGGACAATGCTGTTTTACATCAGCGCGCTCAACAAAATCCCGAGTTCTCTCTATGAAGCGTCACTGATTGACGGTTGCAGCAGTCTGACTCGCTTTTTCAAAATCACCTTACCGCTAGTATCGCCGACAACTTTCTTCTTGTTGGTGGTCAACATCATCAATGCGGTTCAGGCGTTTGACCAGTTCCAGATCCTGACACAAGGTGGGCCTGGTGGTGAGACTCGTACACTACTTTACCTCTTTTATCAGCAAGCTTTTGAGCGTTATGAAATGGGGCCGGCAGCGGCGACATCATTGGTGATTTTCCTGATCACTGGATTATTGGCCTTGGCAAATACCTACATTGGTAAACGCTGGGTTTACTACTGAGGATAGGAATATGACGACACAAGTTATGGATAGCGCGCCACGATTACGCCAGACAAATGGATCACTTCAAGCGGTGATAACTAACAAGTCAATACTGGCTACTCAGGAAACCGCCAGTAAGCGGCTGGAAATACAAACACTGACTTCGATAGGTAAGCACCTGTTCCTCGCCATATGCGGAACACTGATGGTGTTCCCTTTTCTCTGGATGTTGTCTGGTTCTCTGAAATCGAACGATGAGATTTTCGCCAGCCCACTGAATTTGATTCCGGAGCAATTTCGCTGGGAGACCTTTGTTGAGACGTTCCAAAGTGCACCATTTGGTTTGTACATTTTCAACAGCTTCAGTGTCGCGCTTTTTACGACATTGCTAGTGATCATCAATTCTGCGATGTTCGCTTATGCCTTGACTCAGCTGAAGTTCCGCTCAAAGACGGTGCTCTATTTTGTTGTGATGGGCTGTTACATGTTGCCGGGGGCGGTGACTTACATTCCATCTTACATCACGCTGGCGAAGCTGGGGCTGCTTGACTCACATATGGGGCTGGTGGTGTCCAATGCCGCGTCTATTTTTGGCGTTTTCTACCTGCGTCAGGTCTTCATCAAAATCCATCCGTCACTGATCGAAGCGGCACGTATTGATGGTGCGGGTGAGTTGAAAATCTTATGGGCGATTTTGCTGCCTCAATGCAGAGCAGCAGTCGCAACCTTGTTCTTGATTACCTTTATCACGAACTACAACAGCTATATGTGGCCGAGTCTGGTGATCACTTCACAAGATCTGAACCTGATTGCAACCGGGATTCGCCACTACTTCATAGCCGAAGGCAATTACGGCCTTAACTGGTCGCAAATTATGGCAGCCAGCACGATTGCCGTATTGCCTTTGTTGATTCTATTCGTCTTGTGTCAAAAGACGATTCTTTCAGGTATCGCCGATAACGGCGTAAAAGAGTAAATGGAAATGAAACTAAAAACTCTCGCACTAGTGTGTGCTGGCGCAGCGAGCGCTTCAATGGTCTCGGGTAGCGTTCTGGCAAAAACGGAAGTGAATTTCTGGTATTCCGGCGGTACAAAACCTCAGAAGCTGATGACTCAGCTGATTGAAGAGTTTAATGCCAGCCAAGATGAATATGTCATCAAGCCAGCATTGCAAGGAAACTACACCGAAACGTATCAGAAACTGCAGGCAGGTTTGGCTTCAAAAACCGCTCCGGAAGTGGTTCTGCTTGATTCAGTCCGAGCTGAGGCGATGTATGAGCGCGGCTTGAGTCGTGATCTTAAACCGTATATGGACGCAGAGTTCAACTTCTCGGATTTTGTCGGGGCGTTTAAAGATCAGGTGACGGCTGAAGATGGAACAGTGATTGGCTTACCAGCTTACGGTACGACTCAGGTGTTTTACTACAACAAGAAAGTGTTGGCAGACAATGGTTTTACGGAGAAAGACCTGAGTACCTGGCAAGGTGTGGCTAAAGTTGCTGAGAAAGTGACTCAGCGAGATGCGAAAGGCAACACGACTTTTTATGGCTGGGAACCGATGTGGGGTCAGGACAATATGATCGACGCCGCTTTCTCTAATGGCGCTAAGGTGATCAGCGATGATGGCAAAACAGTACTGATTGACTCAAAGCAATGGGTTGAAGTGTGGGACAGCTTCCGTAAATGGATTCACGAAGACCAAATCATGCGTATTCACCACGGTGGTCAGGGCTGGGAGTACTGGTACAAGACCATTGATGATGTCATGAAAGACAACGCCCTAGGTTACACAGGTTCATCGGGTGATCAGGGCGATCTCGATTTCACTAAACTTGCTGCAACCACGCAGCCTGGTTGGGGTTCTCACCCATCCGCACCTCAAGCTGGTGCTCTTGTCTATGTAATGCCGAAAGGGACCGACGACAAGGCAGCACAAGGTGCGTTTGAGTTTATGGAATTTTATACCAACGCTAAGAACACAGCGAAGTGGTCTATGTTCACAGGTTACATCCCTGTACGTATGAGTGTAGAAAGCGTGCCTGAGTATCAGGCGTTCACCAAAGATAACCCACAAGCGCTGATTCCGTTAAAGCAGGCAAGCTTCGCCAGCCAGGATTTCCTAGACCCAACCAATGGCAAGATCATGGATGCGCTGAAAGTGGCCGCCGATCAGATTCAAATTCAGAACGTACCTGCTGAGAAAGCGCTGAAACAAGCGGCGAAGAAAGCGCAGCGTGCGCTGGACAGAGTCAACCGCTCTTAATCTTGATAAGGAGCCTGCTTGGGTAGGCTCCTCCATCCTACAGTGGACTTAACTGGTGAAACCGATGACAGAATTTCAAGGTGAACTGACCTTCGGCAGAGTGTCGTTGCCGTTTAGGGTTCCGCACGGTGCTGAGGCCGTTCAAATTACGGGCACGACCGTGACTAAAGGGTTCTTATACGCAGCAGCGTACGATAGTCATGGTCATTTTCGCGGCAAGGTATTGTTTGAAAAAACGCATAAGTCGGTGAATATCTGTGCAGAGCAGTCAGGTTTTGGCGCGATTGACGGTGAACTGGTTGCTGGGGAGTGGTCTTTGGAGCTGTACAACCTTGAAGGTGAGTTTCGCTCTGAGCGGGCGATGCAGTATCAGGTGAATATCGCGTTTGATCAACCGGTTGATACTCTAGCTATAGACAGTGTCGCGACTGTAGGTTTGGATCATCAGATTTCTTTTGATTACAGCCGGTTATTAAGCTCAGAGTCTCGCTGGTATCGAGGTGATCTACATGCACATACTCAATTATCGGATGGACACAACACCCTTGTGGCAGCCAAACAGATAGTCGAAGCGCAGGGCTTAGATTTCTTCTTTCTTACGGAGCACAACATCTGCCAGCCAAGATTACCTTTGTCTGAGCAATGCCTGTTTATGCCTGCCCTTGAAGTGACTACAGACCTTGGGCACTTCAATGTTCATGGTCCACAATCTGCGCTGGATTTGCGTCATGTTGAGCATAGCAGCCAAAGTGTGATGGAAGCAGGATTGGCATTGGCCAACGCTTCTCATAGCTCTATCAGTGTCAACCACCCGATGATGAAGCCATGGCACTGGAAATATGCCTCACTTGAACTCGATAAAGTATCGACATTTGAGGTGTGTTGCGATCCGACTTGGTCAACATCACCTAAAGCGACAAACTCAGCGCTTAAGGTATTGAGCGAAATGTGGAATTGCGGTCATAGAATCAGCGCCATTGGCGGCAGTGATTCCCACCTAGAACCTCATGAGCGTAACCCAAAAGCGACAGAACCTTCACTCTACGGAGACCCGTCGACCTTTGTGTTTAGTCATGGGCTCAGTGGTGAAGGTATTCTCGCTGGGCTACGTAGTGGACATGTCTATTTAGAGCGTCGCTGCGGCTTATCTTTTGCTATCAACAACAGTGAATTATTACCTGGCTGCGATTCTAAAGGGCAGGCATTGTGCTACCAATTGGCTGTGGACGATGTTGAGCATACTTATTACGCCGAATGCGTTGTTGATGGCGTTGTTGTTGCCAAAATCACACTTCAAAGCACTGAGCAAATGCTGTTTGTAGAAGCAGGCTACTCTTGGTGCCGCATCGATATCCGCCGCGCTGAGAATGATGAATTTGAAGGTTGCATTAACGCCGTTTATGACGGCGACCAACCTATTTTTACTACGCCTCTGGTCAACACCTGGGGTGAACTTATGGAGCGATTTAATAGTGATGAAGTTTAAAGCACTATTGTTTGATAAAGATGGCACTCTGCTGGAATTCCACAATATGTGGCTCAACGCTTCACGCAGTGCGTGCCAGACGGTAAAGGATTTCAGTGACACAAACCAGGGTCATCAAAACGTCACAGTTGCGGAGTTACTCTTAGCCATCGGCGTAGAGGGCGACTCAGTCGATAACCATGGTCTGTTGGCGTCCAATCCGGTGGAAGATACGGCCAAAGCTTGGTTCGAGATCCTACGCCCAGTCGTTTCTCTGGAAATGTTTACCCGTGTGACCAAAGAGGCGTTTAACCATCATGTCGCCAATCATCCTGAATGGATTGAAGCACTGCCCGGGGTAACAGAAAAACTGAATTCACTTAAACAGCAAGGCATGATTCTTGGCATTGCTACCGCAGATACCAAAGACTCAACACTTTACACTTTGCAGCAATCTGGTTTGAGCGAAATGTTTGATTATGTCGGTTACTCGGACGGTGACATTGAACCAAAGCCAGCCCCAGCACTGTTGAATGCTTTTTGTCAGCAATGCGGTGTTGAGCCACACGAAGTGATCATGTTTGGCGATACGGTGTCAGATATGGAGTTTGGCACTAATGCAGGGGCGAAGAAAATCGGTGTTCTGACTGGAACCGCATTGGAAAGCGAATTGACGCCTGTTGCGGATCTGGTGATTCCATCGGTAGCCCATTTTGACCCACACGCATTTAACGAGTTGATTTAAGGATAAGCTATGGCGGAAGTCACGCTTAAAGGGGTGGAAAAAATCTACCCCAATGGTTTCAAAGCGGTTCATGGTGTTGACCTGAACATTCGCGAAGGCGAATTTATGGTGTTCGTTGGCCCGTCTGGCTGTGCTAAGTCGACCACTTTAAGAATGATCGCTGGTCTGGAGGAGATTTCTCATGGTGATGTCTACATCGGTGACAAACGCGTCAACGATTTACCGCCGAAAGACCGTGGTATCTCAATGGTGTTTCAGAACTACGCGCTATACCCACATATGTCAGTGTATGAAAACATGGCATTCGGTCTTAAACAGCAAAAACTGGCAAAGTCGGAAATTGATCAGCGCATTTCTGAAGCGGCAAAAACGTTAGAGATTGAACATTTATTGCAAAACAAACCGGGTGAAATGTCGGGTGGTCAAAGGCAGCGTGTTGCACTTGGACGTGCGATGGTGCGCAAGCCCGATGTGTTTCTGTTTGATGAGCCGTTGTCGAATCTTGACGCCAAATTGCGAGTGTCAACCCGAGTAAGCATTGCTCAGCTGCATTCGGACCTCAAAGCGGAGGGGCAGAATGCAACCATGATTTATGTGACCCATGATCAGGTGGAAGCTATGACGCTTGGGGATCGCATTTGTGTGCTTAATCAGGGGGAAATCATGCAAGTGGATACCCCAATGAACTTATACCGCTATCCAGCCAACAAATTTGTGGCAGGTTTTATTGGCTCTCCGGCGATGAACATCATTAAAGCGCGTATTGAGGAAATTGATGGTGTCATCAATGTACTCGCAGAAAGCGGTACTCGATGGACGTTGCCAGAAAGTAAGCAAGACTTAGCAAGGCAAAAAATCGGCCAGTGGGTGTGGTTTGGTATTCGCCCAGAGCATATTCAACTGGCGAACCATGATGCGCCACTCTCAGATGTTAACACTCAGCACCACTCTATTAACGTTGTGGAATCGATGGGCAATGAACTATACCTCTATTTCCAAGTTGGCAGAGATAAATTGATTGCTCGTGTGCCGTTTGATGCAGATCGCATGGTGTTTAATGGTGAAGAGACGTTATTGAATTTTAATGTCTCTGAGTGTCATATTTTTGATATTGATACTGAGCAAGCCCTTGTGTAGCCGCACATAAAATGACAAAGCCATCCGTGAAGGATGGCTTTTTGGTTCTCTTACTCGTTGATTTAATCTGGAATTGGCACAACCAAAATGTCGACCGGAGATTTGTTGATCAGGTGCCTTGAATAAGAAATGATCTTGCTCCAGAAGTCCTGATGGTGGCCACATATCAGCAAATCAACGCTGTTTTCTGTAATGGTGTCATTAAGCTTATCGCCCAGATCGCCAGTCCCGACTAAAAAATGCTTCACAGGAAAATCTAGCTTGGCTTGGAACGCTCGCAACCATTCCATTGAGTGTTCATTGAGTGGCCTGACGCTGGCGTCGGCGTGAATGTCGACCAGCTCTGGATATATTTCTCCATGGGTGCCATCAATGTGGATGAGCGATATCTCCGCGTCATGCTGCTTAGCCATAAATACCGCTCTTTCAATCAACACATTGCTCTCTTCAGAAAGCTCTAGCGCGACCAGAATATGTCGATATTTCATTACCATGTCCTCCTATTGAACTGACTCATTTCATCATAGAGCGAATTACCGAAAAATGTTGTCTAAGAGATCGCGGAAATGCGACAAATTGCATTAGTTGGCGCGTGTTGATAGTCAGTAAAACTAGGAAATAATGCTCAGACACCTCAGCCTCATTTTGTTCCTAAAATGTAAGTTACACTCAGTTCAGGCTCGAAGTGAGAGAGAATATGATGACAACTTTTCCTAAGCATTTTCTGTGGGGCGGCGCGATTGCGGCGAATCAGGTGGAAGGCAGTTTTGACCTCGATGGCAAAGGGCTATCGACGTCTGACATGTTACCCAATGGGATTCTCAGTCCACATCAGACACGTCAGCAACGCACTGATGGTATCAAAGATCTGGCGATAGATTTTTACCAGCGTTACCCAGAAGACATCGCTCTGTTTAATGAAATGGGGTTCAACTGTTTGCGTTTGTCCATAGCTTGGACGCGTATATTCCCGAATGGTGACGAATCAGAGCCTAATGAAGCGGGATTGGCGTATTACGATCGTATCTTCGACGAACTAGCGAAACATGACATTACGCCTTTTGTCACCTTGTCTCATTACGAGATGCCTTATGCGTTGGTAGAAAACTATGGTGGTTGGGCAAGCCGTAAGCTGATTGGGTTCTTTGAACGCTATGCTCGTAGCGTGTTTGAGCGCTATCAGAACAAGGTTAAACTGTGGCTGACGTTTAATGAGATCAACATGTCCCTACACGCGCCGTTTACCGGTGTGGGATTGGCTGAAGAGGCCAGTGAGCAGGCCATTTATCAGGCAATACATCATCAGCTTGTCGCTAATGCAAAAGCGGTGAAATTGTGTCATGAGATTATTCCAGATGCCAAGATAGGCAACATGCTGCTTGGCGCGATCAATTATCCGTACACCTGCAATCCTGACGATGTCATCGCGGCGATGCAGGAAAATAACAAATGGCTGTTTTTTGGTGATGTCCAGACTCGTGGTCGTTACCCAGGTTACATGCTTCGCTATTTCCGTGAAAAAGGGATTGAGATTGACATGCAGCCAGGTGATGTAGAGGAACTGGCGAGCGCCAGCGTTGACTTCATTTCATTCAGCTATTATGCGAGTGGCTGTGCTAGTGCGGATCCCAAGCAGAAAGAGGTCGGTAACATTGTCGACAGTGTGCCAAATCCGTATTTAGAGAAAAGTCAGTGGGGTTGGCTGATTGATCCTAAAGGGCTACGCATCTTGCTTAACTTTCTTTATGACCGCTATCAGAAGCCGTTATTCATTGTTGAAAATGGGCTTGGGGCGCGCGATGAAATCAACGCCAATGGGGAGATAGAGGATGATTATCGCATTGCCTATCTCAATGATCATTTAGTTCAGGCCAGAGAAGCCGTATTGGATGGGGTGGAATTAATGGGCTTCACCAGTTGGGGGCCGATTGATTTGGTTGCCAATTCCACTGCACAAATGAGTAAGCGTTACGGTTACATCTATGTCGATCGCCATGATGATGGTAGCGGCACATTAGAGCGTAAACGCAAGAAAAGCTTTTTCTGGTATCAGGACGTTATCCGAACTCACGGAGCATCGCTAAAATCTTGAAGTAAAGGAGCCATTTGGCTCCTTTACTGTATCCATTGGTACAGCAATGAGTGAGCTGAAAGAGACTGAGTAGCGGTCTATTTCCCATTAAATGAGAATGATAGGTTTGATTTATTTATAAATCCTCATTGAGTGAGAATATAATTTGCGCGTCAATCCAATAAGGCGGTAAAACCGAAAGTGAACACGATGAAGCAAAGCTCAGGGCAAGTGAATGAGAAGGTACTCCAGCTTTTGATGCAGGTCGCCGTCAATGAACAGCCAGTCACAGCGAAAGTGTTAAGTGAGCAGCTGGGGACGCCAATCAGCAGTTTATATCGTCATCTGAAATTGCTCAGAGAATGGAATTTGATTGAAGAAAGTGCAAGTGACAAAACCTTGATCATAGGTCCGGCGGCATTGATGCTGATGAGGAGCTACGAGAGTAAGCAGCATAACCTTGATTCGGTCGACTCAGTATTGAATCGCTTACAAAAACAGACTCAAGAAATGGCGGCTTACATGGTGCCAGTTGGCTATCGCGCGTTATGTGTGAGCCGTAAGGAAAGTATGCAAGCATTACGATGTAGTTATGTGGAAGGGCAGAGTCAGCCGTTGCTTAAAGGTGCATCGTCCAAAGTGATGCTTGCATATATGCCTGCACCAAGATGCGAGAAGATTCTACGTCATTTTGGTGAGTACCATCGCTTTGAGCAATGGCAATTGGAGTTAGATCAAATTCGCCATCAAGGTTATGCCCTCAGCACATCAGAGATTGATGCTGGTGTATCCGGTATTAGCGCACCAGTCATGAAAGGCTCTAAGCTGATGGGGGCGGTGTCCGTAATGGCGCCTGCTCATCGTGTCCAACAGAATCAGCAAAGAATTATTTTGCATGTTCTACAGGCAGCGAGGGCTTTGCCCCCAGAGAGGTAAATTGTGTATGTTTGGGCTATTTCGTCGTCATCAAAGTATTCCTGCGTTAATCGCTCCACAGTGTTTAACGTTAGCCAGTGTCAGTGAATACCTTAAGCCCATGTCAAAAATCGACTTTGAAGTGGCCGATCAAAACTTAGAAGAGATGTTTGAGTGGATGTGTCAGGAAAGTGGTTATCCATGGCAACATGGCGGTCATTTCAATTTACAAGGAGCCGTTGATGATTATGTATTATGGTTAAGTCAGGTGATGGATAGCCAATGCTTACCTGTTGTATTGAGTAACAATAGCGAGACTCTACTCTATTCACTGCCTTTGCTTCAATCGACCGAAAAGAGTTTTGGGATTATCCATATTGGCCGAGACTTTGAGCTTAATCCGGACTTGGGTGTACAAAGAGGCTCGGTATACCACTTTGCTTTATCTCGCTATGCGCAATGTCGAGTGTTCTTTTTGGGAATTGTTGAACAAAGCCACAACGATAAAGTATGCGAATACGCTGAAGATCTGGGATGTGATTGGTTAACACTCCCTGAGTGTAGTTTCGGTCATCGGTTTCAGGTTAAGCAGCAAATTGCCAGTTTTCTTTCCCATTGTGATGATCTCATTATTTGCTTGGATCTTGATTGTCTTTATCCGCCCTCACACTTAGATACAGGCCATACTCTCGAAGTGACCATGGTTAATCGAATCCTGCGCCAAGTACTCATTTCTTCTCAGGTGCGTTGTATTCATCTGACTGGGTATAAAGATAAACACCTCTATGCCAAAGAAACACAAAGTATATTACGCCAACTGGCGGATTTATATCCATCAAGTCCTTTAGTGGCGTAATTGGGTCGAATACTAAATGTGAACTGCCAACTGTGAGCATGGATAGTGTGTGCGTAATGCTGCTTAAGACGCCATATGATCCAATAGGTAAGAGCGGTGATTGTTGAGGCTGATCTCGTAATGTTTATGTCATGATCTATGTGTTGATAGACAAATTTTACGATAAATAGACTTGTATAGTTGAGAAATTCAAAAGCTGGCAATGAATTGCCAGCTTAGTCGTTGATACCTGTTAGAGCAGGTTGAAAGGATGCAGGTTACTTCTTGTTTGTGTCTTTATTGGCGTCTTTCCAATATTGGATTCTGACACGGTGAAGTTGTGCTTTTCTCATTTTCTTCATGATATTCCCTCACTTTTTAATGACTTGCTCGTCATTGAGCATATGTGAATCAAGTTCCTCATGAACAAGATTTAATGTAGCGACCAAATCAAGATAACGCTAGGTTCTAGATCACATTTTTTTGCATATCTATTACGTCTTACTTGTAAAAAGTGAAGGTAGGTTCACTTTCATGGGAGTGCAATGTAATTCGAACTAAACTGTAATATCGTCTTTATTTAAGAGAAACAATACCTTAACGAGATTGTCATTTTTACTGTCTATTATCGCTCGCTATTAATAAAAAACATACTCGAGCAAGGAGTCAGCAATGTGGAATCGCGATGAGCAAGATTCTCAATTTAGCCAAATGATCGAGGCGGGCTTATCTCGTCGCCGTTTCTTGGCTGGTACCGCAGCAGTAGGTGCAGGCGCGTTTCTGTCACTTAACCCTATCACTAAGGCATTCGCCGCAGACAAGAAAAGTACGTTACTAAATTTTGACGCTGTTCCGGCCTCTACATCCGATGCGATTATTGTGCCAAAAGGCTATAAAGCAACGCCTTTGTTATCTTGGGGTGATCCGATATTTGCTGATGCGCCTGAATTCGATCCGAGTGGTAAGCAAGACTCTAAGGCTCAGCTCAGCCAGTTTGGTGATAATACCGATGGTATGAGCTTGTTCCCGATCACTAAAGATCGTGCGGTAATCGCAGTCAATAATGAGTACACCAATTATGAGTACTTATTTGATCATGGCGGCAAAGCGATGACCGCAGATGATGTATTGAAAGCACAAGCAGCTCATGGCGTGACTGTGTTTGAAATCGTCAAGTCGGGTGGTGAATGGAAACTGGACAAAAATGGTAAGCGCAATCGTCGCATCACAGCGGTAACAGAAATGCAGCTGACAGGCCCAGCTGCAGGTCACGATTTGATGAAGACTAAGCTTGATCCAACTGGTATGAAGCCTTTGGGTACGTTCAACAACTGTGCCAATGGCCAGACTCCTTGGGGGACTTACCTGACTTGTGAAGAAAACTTTAATGGCTACTTTGGTACCAGCAGTGATGCTGACTTATCGGATGATCATGCACGCTATGGCATTGTTGCAGAGAAGAGCAAATATCAATGGCATGACACTGATGAGCGTTTTGACTTAGCCAAGCATCCGAATGAACCTCATCGTTTTGGCTGGGTGGTTGAAATTGACCCGCATGATCCAACATCAACACCGCTTAAACGTACTGCTCTAGGTCGATTTAAGCACGAAAATGCGGCGCTGGTTATCAATGACGATGGGCATGTAATCGTCTATTTAGGTGACGACGAGCGTGGTGAGCACCTTTACAAGTTTGTTTCGAAGAACAAATACCAGCCTGGTAATGACAAAGCAAACCGCAATCTACTCGAAGAAGGCACGCTGTATGTGGCTAAATTCGAGATGGATGATGCTGAGCTAAAAGGCAAAGGTCAGTGGCTAGAACTGACGTATGGTAAGAATGGTTTGACCAAAGAGAACGGTTTCCATGACCAAGCGGAAGTCGTGACGTTTGCCCGTCGAGCAGCGACTCAGGTTGGGGCGACTACTATGGATCGTCCAGAGTGGGTTGCGGTGCATCCAGACAACCAACATGTTTTCTGCACGTTGACCAACAATAAAAACCGTGGCGTCAAGGAAGGTCAACCTGTGGGTGGTCCAAACCCACGTAAAGAAAACCATTACGGGCAGATTGTTCGCTGGGTGCCACAGAATGGCGACCACACCAGTGAAGGGTTCGAGTGGGATCTTTATCTGATTGCAGGAAACCCAACTGTGCATAAAGGTAACCTATACGCAGGTAGTGAGAACATCAATGAAAATAATATGTTCAACAGCCCTGATGGTATTGGTTTTGATAAGGCGGGTCGTTTGTGGATACAAACCGATGGTGACTACTCAAACAAGGGAGACTTTGCAGGTCAAGGGAACAACCAGATGCTGTGTGGTGATCCAATGACTGGTGAGGTGCGTCGCTTCTTAACGGGGCCCGTCGCTTGTGAAATCACTGGTTTGACTTTCTCCGAAGACTACAAAACGATGTTTGTCGGTGTTCAACACCCAGGTGAGAAAGGGGCACCTTCGCACTTCCCTGCGGGTGGTAATAGCAAACCACGTTCAACCATTGTTGCGATCACTCGTGAAGATGGTGGCGTGATCGGCGCATAAAATTAAACATTCCCATTGGGGATATTTGCACTACTCAAGGGGCTGTTTGCCCCTTTTTTGATCCTCTAAGAATACCAAGTGGGATAAATATGCGTAAGTAAGCATAAAAATTGTGATCCTTTGGCTGTTAACCACTAAATGTAGTTGCTCCGAGTATACGGTATAACTATAGTGAAAGAGTGCCCACATAATTTAAAGGTGTAGAGACCCGAGTAAGCTCTCAGAGTTAATACGAAAAACTGAACGAATACGAGACACAAGGCTCAGTGAAATGCCACTGAGAGTGAATCGAAAACGCCAAAGAATAAAGTATTTACAAAGGCCTTATAGTTGTCCAAGCTTTTCGAAGCTGCACCTGAGTTATCGGTACATGTGTTGATAACCAAGGAGGAGGTTTGGCTATGATCGTTTTGAGTTTAGTGGCTCTGGGTATCATTGTTTTCTTTGCCTGCTGGATATGCCAGCACGGTTTGCCGTTTTTGGGTATGCAGCTAGATGAAACGGATCAGCTTCTCCTTGCAGAAGCCGCGGGAAAAGATGTATTAGAAGCATAAATTGCATTGTATTGGATAGAGGAAAGGAGCCGCTTGTATAACGGCTCCTTTTTTGTCTCTATCGATTCAATTCTGCCCTATTTATCACGTCTGAGTTAAGTCACTGTGTGGTGAATAGAATGATTAAATGTCCTATTGGCAAATTGAAAATAGAGCCTGAAGCTTGTTGTGTTTTGCTTCTCATATTGAAAATCTATATGCGGTTGTCTTTTTCTCATTTCTATCATAATGAATTATATGCACTTTTGTGCGTATTTGTTTTTCGATTTTTTTGGCGCATAGCTTGCATTAGTGACTGTACCTCACTTGATAAAAATGTGTTCGTTTTTGACAAGTGCAATTAGAGGAAATAGGAGAAGGTTATGGCTCACTCAATCAACTCACATCATCCTGAAAGCGCTGTTCATCGTACAGAAACCTACGCTTTGTCTACCGATGTCAACCCTTCTGCAAGCCTAAGTTTATTACGCTCTACGCCGATTTCACTATTGCGAAGCCATACTGAAGGAATAAGAGAAAGAGCCAGTCAAATGCTCAGTAAGGAGACAAGCAAGGCTATAGAATGGGAATTGTCACCATTATTGATAGATTCTGGACGACTTCTTATTTCAGGCAGCCACCGACGCCAGACGCGATTTGACCCCAATAGTATCGTTGCAGCAAAGGGAACGCTAGGCTCTTTAAGCATTGATAAAGATGGGTTCTGGGATTATTCGGTTTATAACATCAAAATGCAGTTTCTTCAGCATGGTGAGCGTAAGATTGAAAGCTTCTCACTATATTCGGAGTCTGGTGATCCCATTACTATTAGCCTCACATTGATTGGTGTAGAGGGCGGGGCTGTGATTGAAGAGCTAGCGACTGAAGTGACCGTTGGTTAATTGCGATGAAAGTGAGAAGAGATCTCTTTCATTATGGTCGTAAAACGCTGCGGTAGCTGGCGGTGTTTTTTAGTCAGACAAAACAAAGTTTCTACAACCTCACTCTGTGACTGATAAATAGCAATATCGTCTTTGCCTGAAAATGAATCGAGGGCACTTTTCGGCAAAACGGTAAATCCCAGTCCATTGGCAACTGGTAACAATATCTGATTCAACTGATTGATATACCCAGTGACGGGAATGTCATCAATGTTGATATTCTCTAAGCACGGCTCCCCACATCCGGCGAAATACAGTGAGAGGTAATGGATAGCGTCGGGATGCTGAATCAAACCAATCGATTTCAAAGCATCAGCGGTTAACTTCTTTGATGACATACTGGCAGGTAGCATCAGACAAAGAGGTTCGATTCCTAATGTCTCTGCTTCGAAGCGAGAATCGGAAGGTATATGCGTTACTATCCCAATATCACTTTCTCCAGATAGTACATCTGCCAAAATTTTATGATGTGGAGCTGCCTCTATCCTTGGTACTAGGTTTGGGTGTTTACATTGTAAATTAAGTAAGTGTGGATAGAGGTGTAGCGCAAGAGCTCCTGAACAGGAAAGGGAAACGTTGCCTGAATACGGGTCTTCTATATTGAGTGAATGGAGAAGTTCAGCCTGTTGATGTTCGATTTTTAGGGCATAGCGGTAGACAGATTGCCCGGCTTCTGTAATTTCAAATGTTTTGTTATGTCTGGCGATGAGAGCATGACCGCATGCTTGCTCTAGCTTTTTTATGTGCTGGCTGACGCCAGGTTGAGTCATAAATAGCTTTTCTGCAGTTTTTGTAAAGTGGCCGGTATCGATTAACGTTTGAAAGGTTTTCAGCCACAATGGATTTAGCATAGTCATCTTTTAATAACAAAAAATTATTTTTGATAGTCTATGTGATAACGTGATGTTTGGATAGTCTGAGCAAAATGGCGAGGCTTGTGACCTCGCCATTTGACATTAGGCTGCATTGAGCTGAGTCGCGAGATCTCGGCCGTTGCCGCGGAATTTATCGACAGTTGGCGCGAAGGCTGCAGAAATATGCAGCAAGCGAGAGTCAGGGTGCTCAGCCAGATAGCGTGCTTTTGCATTATCGCTGTCTAGTTTATCCCAATCGCGGTGGATCGAGCGAGCAAAGTGCAGGGTGGTGGCCATTTTAGGTGACAGTTCTGCATCTCTAGGATCATGATAATTCGCGATGGCATCCACCATGGGTTCTGGGAACTTCCAAGTCTTTGCCAACTTAGCGCCCAGTGTTGGCGCAGTAATATCCAGTACTTCTTCCTGGACTGCAATCGCATCTTCTCCTGCCTCTGCACGTTCATGGATCTTGACTGCAGCATCAGGCACTAAAGTATGAATCATCAGTTCTCCAATGTTATGGAGAATACCTGTGGTAAATACTTCGTTGGAATCCATGCCCGTTTCGTCGGCAATCTTGCTGGCAATGACCGAAACTTCGAAGGTGTCCTCCCAGTATTGGTCCATATCCAGTGTTTTGAGCTTAGGAAACGCACCAGAAAGTACGGAAGCCACTACCAGAGTTCTTACTGGACCAGTACCAACACGAAGCAAAGCTTCGTTAACGGAAGAGACCGTTTTATTGCCACCGAAATGGGCAGAGTTCGCCATGCGAAGTAATCGAGCACTCAATACCTGATCGGTAGCGATCTTTCTCGAGAGCTCGCCAAAATCAACCTCGTCCTGATTCACCATATCAAGCAGTTCTTGCAGTACTTTCTGGATCCTTGGTAACTCGTTAAGACGAGAAATTAAAGCCTCTTGACTCATTGGCACTCTCCTTTTTTACTTATGAGTTTTCTTACTATAGAACAGTAAATTAGTTTCATACAAAGTTGGAAACGAAGAAGTGTTTAACTTATTTTGATAATAAAAGTTTATTAAAATGAGAATTATTGATAATTTTTAATTGATTTAAGTGTGACCTAATATGGATTCAACGAAACGGGAGAGTTCCCAATGCATGAGTAAAGAAGAGGTCTACATGTCTACTCCATATCCACGTAATTTTTCTCATATCGGTATTTCAGTACCTGACTTAGAAGCAGCAGTTAAATTTTATACAGAAGTGCTTGGTTGGTACCTGATCATGGAACCTACCGAAATCGTTGAAGACGATTCTGCTATCGGTGAAATGTGTACTGACGTATTTGGTGCCGGTTGGGAGCGTTTCCGTATTGCTCACCTTTCAACGGGTGATCGTATCGGGGTTGAGCTGTTTGAGTTTAGGAATCAGGAAAACCCACAAGACAATTTCGAATATTGGAAAACAGGTATTTTCCACTTCTGTGTTCAGGATCCAAACGTGGAAGAGCTGGCAGAGAAGATTGTTGCAGCAGGTGGTAAGAAGCGTATGAAAGCGCCACGCTATTACTACCCAGGTGAGAAGCCATACCGCATGATTTACATGGAAGACCCATTCGGTAACATCCTTGAAATCTACTCTCATAGCTACGAGCTGCATTACTCAGCGGGTGCTTATAAGTAAGCCATTCAACTCTTTAGGTGTATGAGTGGTTAAATGACGATTCACACTTATTGTAAATTTAAAAGTGCATTCGCTTTTTAATTACTGTTATTATCAGCGGGAAATAGTCGGGGAGCCTTAGGGCTGAGATCGCATTGCGAGACCCGTAGAACCTGATTCAGTTAGCACTGACGTAGGGAACTATTAGCGCCGAAGTTTGAATACGCAGGCTTTGGTGTACTCGCTTTCTATGTTCGATCTTGTACTGATCACTTCATATTTGGCAGAGAGTTCCTGTACGTCTTGTAATAGGAGCCATCATGCCACATTCACAAGACACCCCACCGATTGTATTAACCATTGCAGGCTCAGACAGCGGCGGCGGCGCTGGTATTCAGGCCGACATTAAAGCGATGTCGGCAACGGGCAGTTACGCCTGCTCAGTGATCACTGCTATCACCTCACAAAATACGCTTGGCGTAACTGCGATTCACCCAATTCCTCTTGAGCATATTGAAAGTCAGCTTGACGCTGTGTTTACGGATCTCAATGTGGTTGCCGTTAAAGTCGGGATGTTGGCTGACGCGCGGATCATTAAGGTCGTTGCGGACAAAATCAGACAGTACAAGCCTGCTCATCTGGTGGTTGACCCTGTGATGGTCGCAACCAGCGGTGATCTTCTGCTGGAGCAGTCGGCGATTAGCACATTAAAAGAGCAGTTGATCCCGATGGCGGATCTGATCACCCCTAATCTCCCTGAAGGAGCGGCTTTGATCGATAGTGCGGTGCCGGAAAATGAAGATCAGATGGGCAATATGATCGAAGGATTACGTGCTTTGGGGGCCAAAGCGGTATTGCTGAAAGGAGGGCATCTAGAAAAAGATGACAACAGCAATGATTTGCTGATCTTAGCGCAAACGAGTGAGCTTCTGAGTGCCAAACGGCTTCCAACGCGAAACACTCATGGAACAGGCTGTACTCTATCGTCGGCGATTGCGTCTTATCTTGCGCAGGGCAATAGGCTGCACAAAGCCGTGTATTTGGGTAAGCAATATATCTCACAGGCCATTGCTCATGCTGATGAACTCAACGTTGGCAAGGGACATGGACCAGTCCATCACTTTTTCTGCGGGCATGTCAATGTTCGTTAACGGCAGAGTCGATGTTTAGTGAGGGGATTCGAAACAATGAACTATCAGGATCTTATTGAAGCTTGTCAGCCGGACTGGCAGGCATACACGCAGCACGATTTTGTTCAGCAACTGGCGCACGGCACTCTTGATCAACACTGTTTTCTTCATTACTTGAAGCAGGATTTCTTATTCCTTAAACAGTATGTACGTGCTCATGCTTTAGCCATCTATAAAGCTCGTACATTGGAAGAAATGCGCTTTGCATTACCGAGTGTTCAAGTCTTGTTAGAAACTGAAATAGATCATCATGTGACGTATTGTGGTCAGTGGGGGCTGACAGAATCAGATCTGAAACACGAACCAGAAGATGTGGCGACTATCGCCTATACGCGTTATGTGCTTGATACGGGCATGATGGGGGATTTGGTTGCACTGTATGCCGCGCTCGCGCCATGTTCAATAGGCTATGCAGTGATTGGAAGTGCTTTGTTAGACAATAAGGAGACCGTTTTGGAAGGAAATCCTTATGCGAGTTGGATTGAGTTGTATGGTGGTGAGTCGTTTCAAAATGGAGTCGCGCAGAGCGCTTTGCATTTTAATCAGCTCTTAAAAGATATCAATCCGCATAGCCAACGAGGTCAGAGCCTGATTCAGGTGTTCAGAACGGCGACCAGAATGGAGGTGGCGTTTTGGCAACAAGGTCTAGATACCATCTAGCGTAAATAAAGGCTCGGATGATTGGGTCACGAACTAATAAACTGAATTTTTACTCTAAAAAATAATTAGGTCACTACTCTCTTAGTTGCTATTTTTAACTGAATGAATATTAAAGGCATTATTGCTATTAACAATAAGTTGGAGAGGATCTATGAAGGACAATATTGTTGCTAATTTTTCGCAGGTGGATGTTATGAAGGCGAAGAAAGGGACATCTGCAGCAGCAACTCATGGTGCTTGTCATAACTTCAGTATCGAGTGGCTGAGTTTTATGTTCGAGAAAAAAGGCAATGCGGATCAGCGTATGAAGCGGTTATCTGTGCGTGATGGGGCTGGTAACCCAGTATTACAAAAAACGTTTGCCAGTCGTTGGTCTGAAGGTGGATCTTCTTACCAAGTAGCCGATAGGATGATGATTTCACTACGCGGTTTGAAAGAAACGGCGCTTTTATACGACTATTCATACTTTAACATCAAAAATATTGTGAAAGCCGTGACCAAACCTCAACACGCCGGTTTTATCTACTCCTTCTGGTTTCCTGGAACCGTTATTGGAGCTGATGGTGCGCACACTATTGCCTTTTATCGTTCCTTGTCACCAAAGCAAGGGAGCCTAAAAACAGACAATGATACGGTGTACATTTTTGAGCCGAACTTTGGCGAGTTTGAAGTACCTAGCAAAGATTTTGAGAGTTGGTTGACCAAACTGGCGAACTTCTATGCTCCTTTCCAGTATCATATGGTAAAGACTGTGGCAGCAGCGTAACTTGTATTCGTTCATTTCCTAATAAAGGCACGGTGAGGTGTAGCTGGTTACCGTTTTTCACTACGGCATGCATCCAATCTCTAAGAATCTACTTAGAGTCGCTGAGAGAAGTTAAGCAAGCGAGGAGCCAGTTTTATAAAAAACTGGCTCTTTTTATTGTATTGGTTTGGACTCAAATTGCTAACGCTAAACCTTGATATACGAATTCAACTGATCAGTCTTAACTTTCGGCTGAGAAATGCAGTATGCATCTATGTACAATGCGGATAATGAGTTAATTGAGGTATACAAAAAATGGATGAGTAAAAGGTAAGATTTATTCCCGCATCAATCTGTAAACTTGTAATTGGCTATATTCGGATGTCCCTAATTCAGTGTCTGTACCAACATTTTGAAACTCAGAACAACACATAAAATACCAACGATCTTTTTGAGTATATTACTTGGAAAATAGTCAGCACATCGCACGCCAAGGCTAGTAGTTAAGTAGCTACTGATGGAGAAGCAAACCATTGCAGGAAGGTATATATATCCTAAAATTAAGTTGCTCAAATCTGTATTTTCCCAGCCATTTAGCATGTACCCGAAACTGCCAGACAGTGCGATTGGGAAGCCTATTGCCGCAGATGTACCAATAGCACGTCTTACCTCAAAGTTTTGCTGGATAAGATAAGGGATTATTAGACCGGCACCGCTTATAGAGACCAGTGCAGAAATGAAACCAATCACTGAGCCGACAGTGATATTACCGATGCTTCCATGTGGACTTTTATTGTTTTTATGATCTTTGCTTCGAAACATTTTATAAGCAACATACAACATAAATACGCTGAAAAAACCTGCTAAGTGTACGCTTTGTAGATTCGATGCCATTAAGGTCGCGCAAAATGTGCCGATCAGAACTCCGCCCAACATTTTGATTACCATGCTCAAGTCAACGTTCTTTTTTTGTGGTGAGCACGCATACTACCCAATGTTGTAATGATCATCGAAGCCATCGATGTCCCAAGTGCTAGGTGGATTAGTTCAGAATCTGCTATACCTTGTATGGAAAACAGTAACGCAAAAATAGGTACTGCCATACCACCTCCACCAACTCCAACGAGTCCGGCAAGAAAGCCAACCCCTAATCCAGCTGTGATGTAATAAAAGATAAAGATAGATTCGTTCATCATAGATCCGCCTTCGATAAAACTGGTCGATGCGAAAAGATTACTCGAACTCTATCATGTCATGATAACGTTATAAGGACATAAAATAATGAATAATGGACAAAGTTGAACATCTCTAAAGAAATGCCAAACTGTGATTACAGTGAATGGCAAAATGGAGCTGCGTTAATTGCTAAGGAATGGCAGCATGAACGGAGTGATTTCAATCAGTTGGAGCAACGGCCGCATAATTGGCACAAGCATTATCGTGGTCAGTTGTTGTGTATAGATGAAGGGCTAATACAGGTTAAAACCGATGAAGGAACTTGGATCTTACCGCCTCATCGCGCGGGTTGGATACCTCCAAACGCTATGCATAGCGTGTATTTTTGTGGTTCTCTGAAAGGTCGCTCATTACTGTTTACGCCAGAAGTCTGTGGCCAGTTTCCAATTAGGCCTTGCGTGATCGAAATGAGTGATGTCTTAAAAGTCTTGTCGATTAGAGTATCGACATGGAGCAAAACAGAGGATCTATCATCCAAGTGTACGCGCATTCTTTCGGTGATTTCTGACGAAGTTGGCAATAGCCCCCACGAATCACTTTATTTTCCATTGCCCAAAGATCCAAGGCTACAAAAGATCACTCAAGCGATTCTAATTGATCCAAACAGCAAACACTCTATTGAGTATTGGGCAAGCATAGGAGCGGTTTCATCTCGAACACTAAGACGCTTGATTCGAAGTGAGTTAAACATTAGCTTTAGTGAATGGCGGCAGCAGATATTACTAATTCATTCGCTAGAAATGATGGCACGAGGAGTATCGGTAGGAGAAGTTGCCTATGCTTTAGGTTATTCAACGCCCAGTAACTTTATCGCTATGTTTCGCAGGGTTTATGGTGAGTCACCTACGCGTTACTTTTCGAATCGCAGTATTTAGTTACGAATATTTTATTTGGGTTAGTTTTGTCCAGACTGAGTTTAGAGCAATCTAATCAAACTGACTTTGTTACATCGGCTCACGAATACCTGGGAGTTTTAGCAGTTCTTTCTGTTTGGTGAAGATAAACTCGATAAACATCGACAGCTTTTTTGATTTCGTTCTCGACTCATGGAATACAAGGTAGAAGCTGATCCAATTAGGCCACAGTGCTTTACACACGGGCACAATTTCACCTTTTCTTACTGCTGAATGGGCATCAAAATACGGAACATATATCATACCTAAACCTGCTTTTGCGGCTCGCACTACCTGCTGCGGAGATTCTAGTAACAAGCCAGAGTTCGGAAAAATTGTGAGCGGTTTGTTATCTTGCTGAACGAGCCATGGCAAACCTTTTCCTTTAACTCCAATATTTACTACTTCATGTCCCTGCAGCCACTCCAAATCTTGGATACCATCTTGTTTTTTTAACCAGTTAGGTGATGCATATATACCGTATTGCAATTCAAACAAGCGTCTTTGTTTCAGATCGGAATCTAATAAGGGCCCCTGACGAAATGCAATATCAATTCTATCTTCGAAGAAATCAAGGTTTTCATTACTGCCAACCAGTTCGATGTTGAGTGTTGGATAGATCGATTTAAACTCGATGGCCCAGTCGCTGAGAGGCCAATCAACAAATTGTAATGGGGCGGTGATACGTAACGTACCAGATACCTGTGATTGAGTGTCTTGCCAATCTTTTAATGATTGATAACTTATTTCGAGCTGTTTGGTTAGAGCTAAATATTCTATTCCTGATTGGGTTAATTGCATATTTCGAGTATTTCTAACCAATAATGTAGTCCCTAACTGGCTTTCTAGATTAGCAATACGTCGACTTACGGTGCTGGTGGGTACCTTTAGTTCGATAGCAGCTTTCGAAAAAGAGCCAGTTTTAGCCACAGTTAAAAACCATAAGCTAGCTTCAAGATCCATTATTATCCCATTTTTGGTAAGCAGGTAATCATTTTATCCTACTAATAATCTTAATCAATGGCGCTTATGATGAATGCTTCATTTATAAGGAGTATATTATGTTCAAGACCATTGCTGTGATCGGCGCTACCGGAATGCTTGGTTCACCTGTAGTGAAAGCATTTGCTAATGATGGTTATACTGTTCGCGTCATTTCAAGAAACCAGTCTAAAGCTCGAGGGTTATTTCAAGGCTCGCAGTTTGAGTTTGTCGAAGCAGACTTATTCGATGACGAGAGTCTAGCTGCTGCGTTGAAGTATGTAGAAGCTGTTCATATCAATCTTAGTGGTTGCAGCCCAGAGTCTTATCTCCAGAATCATGTTGAGGGAACAAAGCAGATCCTCCGAGCCGTTGATCAATCGTCAATACAATTGATAACTATGATTTCAACTGCGACAGCGTATGAACAGAACAGCTTCAGAGTTGATACACAAGCAAAGCTAGAAGCAGAAAGCTTATTAAAAAACAGCGGCATCCCATATATGGCATATCTGCCAAGTTGGTTTTTTGAGACCCTAAACTTATTAGTTGATCAAGAGACAGTGACTACCATGTGCGAGTCAACGAAGCCCATCCGATGGATTAGCGCTGAGGACTACGCCCAAGCTGTTGTGCAGAGTTATAAACTACCTAGGCTATACAATAAGCGATTAACCTTACTTGGGCCGGAATATTTCACAATATCAGAAGCAGCTGATCTCTATGCAAAAACAAAAAACCTATCTCGGCATCACATGACAGAGAGCCAAGCTTGGGCGTATGCCAAAGAATTGGGTGATGACACTTTATTGGATGCTGTCGATTTGCTGTCGTACACTGAGAATGTTGGAGAAGAACCAGACCCCATCACTTTAGAGCACCCATTTAAGGCCTCAACCAAACTATCCGATTGGTTAAAAGTAAACTAATGATAATTGAGTATGACAGTTCCTGTGTATTGGGAGCTGTTATCGCTTGTTATCGAAGCGGTGAACAATAGCAGAGAAGTATTTTTTATATTTAAAGCATTGAAATATATGAAATTTAAGTAAGTGATGCTATAACTGGAAAGTTACACGATATAGTTGAACTGTCAGATTGTACTCAGCTCTGTTGACCCCAATTCACTGCGAGTTACAGAAAGGCCTGTAGTCAAAATCATGCAGCAACTAGTGGAAGCACTCTCGCCAAGATAAGGTGATTTAATCACTGCCATATCTGTTTTTTTGAGTTGAATTTACGGGTGAAATTGCTTTTGTGAATGTTTGTGTTTTTGGTTATTTTTTATAAAAATGATTTACTGTGACTCTTTGAGAAAGCCGGTTCGATCTTTCATCAAATTGACATGGAGTTGATAAATTTTCCACCTTGAGTCGACTAATATTCTGCATCTGACAGATTCGGTGCAGGATATCACGGTGAAGAATTTTCTTATCGAAAAACAGTATGGTACGGGCCTTTTAGTCGCCTTTCTTTTGCTCATTGCACCTATGAGTTTATTGACCAGCCATATTGATTTACTGAGTACCGTATCGGACCCACTGGGGCTAGCTTTTACCCTCTTGACTGACTCTGCAGGTTCGAAAGGCGCCATTATCACTCTGTTTGTTTTGGTCGCTATTTCTTGGCGGTTGCTCCCGAACCGTATCGAGTGGTTGAGTAAAATGGCTCAGCTTGGATTAATTCTCTTAATCGGGTTTGTGTGCAAAACCGGCCTTAAACAAATGACAGAAAGTCCACGACCTTATACTGAACTTCTGACTCATCAACTGCTGATTCCACAACCATCCCACTTCTATAATTTAAGCACAGTGCAACAGCAAGATGTGATAAACGACATTTCTCACAGTGTGAGTTCGTGGCGTACACGTCATTGGCAGGGGGAGAAAGACTATTCATTCCCATCGGGTCACACCATCTTTGCTGCCATTTGCCTTGCTTTCTTTGGGCAGTTATTTATCCACAATCGACGCTACGTGCTGGCTACGGCATTAGGCGTATGGGCAGTTGGTATGGCGTACAGCCGATTGTGGTTAGGTATGCATCGACCTGTTGATCTGATGGGGTCGGTGTTATTTGTCCTGATGTTGTATATGTTGGCTCCAAAATTCGATCGGATCACTGAAAAGCTGTTCTCTCGCTGGTCCCATTTAACGACCTGATTCAATCACTCATTGATATTGCCTTAGTCCTGCACGTCATGCTCTGACCTGCGGGGCTTCTTTTACTTGTGCGATGATATATTGTACGCATCCCTAATTTTCGTATGCTTTTTTGTAATTAAAGTAGCAAAACAGACCACATAACTGATAAAACTCGCTATTATTTGTCTTGTTTATGTAATTATCACTTTCGATATTGAATTTAACGTGTCGTTACTGTTTGGGCAGAGGTTTGCATGCAGATAAAACTATTAAAACGTCTGATTAAAGACAAAATGTTCGGTAAAACCACTAATACGGCATTAGGTGTTCAGGTTGCACAGATGGCAGATGCTCGTATGGGGGCGATGTACATGTTAGCTAACACTGAAATTACTAAAGTGGCGAAGATTTCGAACGCGCACTTTTTTGAGGCCTTTGTGGTTGGAACTGAGCCCTTTGCTGATTTTAAAGGTGCAGCAATGGGTCTGCTTAATAAAACCGATGCGATGACCAAGCTGAAAAACAGCAAAATAGCTAAGAAAGCTTCTAAGGCGGCGGAGAAAGTTGGTGAAGTTACATCGGCGATAAAAACGAAGCTGATGCAGCTGTTTTCTGATTTTTTTCGTTCTTTGCTTGATAAAGTGAAGAACATTTATGGCGACTTGTTGCACGGTGTCGAGTGGCTAGCTGAAGTTGGCACTTGGCTGACTAGTGAATTTGCCGGGACCTTCTCAAATATTATTCCTGGATGGGGCTATGTGCAAAGTGCTTCTGGGCTCTATTCTGCAGCGAAAAAGTCGGTATTAAAATCCAAAGATCTGATTTCACAAATCTATCGTGGTCGTGGTGTCGACTTACTGGGTGGACATCCAAGCATTATCTCGAACGCTCTGGCTCGCCATTCTGCGAAAGGCGCACTGGGTGGCATTAAAGATTTTACTATGGGTGTGGCAGGCATTGGCTTGCAAGCCGCTGGTGATGCGGCGGCAGGGGTTGGTTCATTGATCAGCTTAATCACCAGTATTCTTGAGCGTATTATCAAACTGGTGGACTTCTTTGTTCAACGTAGCCTTCTCGCGAAAGTTGTTAAACGTGCTAAGAAAGAGTGGAACAATCGTACCGCTAAAGGCAGCTTAGTGAATGACCATAAGATGTTCTCTGAATGGTTCCAAAGTGCGGTGATCACGACGCCAATTATCGCGGCTCTGGTGATGGGTAGTGGCTTTGTCGGCCACCCCTATAAGTTTGTCCAGCTTTTGACTCCTAAACTGGAAGTGATATCGCAAGGGGATTTTGATAAGGCTGTGGTCTATATAGACAAACTGAAGTCCCTATCGAGTAAATATGTTCAGGAATACGTTGATAGTTATAAGATTGATTTCACCAGTAAAGATGGTGTGGTCAATGCGCGCTTGAATGAATTGAAGAAAGGTAAAGGCTTGCTTGATGGACACGAGTTTGTAGTGCAGTCTGCGACGCCAGTACCTACTACACCTTAGCTATAACCGATAAAAAACGGGTCATTGAGCCGTTTTGCGCGATTTGGATGGGAAAAGTAGCGAGCATCGCCATTGAATGATTTAGACACTTGGTGAGCGACTCTTAGCAGTAAGAAAATCGGCGTTGTGGTCGGCCAAATCCGCTAAAAATATCTCGATTGAGGCATTACTCGAGATGATTGGATGAGCAAATACATCAGGAAAAGTGCGCCAGAACATAGCACTTTTCCTGACTAATGAGTTTTATAAATCGCGCATTAAAATCTCATATTCCTCATTGGCTTCTGAGATCAGGTGATGTAATTCAGTGGCATCTTTATCATCCAGATCCAATTGCCATTGGTTCTGTGCTTCCTTTCCTTTAATACGTGTCTTACCGTTAAGTTTCTCAAAACTAATATCACAGAGTTCCGTTTGGTGATGCTCATTTTTTTCTATAATATCAACATCTAACAACCCTACTGGATTGACTTCAATATGAGCATGGAAGTGGTTTTGATCTGGCAATTCGTAATCCCTGAATGTTGAAATCATGCTGTGCTCCTTGTGGTTAGCCAACGCGTTTTACAATTGTAGGACACAGAGTTTGAACAATAGGTGAAATAATCATGAAGCTTGATCTTGGTTAAACGCTTGTTCAAAAATCCGTCACGGATTTCAGTCTTTTTTCGATCGCTTCTATGGCTCGAATGACCGATGTGGGTGGGGATTTAGAATAAGGGTGAAGAGCGTAGACATTATTAGGTATTAGCTGCTTTTGTTTAAAGCAGGGTTGCACGTCCGGATATTGACTGAGCATAAAATCAGGAAGCAAACCAACCCCCATATTTTGCTGAATCAGGCTAGCCACCTGACTGACCGTGTTGACCTTATGATGGGTAATATATTTAAGCTCAGCAGAACGGACGCCTTGGGTATCGTAAAAACGGTGTGTGATGGTTTTGGGCTGCCAGTGGTTAGCGATGTACTTGGCAGTTTCAGGCGCTTGACTACTATTTACGGATTGGCATAGTACGTCGCGAAATTGACCAATACGCTTCTGTTTTACATTGCTGTCCGGCGACTCGCCAACTCGAATGGCTAAATCAATGTCGTGTTGCATTAAGTCCAACTGCTTGTCTTCTGCGACTAAGTTTAGCGATACATCGGGAAAAGGAGCAAAAGCATCACTCAATGCCGGGACGACAATACTCTCCATTAATGCAATGGGGGCGGTGATAGATAGCTTGCCGCTGGGCTCTTTTTGTAATTGACGAATGTCATCCCACGCTGTCGACATAACGTCGTTGATTGTGATGCAATATTGATAAAACCTTTCGCCCGTAGGAGTGAGTGACTGCTTACGAGTGGTGCGCTTTAACAGATCGGTCGCGAGCTCACTCTCCAGCTGTTTAAGGTGAGTACTCAGGACTGATTTCGACAACTCCAATTTGTCAGCAGCCTTCGAAATAGAACCCGCTTCGACAATCGCTTTGAAGATCATCATTTGTTTGTGCTTGTTCATTATTGTTCTCTTTATCCAAACAGTGGTTTCTAATTTATCTGTTTTTCTTAGTTAATCCTAGACCTAAACTTCTCCCCATCAGACAAGAAGGAGAAACACAATGAGTCAATCAGTATTAGAAGCGTGTCAGGCAGGTATCGAAGCGTGGAAAGCAGCATTTAACCGTCAGGATGCAAAAGGGTGTGCAGAGCAATACGCCGAAGGCACAACCATGATCGCCAAGCCATTTGGTACGTTTGAAGGTCGCGAGCAAATTCAGGCGTTTTGGCAAAACATCATTGACCAAGGCTTTAGCGATGTATCTTACACAGATACGACATGGGAAAAAGTCGATGACAATAACTATATCTTGTCGTCAAAGTGGACGATGAACAAAGCATTTGGTGTGGTACATAAAGAAGTGTGGACATTGCAGGAAGATGGTAAAGCTCGCTTGACTTACGATCAATTCGAAGTGCTGGGCGAGCGGTAATCTAACAGGGGATACGCTTAGCGTTTCCCCTTTTCTTCTTAACTAATGTCTGAAGTGAAAGTAGGCGCTCAGGCTTTATGTAGCTCTCCTTGATTTGAAAACACGTTAGGTTCTGCTGCAACAATCGTTTCGATCTCTTTGACTAGCCATTTCAACGCTTGGTTATGCTGATGTCTTCGGTGCCAAGCAATGGAAATGGTGGGGGAAGGAACGGAGATTGGAATCGGCTTTTGAATCAGTCGTCCTGTCTGTATTGCTTTGCTGGCCACAGTGAAAGGCATAACGCTTATGAGGTTGGATTCTTCCAGTAAGTCCATAGCTGATGAAAAGCTATTGACGGTCATGGCGACGCGTCGGTGTCGTCCTTTGAGTGCCAAGCAGCTGTCTACCGCGCCGCTTGGGTCACCGGAGAGTGAGACCAATAAATGATCAGCGCCGCAAAACGTATCCAGAGAGAGTGTTTCATCAGCCAGTAGGTGATCGGGGCGCATTACGCAGGTGAAGTGATTGTCATATAAGTGGCGAACTGAAACTTGCTCATGCGCTGTTGGGTAGTAATCCAGCACCAGATCCACCTCAGCTTCCAGTAATAGCTTTTGTCCATCCCCCTTAAATGGAACGGCATACAGATCAATCGCTTGCGCTCTGTCTTCAATAATCGTACGTAACCGTGGCCAGAAAAGACAGCTGATACCATCGGTTAACGCGACCCTAAGCTGAGTTGAAGAAGTCATCGGATCGAACTTAGGGGGAGAGATGGTATGACTTATCTTACTGAGCGGGTCGGCGACATCTCGCCATAGCTGCCTTGCATAAGGGGTAGGGGTGACTCCTTGTCCATGTTTGACAAACAGAGGATCTTTCCATGCATAACGCATTCGTGATACCGCTTTAGACACTGAAGGTTGGGTCATCGCTAATTGCTCTGCTGCAATAGTGATAGACTGCTCGCGCATGATTGCATCAAAAATAACAATCAGATTTAAATCAATTTTGGCCATACAATTCATTCCTAATTGGAATAACTTTTATATCAACTATCAATTAGAAGAAATAGCTTATTCGTTGAATACTGAAGCTGTACTCATCACAGATAAGGAAAAAGTTATGAAAGCAGCATTCATCAAACAATATGGAGACGCGGTAAAACTCAACATTGGTCAGTTGGATCAACCAGAAATTTCAGCGAATCAGGTATTGATAAAAGTCGCGGCTTCTGGAGTCAACCCTGTGGATTTTCATATACGTAACGGCATGATGGCGGACTCTGGTGCTCACACTCTTCCACTGATTCTAGGTTGGGATTGTTCTGGGGTGGTTGTGCAGGTTGGGACAGAGGTTGATGGCTTGGAGCTGGGCGATAAAGTGCTGTCATTTACGACTATTGCTGAGCAGGGGACTAATGCGGAATACGTCGCTGTGAACGCGGATTTGGTCGTACTAAAGCCTGAGCGGATGAGCTTCATCCAAGCCGCGGCTTTACCATTGGCTTCTGTGACGGCATGGCAAGGTTTGCATACCCATGCTGGCATTAAGCAAGGACAAACGGTTCTCATTCATAATGCTTCAGGAGGTGTCGGATCTTTCGCTGTACAAATCGCAAAAGCAGCAGGCGCCCATGTTGTGGCGACAGCCTCCGACATTAAATTGGAATATGTAAAGTCCCTAGGGGCTGATGAAGTGTATAGCGAAGCACAAACGGATTGGCACTCTTCGATGAGATACGATATCGCCTTTGTTGCTAAGGGGGGTATGGATTTGCTTCATCGAACGGTGCCCTGTGTGAAGGCGGGTGGCCGAATTGTTTCAACGTTTGATGAACTCTCTGAAAGTGATGCTGGCACCAATGGTGCAACGTTCACAAGAATGTGGGTTGAAAACAACGCTGATGATCTTAATAAGGTACTTGCTCTGTTCAATGAGCATCAATTAACTATCCCGATAGATACGGTTTATCCACTTGAGGACATTCAGCTCGCTCATAAACGCTCTGAACAATACAAAGCTGTAGGAAAG
Organism: Vibrio coralliilyticus; assembly: GCF_024449095.1. NCBI lineage: Bacteria > Pseudomonadati > Pseudomonadota > Gammaproteobacteria > Vibrionales > Vibrionaceae > Vibrio > Vibrio coralinecrosis. The sequence goes on from NZ_CP024628.1 coordinate 52,468, forward strand.
ATTGTTCTGACGGTGGACTCTAAGCTGAAATATTGACTCGAACGTAAGAAAGCCGACGGTCTCAGTCGGCTTTCCAATCATCGTTTATCTTATTGTTTAACTTCGAGGGGGCGTCCCTTCTCCGTTAGAAACGACGACGTCGATCTGCACATCGGCATTCATCGCGATGTCTGAAACGCCAATGACGGTTCTTGCTGGTAGCTCTCTTTCAAAAAACGACGAGTAAATGTCGTCTATAAGGTGCAGATCTTTGATGTGACGTAACTGAATATTTACTTTTACAATGTCATCCATCACATGATCAATACTTTCAATAATGGCTTTAATGTTGGTCAAGCATTGCTGTGTTTGTTCCTCAATACCACCCGCAACCAACTGGTTTGTTGTAGGATTGACAGGCAACTGAGCCGAAATGTGGTTGTAGTGAGAAAACGCCACTGTGTGAGTGTGTAGTGCATTGAAAGGAGCGCCGTCAGTATTGTGTGCTCGAATGACAATACCATGTCTGTCTTCAACTTCTTGCGGTGGGGTACCGTCTCCATGGGAAACCACCACATCCATCTGAACCAGAGCCCCCATTGGTAAAGAAGTTGCAGAAACAATGGTTCTGGCTGGCATATAAGCCACACTACGGGCAATCGCTGAGTCAGGGAAGAAGGTTGTGTAAACGTCATCGATGGCGTCGAGATCGGCCAAGTTGGTCAGATAGACTCGAACATTGACGATATCATCAAACGGCACATCGATGTTTTCCATTACGGCTTTTAGGTTCTTCAAACATTGCTGTGCCTGCGGCTTTACTCCTCCAGACACTAAGCTGCCTGTTGTTGGATCGACAGGTAATTGGGCTGACAGGTTATTGTAATGAGAAAAGGCCACGGTATGAGTCGAATAAGGGTTCAGTGGGGCGACTTCGGTGTTTCTTGATAACTTAACAAGGTCGCATGGGGCTTGCGGATCGGTACCTTCTCCGTTTGAAATGAGGGCGTCCATCTGAATAAGGGCATCACTCAAAGGCAAGTCTGAAACAGCCAGTGCCGTACGAGCTGGCAGTGATTGCTTAAAGTAACTGGCGTAAACTTCATTGACAACGTCTAGGTCGTCCATGCTTTTGAGGAATATGTTGATTTTGACCACATCTTCCATACTGTGATCGATACTTTCAACGATGGCTTTAATGTTTTCAAGACACTGCTTCGCCTGCTCTGTGATGCTACCTGTAACAACGTCCCCAGTTTCTGGAATGATGGGTAATTGGGCCGATAAGTTGTTGTAGTGGGAAAAGGCCACGGTTTGTGAAGAATGTGCATTGATGGGTGCACGCTCGGTGTTTTTGGAAACTTTAATAATACCGCCATTCATGTCAATTTCTATCCTTTTAGGTTGTCCATAGATATCTTTGTATCTTTGGCAGGGTTAATGTTGTTGGATGAAAGTGACGAGATAGTAGGTGAATAGTCAGTGGGTAATTGTGATAAAAATCAAAATCCACTTTGCCGACCAGGAAATTTAAAAATAGGATATTTATTCGCTAATCGATTAATTATCCAGAAATAATTATTCCTGCTGGGAGTGACTCTGGTTTTAACTGAAATGTTTCAACCCCAGTGAATAGCTAATCCGTTTTAAAATTATTTAGGAGTCGACATTTCTCTCTGTTCTGGTAGTGAGCTCACAAGAATCTTGCTTTCGAGCCCCTTTAGCTATTTTGAGGGTGTTGTTTATTCCCAAATAGACGCATAAATACTATCCAATAGTGCTGAATAAAGCTGTCATGGAATCGCTTGGAGGTTACGACAATGGAGGTGGAGGCTCTGTATTTGATGGGGTTCGATAGAAAATCTGAGATAAAAAGATAAACTGGGCGTATATTAACGCTTGGCAGAATAATAAGAAACGACAGAGGTGGGAATGGATTTCAAAAGTCTGATTGGTGTGGTTTTAGTTGTGTTGATTTGGGGGTTAAACTTTTCTGTTATTAAGTTCGGCCTCGAAGAAATCCCACCGATTTTATTTTCTGGGCTGCGGTTTCTTGTAGTGGCTATACCTGCGGTATTTTTTATTCCATTCCCTAAAACCTCAATTTGGAATGTGCTTGGTGTCGGCGTATTTTTAGGTGTCCTTAAATTTAGCTTTCTATTTGTGGCAATGGAGTCTGATGTTTCAGCGGGGCTTTCCTCGCTATTACTGCAAGCTCAGGTTGTGTTCACCATTTTGCTCAGTGTATTGCTGTGGAAAGAGTCACTAAATCGGTTTCAATTATTCGGTATGGTACTCGCTTGTATTGGATTTAGTTTCTTCTTCTACACCGCGGGAGGCAATGCAACGACATTAGGGATAACGCTTATTCTATGTGCCGCTGGATTTTGGTCAGTCTCCAATCTGATCATGAAACGAATGGGCGATGTGAACTTACTGCATTTCATGGTTTGGGTGAGTTTGATTCCTCCAATTCCGTTGTTCTTAGTTTCTTGGCATTTCGAAACAAACCAACCTGTATCGCTGTTATTAGCAACGACAGAAAAATCTTGGTTGTCTTTGCTGTACGTTAGCTATATCTCAACTTTGGCTGCTTTTGCTTTGTGGGGCTGGCTACTGAAAAACTACCCAACCGCAGTTGTTACACCTTTTGCGTTATTGATACCTGTAGTGGGTATTGTCGGCTCAAGCCTACTTTTGAATGAACAATTGAGTAACTTAGAAATGCTAGGAGGGGCACTGATTTTATTTGGTTTATCAGCTTCAGTGTTAGGCTCTCGGCTTTATACCTTCATATCCCAGCGCATAAAATTAAAGGGAGTGACACAGCGGCTTTAACTCCCCTAGGGCATACCATTTCTATTCTTGTATCAGACAGTGCCTCTGAGCGCTGGCTTTGAGAAAGGACGTCGATTTACTCTTCAGCGGTGGCTTCGTGAATGGCTTGCTTAGTGTCATCCCATACTTGCGATGAATCCTCTTTGACACCTTGCCATGTGTTAGAACAACCACCAATCAGTAGTACCATCACTGTCGCAATCAATGAAACTCTCATTTTTTATCCCTTAATGAACACATTATTGTATGACTATATCAAAAATGAGCAGAGTAAGGGGGAACTCTATATCAGATTTCCTTCCCGAAAACGAAGTGAATGAACGAACTTTGTGCAGGTCGATGAAAGTGTAACCACACAAAAGTAGATTGGCCTTTCTAAGGAGATGGCGAGCGTTGAAAAATGCATATATTTCGATTATTTTAGAAATATAACTTTTGTGCTTTTGTGTAGGGGGAGTAATGGAGCTGGGAGTTGTTGCAAAGGCGTTGAAAGAATTGGGCCACCCAACGCGCCTGTCTATCTATAAAAGAGTGGTCAAAGCAGGGTATCAGGGAATTGCTGTTGGCGCTATCCAAGAGGAGTTGGCTATTCCAGGTTCAACGTTATCTCATCATATCTCTAGCTTGGCGTCGGCGAATTTAATTAGCCAGCGTCGTGAAGGTAGAACGCTTTATTGTGTAGCAGAGTATCAGTGCCTTGAAGGTGTGATTAGCTTCTTACAAGATGAGTGCTGTGCTGATGAACGTTGCGAGCCAGGTTTTAAAACTTGAGCTCATCTAGCCTATTTATCAGTGCTTTTTAATAGATTTTCTCCATAACTTCTGAAATTATTCTCTACAATAATCAGAGTTACAGGGAGAAATACTTATGATTACAGCGCTTTACGCATCGATATTAGCTGCATTGATGATATGGCTATCGATACAGGTAATCAAGCAGCGTCGCAGTTCTAAGGTTGCTTATGCAGATGGCGGAGTGAGTGCCCTGCAGGTGGCTCGCAGTGCTCAAGGCAATGCGATGGACTATATCCCAATCACTTTGTTTTTAATGGCGATGGTTGAGTTTAACGGTGCTAGCCCTTGGATGATCCACTTGGCTGGGATTGTATTTGTGATTGGCAGGGTTATGCACGCTAAGGCGGTATTAGCTGAGAAGCTCAAAGGTCGAATTACCGGTATGAAGCTGACCTTTTTGGTGATGGCCGTGCTTATCATCCTTAACCTCGTTTATCTGCCATTTGGGAAATTATGGTAGTGCCTTTCAAAGTTCCACCAGCATGGTCGTTAGTTCTGGTAGGTCTTATTCTCAACATACTCGCAATAGTTATGTCGAGTGTGGTGTTGGATAGGTTGAGTGCACAGATCGCGGCGCTTGCAGAGCAGAAAGACGACAACCTCTATTCGATTCAACTCGCGTGGAACAGTGTCGAAACTTTGGAGCGTAAACGCGAAGCGATTTTGCTGCACCTCAGTCAGGTTGGCGAAAACAAGATCGATGACGCCTTACAAACTGCGCTGCAAGGCCCACTCAGTGCTTGGTTAGGTGGAAGCGTTCCGCCGATCAGCCGCGAAAATCTGAGTCCATTAATGATGCAAATTAATCAGGCTCAAAAGAGCTATCGTAATCAAATAGATGAGTACTATTTGAAAAACCTTGGTCTTTCTGAAGTCATGGCAGAATTAAATGAAAAAATTGCTTGGTACAAAAACATCGGTTTGTTTTTACAAGTCTTTGGCCTGACTTTGATTCTGGCGCGAGACTTGGACAGAAAACCCTGATTAAACAAAAGCGCCTCCATTATGGCCATCAATCCAGTGATATTTATCATCAAAATTCATAGACGGCTCCTAGGTCAAACAACTTGGGCTTTCACGGGATATTGAGCTAGTAAGTCTCGGCTCTACATATATTACATTCTTACGGTGAATTTTTGTTTGTGTAGATATTTATAGATTGCAAAAAAGTACGAACGTGCTAAAAATAACAAGAGTGAATAAGTGAGAGTATGATGAGCAAAGGTAAAGTAACCCGAGACAATATCCTGAGTAAGGCATTTGAATTGGCGAGCGAGAACGGGTTGGAAAGCCTGACGATCGGTGAGTTGGCCAAGCAATGCGGTATGTCGAAAAGTGGTTTGTTTGCTCATTTTAACTCCAAAGATAACTTACAGATCGCGGTTTTGGAGCATGCGAACCTGATTTTTACCCAACGGGTGATTGCACCAGCGAGAGAGCAAAGCGCTCTTCGTCAGGAGCAAAAGATTCGTACTCTGCTGGATAATTGGCTTGGTTGGAATCATTCATTTCAGGGCAGCTGCATGTTTTTGGATGCATGGAAAGAGACCAATCCAGAAGCGAACCCAACGCAACAAGCATTGAAAAAAACCATCGCGACTTGGGTCGAGTACTTGAGAATTCAGGTCGCAAAAGGGGTAGAAAATGGTGAGTTTCGCCAAGATCTTGACCCGAAGCAGGCCACGTTTGAGTTGTATGGTTTGTATTTAAGTGCTCACCTGTTCTATTCGATTCACGGAGAGCACGAGAGCTACCAACATTTCTGGCAAGGTGTTGAACGCATGATGACAAGCTGGAAATAAGCATTTAGCTGGCTGAGCCATTAGTCTGAATGAGAACTAGGCTCAGCCAATAATTTAACTAAAAATAGCACGGTCGTTCGCTTTTTAGTGAGGCGAACCCGAAAAGGATAACGACCATGAGTGAGAAGATTTATTTTAATACCTCGAACAAGTTTAGCGTTAAGAAGAGTTTGGTTAACCTGACGACACGCTTGCATCATACGTTGGCACCGAGTCACGCAAAGCAGACGGCTCGCAAATTGCTGCTGACGCCAGCGAGAACGAAACCAAAGAATGTTCAACCGGAAGGCTTAGTCATGGGTGAAGTTGAATCTAAAGAAGGGCCGCTTAAGACCTATCAACTCGGTCAAGGCCCGGTTTGGGTGCTCACTCATGGTTGGTCTGGTACAGCGAGCCAGTTCTTCCCATTGATGGAGCATATCGCTTCACAGGGCTATACCGCACTGGCGTATGATCATCCCGGACATGGTGAAAGCGGCGGCTTATACGGGCATATTCCGGCGTTTGTACACGGTTTGGAGGCAATTCTTGATAGCGTTGATGAAGTGGCAGGTTTAGTGGGCCACAGTATGGGAACTGCTTCAGCGATTGAGTGCCACCATCAGAAATTGGTCGACAAGCCATTACTGCTTATCGCTCCGGTATTGGATTACCTTGATAACCTGTTTGGCAGCGTCGCTCGCTCAGGCTACTCAATGCGTTTGTTTAGTGCGGTAGTCTCTGAAGTGGAGGAGCAATACCGCTATCCGATTCAGTCGATTGACCCCTACAACAAACTGAAATTACGCCAGTCGAAAACCATCATAGTGCATGACGAAGGGGATAAATTTACTAAGTTCTCTGTATCGCAGAAGGCGGCACAGGACATGGAAAATGTCACCTTGGTCGCGACTCAGGGACAAGGCCATGGCAGAGTAATGAAATGCCCTCAAGTTATGCAAGGTTTTGATGAATTGATTGCATAATAGACAAATTGGCTATAAATAAAACTCCATTTATTTCATTGTGTTAACAGGGTTAACCTTGTTTTTGATATGGTTAACAATTTCGAAATGAAAAATATTTCCTCATGAGCTTATGTGGGACCATTTGCATTGCCATCTGGCCCTCATGAGGAAATATAATAATGAATAGAAATGATAGTGTTCCATTGCCCACAAACACTCGGGAGTGGCTGTTAAACCGCAACAGCCTGATTGTTCTCGCCAATATCGCCTTATTCGCGACCCTCTACTTTACACTGCCCTTCGAACCTCAGGTCGTTCTTGGTCTGAGCATGTTAACGTTTATCGCCATCCTTTGGCTCACTGAAGCACTGCATGTAACCGTTACCGCTATTTTGGTGCCTGTAATGGCAGTTTTGTTTGGTGTGTTTGATACTCAAACGGCCCTAAATAATTTTGCTAATTCCATCATCTTTCTGTTTCTTGGTGGTTTTGCATTGGCTGCGGCGATGCACCGTCAGGGGCTAGATAAAGTCATAGCCGATAAAGTGTTGCTCATCGCTAAAGGAAAGATGAGTGTCGCGGTCTTTATGCTGTTTGGTGTGACTGCAGCGCTGTCAATGTGGATCAGTAATACCGCGACCACTGCGATGATGTTGCCGTTAGTGCTGGGTGTTTTGAGCAAAGTGAATTCCGAAAGTGGCCACAAAACTTATGTGTTTGTCCTGCTTGGGATCGCTTACAGCGCCAGTATCGGCGGTATCGCGACCATCGTTGGCAGCCCACCAAATGCCATTGCAGCAGCAGAGGTGGGTCTGAGTTTTACAGATTGGATGAGCTTTGGCCTACCGACTGCCATCATCTTGCTGCCTATCGCTGTCGCTGTGCTGTTTATGGTGCTTAAGCCAGATCTGAAAGGTCAGTTTGAACTTAACCATGAACCAGTAAACTGGGATAAAGGCAAAATTGTTACCTTGGGCATTTTTGCTGTAACGGTTTGTCTGTGGATTTTCAGTAAGCCAATCAATGCGTTGATTGGCGGGTATGCTAAGTTCGATACAGTTGTCGCTTTGGGTGCGATTGTTGCGGTTAACTTTGCTCGCGTGGTGCATTGGAAAGATATCGAGAAGACGGCAGACTGGGGAGTGCTGTTGTTGTTTGGTGGTGGTATCTGCCTGAGCAACGTGCTTAAAGCAACCGGTACCAGCGTTTTCTTAGCCAACGGTTTGAGTGAGTTAATTTCACACCTAGGCATCTTCTTCATCGTTGCAGTGATCGCTGTATTTGTAGTCTTCCTGACCGAGTTCGCCAGTAACACCGCTAGTGCGGCGCTGCTTATCCCCGTATTTGCAAGCGTGGCAGAAGCATTTGGATTATCGCCAGTGGTACTGTCTGTATTGATCGCCGTAGCGGCATCTTGTGCCTTTATGTTGCCTGTCGCCACCCCACCCAATGCTATTGTGTTTGGCTCTGGGCATGTTCAGCAAAGTGAAATGATGCGCGTCGGCCTGATCCTCAATATCGCGTGTATTGTCGCACTTACCTTTATCGCCATGACATTCTGGGCGTAATAGAAAGGGAGCTGTTGAAAGCTCCCTTTTTATCTCTGATTAAGATTTCTTCAATTTAACCTTCTCTCTAAGCCATTGCCTCAGTTGAATGGCTCATTCTGTTGCCAATCTACAATGGAACACAATGGTTGCTTATAGCGTGTCGCAGTGTCTGAATTCGCATCAACGATTGATTGTCATCATCAGAAACTGGCCCAAATGCAATGACTATAGAGTGCTTTGGTATTGAATTTTGCTTGGTTGCGAGCCCATTTAAGCTAACCAATGCGTTCATATAGCTGGTAGCCTCCGAGGTGGACGAGCGATGTCGTTATCCGACAGTCAATGCTATATAAAGCATCATTCTAATAATGGTGAGTAGGGTTTAGAGCATGTATTGTCTTCTAATTAACTCTTATAAGTATAATTGTAATTTAATATCCTCATTAATGTTTGAAGGCTCACATTACATGAAGGTGGGTATGATTTATATTTGTAGTTTATATATATGTAAATATAATTCATCGCCCTGATTAATAAGAATTAAAGATTATGCCTTCAGAAGTTAAATATTTAGTTGATAAGTTCAATTTAAAACCACATCCAGAGGGGGGGTATTTTTCTGAGAATTATCGTTCAGAAGAAATATTAGACTGCCCACCAGAGAGGTTCAGTGGTAAGCATGTTTATAAAACATCTATATATTATCTTTTAGAAAAAGAAAATGTTTCGATGTTCCATCGATTAAAACAAGATGAATTGTGGCACCATTATACTGGTTGTAGTGTTATCCTACATATTCTTGATCCAAATAAAGGCTATCAGAAATTAGATCTGGGATGTTCTCTTAGCCACTCTGATGCTGCTTATCAGGCTTTGGTTCCCAAAAATGTATGGTTTGCTGCTGAGCTAAAAGATAAGTCCAAGTTTTCTTTAGTGGGATGTACAACGTCTCCTGGCTTCGAATTCTCTGACTGGGAGCTAGCGAATAAAGAAGAGCTAATGAATTATTTCCCTGAGAAAATAGAACTGATATCAAGAATTATGGGGCAAGCATGAGTACATTAAACCATAAAATGGTTTTACCGTTATTAATGGTATTTATGGTGTTGAATTCAATGCCAATTGATATTTATTTGCCAGCAGTAAAAACAATTTCTGAAGATTTGTCTACTTCTGTAAATAATGTTCAATTAGGGATATTTCTTTACATGATAAGCATGGGGCTTGGGCAGCTAATACTAGGCGCGAAGTCAGACAAATACGGAAGAAAGCCTGTTGCTATATTTTCACTTATCGTTTATGTAGCTGCATCAGTGTTGGCAAGTGTCTCTACCAGTATTGAAATGTTAATGGTAAGCCGGTTGCTACAGGGGTTTGGTGCTTGTGGGTGTGCTGTAACCGCACTGGCAGTGGTTAGGGATATTTACGATGAGTCCGAAAGTGCTCGTATATATTCGTTGTTAAATGGAGCGCAAAGCTTAGTACCTGCACTGGCTCCTTTGTTAGGTGGATTTATTGCTGTTAGTTTTGGCTGGCGATACTGCTTTATTTTACTTTCAGTAATGTCGATTACTACTTTATTATTCTCATGGAGTCGAATGGTAGAGACAAACACCGTATCTGGTAGGGCAGAGTATAATCGAAGTTACGCTAGTATTGTTACTAATAAAAGATTCCTTACTTACGCATTGGCATCAATGTCTTCCATGGCATTCATTGTTCAGTACGTAGTTAAATCTCCAGTATTACTTATTGACAACCTAGGTCTAACACCAACCGTGTTTTCTCTAGTATTTGGCGGAAACGCATTGCTAATTATTTTAGCATCCTATTGTGCGACTAAGGTTATTAGTCGTTATTCACCTAAGGTTACATGTAACTTGGGTTTGACGTTTCTTCTTATCGCTTCAGTGCTATTTTTATTGATACCTAACCCGGAAAATATTTATATTTATTTAGTTATTGTTTCAGTAGGTAGCTTTGGTTTTTCATTTTGTTTAGGAAGTGCTATCGGTTTGGCTCTTTCTCCATTCCCTGATTGTGCAGGAAAAGCTTCAGCAGTGCTAGGCTTCATGCAGTTTACGCTGACTTCTGTTGTAGGAATTATCGTTGGTATGTTATTCCCAACTGGAGCTCATTCAATTTCAATCACAGTGGCTTGCTTTGCTCTGCTAAGTATTCTCGCAAGTCTATTTTTTAGAAAACCTACCTCAAGAGCTACTCAGTATAGCCAGTAAAATACGTCATGAAATATAAAATAAAAAATATTGAACAGGGCATTGAAGGCCAAAATAATATCAATCTAGCTTTTTACGAAATGCCGGGACTTTCTCAAATAGTAGAGGAACTTCGTACCGATAAACCACTTACAGGGGCACGTATTGCTGGGTGTCTTCATATGACTACAGAAACTGCCGTGTTGATTAATGCACTTACTGACTTAGGTGCAGATGTACGTTGGTGTTCGAGTAATCGTTTTTCCACTTGTGATGCGGCAGCTGCCGCTATCGTTGAGAATGGTGTCCCTGTCTTTGCTTGGTACGGCCAGTCAGAGGAAGAGTTTAACTGGTGTAAAGAACAAGTTTTAAAAGGTGATCCGAGCTGGACTCCAAATATGATTTTGGATGATGGTGCAGAACTGACGTCTTATCTTTCAGAGCAACACCCAGAAATGTGGGAAGGGATTCGAGGTATTACTGAAGAAACGACATCCGGCCTTTTTGAGTTGAATAAGCTTGAAAAGATGGGGGAACTGTATTCTCCGGCTATCGTCGTCAATAACTCTATTACTAAATCAAAGTTCGATAATATCTATGGCTGTCACGAGTCTCTCGTTGATGCCTTAAAAGCAGCAACAGGAATGCTACTCGCAGGAAAGGTAGCGACGGTTATAGGTTATGGTGATGTTGGTAAAGGTTGTTGCCGAGCACTGCGGGGCAACGGGATGCGCGTTCAGGTTGTAGAAGTAGATCCTATTTCAGCGCTACAAGCCAGTATGGATGGCTTTGAAGTTGTAAGTATGGATCATGCCTGTAGTAACTCTCATATATTTGTTACTGCTACTGGTAATAGGCATGTTATTGATACTAAACACTTTAAATTTATGAGGGATAGGGCTGTATTATGTAATATGGGCAACTTTAACGATGAAATTGACGTGGAGACACTAAACTCTCTCCCTCGAACCGAATTAACTACAACGCTCAGTAGCTACAAGGTTTCCAGAGATAAGTCGATCTTTTTAGTGGGCAATGGGGCTCCAGCAAATTTAGCTTGTGTTGGAGGGCATTCTAGTTTCGTCATGTCAACCTCCTTTTCCAATCAACTATTGGCTCAGATAGAACTCTGGTGCAGAGCAGAAGACTATGCGCCTGGGGTGCACTCGATTCCGAGGACGCTAGATGAGCAGGTTGCACGTTACCACTTAGAGCACCTTGGAGCTAAGTTAAGTGTTCTTTCTGAAGAGCAAGCCCAGTTTATCGGTGTGTCTACGAATGGTCCCTTCAAGCCAGACTTTTACCGCTATTAGACTTTGGCCACTTCTTGATGAAGTGGCTTTTCCATCCTAAAGTCAAGACTATTAAAGCATCCTCTCTCAGTTTTCTCCTTTTCGTATTGCTGACACTTTTAACCTAACCTCCACCTTCAGGCCTCGCTGGTGGTTGAGAGTTGCGTTACTGAACTTAACTTCGCCGGACATTTTTTCTATGGCACTGGTGACGAAACTTAGCCCCAATCCATTGCCCTCTGTTGAGCGGCTAGCTTCCTGCCTGAAGAACTTTTGACCGAGCTTAGTTAAGCCCTGCGCTTCCACGCCGCCACCCTGATCGGTAATGGTCAATGCGGTGTGACCATTATCTGCATAAGTAGTGATTTCAATGCTTCCCTCCGTTGGGGAGAATTTTACTGCGTTACCAATCAGATTACATAACACTTAAAGCAGCAGCTCATCGTTTGCCATGACTTGTAAATCGGGCATTAGATTTAGCGTCAGGTTGAGTGTTTCGCTACCTCGTTTAAGACGGTTGATTCTCAGCAGCGTATTAAAGGCGTGGATCAGTTTTCCGAGTGTGACTTCCAAATCAACCAACTGAGGGTTAGGATAGGTGTCTCTTTATCACTGGAACGAATCGCTTTCACCATTTGTAAGCCGTCGACTTCCGGCATCATGCGGTCGGAAGTTGACGTCGTAGTCAGACTACATGACCCTGATAAGGGCCAGCTTGCCATTTTCGACGACGTCTATCTGATCCGCTTTGGCTCTCGCCTGCCATTGCTGGTGTGATCATAGTGAGTGAAAGGCAAATGAAAGCAAGAGATGATTTAAACATAGTATAATCCTCGATCTGTAAGGGATATTGTGTTGACCCAGACAAGATTACGTGATGGACCTAAATCCCTTCTGACCTGAACATTACAAATAATTCATCTAACTGTTCTTGCGGGCGATGAATATTTTTGGGCTATACGCTGAAAGATAAATTGCTGAACTTTTGACTTTGCTCAAGGTCTACAATGGCGAAAAGTAGACGTGTTACCCATACTTAAGAGGTATAACCACGGAGAGCAAGTGATGAAAAACGAACTCGACCCGACCAAAATACTTCACGCGTACGAGACGGTGATGGCAAATGGGACGCCGACTGAATACGGCAAGATGTACGAAGGAGTAGAAGCCTTCTCGGACTACGATGGGTACAGTGTGTATCTGCGTGGTAATGGCGTTGAGCTTAAGATTGGCTTCCACAATACTTATCATTTGGAATACGATCAGGAGCACTTGCGAGACACTTTCCTCAAGAAAGTCGCCACACTCGCGAAATAATGTCTTAGTTAAAATGAAAGCCCCGAGGAATGGGGCTTTGTTTATTGTTAATCTTCTTCGGCCAAGCTGACCTCTTCAGAATAATCCTCACTGGCATCAGGCTTATTACGACCATTGAGGGTGTGGAAGCGCTTTCGACCACGTGCTAACTGCACGTACTTCAGCCAGACTCGCTCCAGTTTTGACTTCGCTTTACCTGGGTTTTCTATCACCTTAAGAAAATGCTTTTCTTCCGCATTTTCAGGTTCAAGTATCCCCATTTCCAAACCCTGCATGGTATCCCCATAAAGCGTTAGGATTTCCTCTTCTGCAAGCGTAAAATCTCCAGACTTGGCAAAGCCGCGTGGAAATTTTGTGTTGTCATAAAAACGTTTTTTGCCGTGACGAAATAGAGTGTCAGACATTTTGGTAGCCTCTATAAACCTACTGGGTTGAACTAAAACGAAAAGTAGGCGTAAATTTAACAAAAGAAAAACAAAACCTTTTTATCGTTTCAATTAAACACTTTTATGAACGTTAGGTAACAGTTTGTTTAATGGGAAAATAAGTGAAATCCATTATGGTTAGCCTTTATCGCCCTTAACTGAGGTATTTCGATGGACGTCAAAGTCTTTAAAACATTTTTAGAACTGGCCAATGTACGTCACTTCGGACGTGCGGCCGAGAACCTGTACATCACACAGGCAGCAGTGAGTGCACGCATTAAACAGTTAGAAAGCTATTTTGATACCCAGCTGTTTATTCGCGATCGAAACAACATTAAATTAACGTCATCGGGTGAGCGTCTGGTGAGTTATGCAGACGTCATGGTAACGACACTGCAGCAAGCAAAGTTAGAACTATCACTGGAAAATGGAAAAGCATTACAACTGACGATGGGCGGGACGCCAAATATTTGGGATGCCTATTTGCAGAACTGCTTGAGCATTGTGACAGACTCTTTCGGTGGTTACGGCTTTATCGCTGAAGTGATGGGACGCGAAGCTCTCAATCGCAGCTTGCAAGAAAGAACCCTTGATATGGCATTTGCATTTGACCAGATAAAAGCAGATGAGCTGCATTGTAAAAAGGTGGCTGATATCGTTTTGGTATTGGTGTCAACGGAGGAACATACATTACAAAGTGTATTTGAGGATAAATATGCTTATGTTGATTGGGGAACCAAGTTTGCGTCAGAGCACGCTGAGCGACATCCTAAAATTCCTGCGCCTTATCTAAGAACATCAACAGCACGTATTGCAATGGATTTCATCCTTGAAAAGGGAGGAAGTGCTTACTTACCTGTATCGTTAGTTGAACCGTTTATTACAAGTGGTCAGCTATATAAAGTAGCGGGTGTTGAGGATTGGCACCGACCTATCTACTTAAGTTATCGCAAGGCGAGTTCATCCGTAGAAGCGATCAGACAGGTTGAGGAGTTAGTCAAAGATATCGACCCTATAACAGCCTACTCTTTACAGCAAATGGCTGACTTGCCACTTGATGAATAATAAACAAGGCCTCGGTATACCGCAATGTAGATCAGATAAGGATCGGTTGACCGATCCTTCTGATGAGAGACAATCGGAAATCTGTTTATAGGTTTCCGATTTTTTATGTCTATTCAACACTTCTTTGCCGACTTCCTTGAAGAAAACCCTGTTGATGTTGCCCAACTCACCACCTTTTCTGAACACATTCCCGATGCGTGGGTAGCTAAAGCAGCCTCACTGTCCGATAAAGCGACTATCCGTCGACGCCGATTACCGAGCGATATGGTGTTGTGGCTGATTGTGGGTATGGCTTTTTTCCGCAATGAACCCATTGCCGAAGTCGCTCGAAGAATGAACGTCTGTGCTGACGGTTTGGCTGATGAAGAGCTATTGGCAAAGAGCGCCTTAACCCAAGCAAGACAACGCTTAGGCAAAGCAGCACCCGAATGGCTGTTTAAGCAATGTGGGAAAACGTGGGGACTTGAGCGATACCCTGATGATACATGGCAAGGCTTACAAGTTTTTGCTGTCGATGGCGCTCTTTTTAGAACGGCTGACACACCAGAATTGAGGGAACATTTTGGCTCTGGAAATACGTCTAGCAACAGACAAACACCTCATCCAGTATTGAGAGTTGTGACTATGATGAATGTTCGCTCTCATGTCATCGTTGATGCGGCGATAAGCCCGTATCGCCGAGGTGAAATTCCTCTAGCGATGCCTTTCATCAACGCTCTACCAGACAACTCAGTGACGTTACTGGATAAAGGTTTTTATGGTGCAGATTTACTCCTTTCTCTGAAAAACAGTGGAATAAATAGACACTGGCTTCTCCCTGCAAAGAAAGGAGTCAAATATACTCTACTGGATGATAAAGAAAGCAGTGACATGCTTGTGGAGATGAAGGTCTCACCGCAAGCTCGTAAAAAGAATCCTCGTCTTCCAGAAAAATGGACAGTCAGAGCCGTCAGTTATGAGGTTCAAGGTAAATCCAAAACGGTGTTTACCTCGCTTCCTAGAGAGCAGTATGACGCCCAATCTGTGGCAGAGCTTTATCATGAAAGATGGGAAATCGAATTAGGTTATCGTGACATCAAGAGCTCAATGCAACACAACGCTTTAGTACTGAGAAGCAAAACAGTCGAACTCGTCTATCAAGAGCTGTGGGGGTTATTACTTGGTTATAACTTGGTGAGACGAGAGGCTAGTCAAGCTGCCGTTGAACACGGACGCTTACCTAATGAAATCAGCTTTAAGTACGCTTGCCAATTTATAGCCAGCCAGCTCAAAATGATGAGTAAAGCGGTGTCTTTAGGTAACACGCCGAAACGCTTAAAGAGCCTTCGAGGAGATTTATCTATCCTCTTTATAGACAAACGCCCTAAGCCAAATCGGCCTAGGGCGGTAAAAATATCAAAGACCCGATACCCTGTTAATCGCTACGCGGCTCCTCTTAAGTGAACTACGTTGTCGGTATACCGAGGCCTTTACCTTTATAGACTCGTTGCAAAGTGAGGATTTACAAATCCATCAAACTTTCAATCGACTCTTCAACTGATAGGTTGTGATAAGAACGTATGGTTTGGCCATCGGTTGCATCAATCAAAATATTGTTGATGCTGGATGCACCGTGTTGTTCGATCACGTTGAGGCTTTGCTCGACGCTATCATATGTAAGGGTGAGATTATCTTTTAGCACTATTGTGCATGTGTGCAGGTTCATAGCCAACTTCCTTATTATTTATTTGATCTGCAAATCTAACTCTAGAAGATTTTAAACTGATAGTAAATTCGATTAACTTCCGAAAATGGCTAGTATTAAATTGTGAGCTAATTAGACTCTTGTTAAGGGTTTGAAAGATAGTAGGAATGAGAGTGTGAATGGACTTCCATCAATAACACTGCAAGAGTGTCAAAGTGCTCGTCAGGCAAGGGATGCGCGCTTTGATGGACGCTTTTATGTTGCAGTCAAAACGACAGGCATTTTCTGTCGTCCTATCTGCCCAGCAAATCTGCCCAAAGAAGAAAATGTCGAGTATTTTGTAGAGAAGGCACAAGCGCTTCAAGCGGGTTATAGACCTTGTTTGCGCTGCCGCCCTGACAGCGCGCCTAGTTCTTGGGCATGGAAAGGGGTAGAGACTACTTTTCTTCGGGCGTTGAAAATGATTGAGCATGGTGAACTGCAAAATCACAGCCTGAGTGAATTGGCGGAGCGGCTTGGTATCAGCGATCGGTACTTGAGGCAGCTTTTCCAAGACCACCTTGGAATGGCGCCTAAGCAATACGCGCTATACCATCAACTGATGTTCGCCAAGCAACTGCTTCACTCCAGCTCTATGTCTGTCACAGATATTGCTTTTGCAAGTGGTTTTAAAAGTGTGCGCCGATTTAATGATGCGTTTAAGCAGGTCATTAAACTAACGCCCACACAAGTGAGAAAAGAGCAAACGGTGATGACCGTGGAAAATAGTTATATTGATTTGGCTTTCAAAGGCCCTTTGGATTGGCAGCATATGTTGGATTTTTACCGTATGAGAGCCATTGAAGGTTTAGAGCGGGTGAGTCATGAAAGCTACCAGAGAAAATTTGATCTCGAAGGTACGAGAGGCTGGTTTTCGATTCGGTATCATAAGCCCGGAGTTATGCGGGTCGAATTTGAGTTATCTGATACCCGTCGCTTGAAGGCGTTAGTTAACCAGTTACGCAGAATGTTTGACTTAGATACGGATATTTTAACCATAGAACAAAAACTGAACTCGATTAGCCCTAACTTGATAATACGGAGTGGAATTCGTATTCCGGGAGTTTGGAGCACTTGGGAAGGTGGAATCAGGGCGATTCTCGGCCAACAGGTATCGATCAAGGCTGCGATTGGGCAGTTGAATTTGCTGGTTCAAACCTTACAGCCTGAAGAGGTGACGCATTTTCCTACTCCACAAGAAGTCGCCTTAGCGGACCTTTCTTTTTTGCGTATGCCGCACAGTCGTAAAGAAACATTAGCGCGCTTTGCACGGTTTATGGTCGAACAACCACAAGCAAACTTAGAACAATGGCTGGATGTCAAAGGGATTGGGCCATGGACAGTCAACTATGCGAGGCTAAGAGGAGAATCAGAGGCCAACTGCTTCCTTGATGGAGACTTAGTCGTGAAAAAAGCCCTGAGTCAATTTCCTGAACTGAACATTGAAAGTGTATCTCCATGGGGGAGTTACGCCACATTCCATTGCTGGAGCCACGCATGAACAAAAGCTACACCACTTTTAAGACGCCATTAGGACAAATGACTCTTCAGGCGAATGAGCAAGGTTTGTTGGGCGCTTGGTTTGAGACTCAGACCACACAACCTGAAGAGTTAGGCAAAAACGATAAAGATCATCCTATACTTATTAAAGCAATCAAACAGTTACAAGAGTATTTTTCCGGTAGTCGTAAGGAATTTGAGCTACCATTAGCAGCAGAAGGGACTATATTTCAGCAACAGGTGTGGGAAGCATTAACCACAATACCGTTTGGTGAAACATGGAGTTATCAGCAGCTTGCCGATGCGATAGGCAACCCAAAAGCGGTTAGGGCCGTGGGGTTGGCAAACGGTAAGAACCCTATTTCGGTGATTGTGCCTTGCCATAGAGTGATAGGTAAAAGTGGTAAGTTAACGGGCTACGCGGGCGGGCTGGAAAGGAAAGCAGCATTGTTGAAAATAGAGCATTGGGAACCTGAGGAATGCGGTTAAAACAAGGAATAGTCTCCTTGCTAGCAATGTTCATGCTGCAAGGATGTTTTGAAGAAAAACTTGAACGAATGATCAATCAGCAAACCTATGAGTTTGAAGGAGTATATGAAAATTTATACTCACAAGATTTGCTGTTGTTCAAAGATGCAATGGTCACCATTAGTCGTGTGGGGGCTCCAGAAATTACGAAACCTTTCTCAGTCGAGGATAATTTTCTCACTATTACGATGCGTAATAGCTCAAAGGAAAAGAGAGACGATATCGTTATGCGTATCCATGGGGATAAAGAAGCATTAACGTGCAGTGTATGTGCGAAGTATCAATTGGCGAGTGTCTGGCAGCGCCGGTTAGATTGATCGTTAAGGTGAAACCCCAGAAGGGCAGCATATTTGCTGCCCTTCTTTGGTAAACAGTATCGTTAAAAGAGGGCTGAGTTGAGCATGAGGTGCAGCGCGATACTTGCAGCATAACCAATACCTATTACGGGAGCCCATTTGAGGTGCCCAAAGAAAGTATATTTACCATGTGCGGCGCCCATCAGAGCGACACCCGCAGCAGAACCAATCGAGAGTAAGCTACCACCGACACCCGCAGTTAGGGTTACCAGTAACCAGTTGCCCATTGACATTTCTGGCTCCATGGTTAAAACAGCGAACATGACGGGAATATTATCGACGATGGCAGACAGGATCCCGACCATTACGTTGGCCCAAATTGGATCCCATTGGCTGTACATGACTTCTGACACTAGGCCTAAATAACCGAGTAAACTTAATCCTCCAACACACATGACGACACCATAGAAGAAAAGTAACGTATCCCACTCTGCATGAGATACTCTTCTAAACACATCAAATGGTACAACAGACCCCAGTCTTTTTAAGGCAAGATCATCTCGGTTTGCAATCGCAAGTGCAGCTTTTTTATGCAGAGAAGCTTTGAGTGTTTTACGTAGGAAGAAGCCAAAGAATTGAAGGTAGGCTAAGCCCATCATCATCCCAATCACTGGTGGGAAGTGCAGTACGGCGTGGAAAGCGACAGCTGTGGCAATAGTTAGAATGAATAATCCCACAATTCGGCGTGCCCCGCGTTTAAGTTCTACGTGCTGGTGGACAACATCCGGTGTGGTGATCGGCACAAACATCGACATAATAATCGCAGGCACGAGATAATTAGCAACGGAAGGTAAGAATAAGGGCATAAACTCAGAGAAAGAAACATAGCCGGCTTGCCACACCATCAATGTCGTAATGTCTCCAAATGGACTAAATGCTCCACCAGCATTGGCAGCGATAACGATATTGATACACGCTAGGTTGATGAACTTGGGGTTATTACCCGCGACTTTCATGACCACAGCGCACATCAATAAAGCTGTTGTGAGGTTATCGGCAATGGGGGAAATAAAAAATGCCAGAATACCTGTTAGCCAGAATAGCGACTTGTAATTAAAGCCTTTTCCGACCATCCAAGCTTGCAGTGCGTCAAACAGCCGCCTCTCTTCCATAGCGCTGATATAGGTCATGGCGACGAGTAGGAAGAGCAACAGCTCAGCGTATTCCAATAGGTTATGTTCGAGTGCTGATTTGGCAACTTCGATTTGCCCGTGTTGCGAGTACACATAGCCAATCATGGCCCATATTAAACCAGCGGCAAGCAGGACAGGTTTAGATTTCCTCAATGACAGGTATTCTTCTAACATCACCAATGCATATGCACAGGTGAAAATCAGAATAGCCACATAGCCAATGGTTGATTGAGTTAATGGTAAGGTTTCATGTGTGTTGTTGGCTGCAAAAGTCGAAAAGGGAAGCAATAAAAGGGCGACAAAAGCGGACCACTGCAATTTCATACTTTCATTCCTTGAAAAGAAGTGCGTTGTTATGGTGGCTCTATTCTAAAGAGGTTTTGATTATTGGTATGTGAGATAGGTTTGATCTGCTTGAATTATCGCCAGTTTCTCTCAAAAAGGCATTCTAGTCATTGAGTTGGCAAAGCTCTTGGTGCCCCTCAACACGTATGTTGAGGGGGATTAGTATTTACTTTTGAACTACGACTAACTGATACACAGCAGCGCCTTCATAGTAGCCTCCGCTTTTCGGACGTAGTGATGTTGCCATCAACAAACTTGTGTTAATACCAAACCAGCCTGCCAAGTAATTTTCAGGATCATTGAATTCATCATTAAGGTCATAAATGTTACCTTTACTGTCCCAAAGTACCGGTCTTAGGAATAAGTCGTCCCCACCTGGGAAGTTGGATGAAGTTGCCCCTGCAATGTAGTCATTTTCTAGTACGTGTGTGGCTCTTGTTCCACCATAGGTCGACTCTTCCATAGGCAGTCTTTGCTGTGAGTTGATGCTATATCTCCAAGGGCTTGCATAGCTGACACGATCAACGCCTGCAATAAGACCGGAGTTGTTTACTGCGGTTGCAAGTGTGCCCCAAGGGTAATCACTTTGCTCGAGTATGATTTGGTTTTTTTGACCTTTTTTATCCCAGTAAGTGGCGGTTTCATTGTTGATTTCATCGCTATAACTACTACCAACCACTGTGCCTTTGTTGTTATTATCAGTGGCTTCAGAAATGACATTCTCAGACGTATTTTCTAGGATCTCTAAACCTGATTTCTCATCCCAACGCCAAGCCAGTGTGGCACGCTCCCCTGCTGGACCAGGAAAGACTGCTGTTCCTACAAGCTGCCCATTCTCGTTTATATTAATGTTATCCTGCCCCATTTGTTGCGCTGACCCCAGTTCATTTTCTTCAATAAACTGTTGGATTGGTAGATCAACTTCATCTTGTAAACTTTGGATGTCGCCTTTGTTTGTCCAAATTGCAGAGTAGCAAGAGTTGGCATCACAGACTTTAGCGGTGGCGTCACCATTATTGTTAATATCCTTTGGATCTGAGCTAATGATGTCTTCTGTAATAAGCCATTCGACGCCTTTACTTTCACTCCAGCGATACATCGCTCGTGAGGAAAAGTCAGGTAAATCTGGCCAAGTGGAATTTGAGTCTACAAAACCAATAACCTGATTACTCTCACTCACGACTCTTGGGAAGTCGGGAATATCTGAGACTTTTTTAAATTCAAAAGAGATGCGGTTTGGTTCTGTCGTTTGAACCTGATAATTCGCCATAGCGAATGAAGAGATAAAAGGTGCAATAGCGATAGCAACACCGAGCATTTTCATTGTGTTCTTCCTTGTGTTTTATATGAACTTCACTGGTTAGTTAACCTCCTTCATCGTTAAGTTTTAATATTTGTTTTTCAAATGTTAAATTATGATTAATGTTTTGTTGCGTACATTCTTATTTATAATTAATGATTGCTTAATCAAATATAATTTTTGAATGCCTTGCCTTTACTGGACTCTCAACCATGTACAGGCGTTTCTACTTTTAGTCTATAAAAATCGGTGAGTTTTATGGATTTTATCTTGGCTTGTTTTCTTTTATCTTTGTAACTTAAGTTGAATTTTTATCTGTTATTTTTGGGTTAAAATTCAATTTCAGGTTTCCGTCATTGGTGATATTTACAATTGTTATTAATTCTCATTTGCATATTTGTTAAAGTAAGCGGAATTCCTATCAATTTTAATTGAGATACAGCATGACGACAGGCAAATCCATAGAACAGCCTTCTAACGCGTTTAGTCGGATAAGCAAGGTACTGTCGTTTATTCATCAGCACATCAGTGAACCGCTATCACTGGATGATATTGCCCGTCAAAGCTGTTGGTCACGCTGGCAACTGCAGCGCGTATTTCAGACAGAAACAGGCATGGCTGTGGCCACTTATGTTCGAGAGCTCAAACTCAGTCAGGCAGCAGAAAGGTTGATAGACACTTCTGATAGAGTGATTGATATCGCTCTGGAGCTTGGCTTTAGCTCAGAAATCAGCTTCAGTCGCTCGTTCAAGCAAGTGTTTGGCCTCAGTCCCAGAGCTTATCGTAAACAAGGTCTCAGAACGGGGTTACGTAAACCCATTCAGGTCTCTCAACGCACGGCTGAAGAGGCCTGTCCTCTTTTCGTTGAAGTGAAAGTGGAATTCAAAAGTGAGTTTTTCCTAAAAGGGCTTCATGGTGAAATTAATGGCTTATTCGCACTCAATCCTGACTTTCAGCAAAAAGTCCCTGAACTGTGGCGCCGGCTAGAGCAAACCATCCCAGACGAAACTGAGCGGCAGCTTGCTTTAACAGGCGTCATTGATATCACTCAAAGCCATTTTGACGGCAGTAATATGGAATATTGGGCAGGGGTGGAATTAACCGATGATCTGTTGTTGCCTCAACTACCTTCTGCCATCTCTTCTGAACTGAGTACCTTGGTGGTGCCTGCGCAAACGTACGCGGTTGTTAAACATTGTGGCCCAGTGGTGCATTTGCCAAAAACGCTGGAGTGGTTTCTGCTTAATTGGTTACCTAATTCTGGCTATCGAGGTATTGATGGCTATGAACTCGAATGCTATCCCGCCAATTACAATCAACATGATACCGATGCAGTTATGGAATATTGGATTCCTGTTGAACGCTTGTCTCAATGATCAAATGAACGACCTACTGATAGTTAACTAAATTATTTCGCGTAAGATGCACCAAATTGTTAACTTTCCTGTTTCTCAGGTTTGTAGAATGCAAATGAGATTTATTCTTAATAAGAAAAGCATTGGTACTTGAGGGACACATGACAACTCCAACAAATTTTAAGCGCTCAACACATACTTTAGCGCTGCTTACCGCCTTTTCAGCCCCCGTAATGGCTGCGGATGAAGTCAGTCAAGATACAACAGAACTAGAAACCATTACGGTGATGGGCAAAGCCTATCGCAATACGGCAACCAAGACATCGCTAGAACCTGAAGAAACACCACAAAGTATCTCGATTATTGAAGGAGAGCAGCTTGAACAGCGTGGTGTCACTTCTATCAATCAAGCATTGCGATACGTACCGGGTGTCGCGACTGAGAACCGAGGTAGCTCGGTAACCATGTTTGATGATTTCACCATACGTGGTTTCCAGACAAAAAACCTCAATTACTATGACGGTCTGTCGATGCTCCACCTAACAGGCTGGAACTTGCAACCTCAGGTAGATCCTATTGCGCTCCAGCAAGTGGAGATCTTTAAAGGCCCCACCTCTGTACTGTATGGTGCGATGCCTCCTGGTGGTATGGTCAATATGATAGCCAAAACACCTCAAGAAGAAGCGTCAACCAAAGTGGGTGTTGCCACCGGCTCAAGAAATCTGATGCGAGCCTCGATTGATACGACAGGTCAAATTGGTGACAGTGACTTTTCATATCGCTTAATTGCGCTGGCACGTAAACAAGACAGCCAAGTTGATAATGCCGAAGAAGAGCGTTATGTGTTGGCTCCGAGCTTGGATTGGCAGGCAACAGACAAAACTTTGGTTAACTTTAATGTTTACTATCAGAATGACCCTTCAATGGGCATTAACTCTTCTATGCCATTAGAGGTGTTAGAAAAGAGCGCTCCTTCCGTGTCGATGGGGGATGTAAACTGGAGTAAGTTTGAACGTGAAGTTTTAATGGTGGGTTACAAAATCAACCACGAATTCAATTCAAACTGGACGTTGCTACAAAACGCTCGTTTCATTGATGCAAGTTTGTATCAAGAGAACACCTACCACACAGCGGGACTGAATTCTGATGGAACGCTCACTCGCACTCCTTACTCGACAGATGAAGAGCTAAAAGGGTTTGTTATTGATAATCAAGTGTCTGGTATCGTTGACATAGCGGGCATTGAAAATAATCTGTTATTTGGCATTGATTACCAGTCTATGGACGGGAACACGGTTTATTCCGAGTATGGTGTTGATGCTTCAAGTGGGTTCGGGAAGTTTGAACCGCTCAATCCAAACAATAATTTGTTGGATCGCGATGATCTGACTAAAACAAGTGAATATTTAGATGATAGCGAATCGAAACAGCTAGGTATTTACTTCCAAGATCAGGTTCGACTTGATCAACTGGTACTGATTGGTGGTGGTCGCTTCGATCAGTATGAATCAGAAAGCGTGTACTACTCGACAAAGTCTGATCACAATCATTTCACGTATCGTGTCGGTGCGCTGTATGAGTTAGAGAATGGCCTGTCACCGTTTGCAAGCTACGCGACCAGTTTTGAACCTGCGCCCGGTGTAGATAAAAACAATAGAGCTTTTGACCCTGAAACGGGCGAACAAGTGGAAGTGGGTGTGAAATACATGTCAGCGGATATGTCCAAAACAGCAACGGCCTCATTGTTCCATATCACCAAGAAGAACATGTTGATGACGGATCCAAGCAACGTATATGGTCCTCGTATTCAAGTCGGTGAAGCGGTGTCTCAAGGAATAGAGTTAGAAGGCCGTTGGTTTGCATCCGAGAGTCTAGATATTGCAGCATCCTATACCTATCTTGATATGGAAATTACCAAAGACTCAGGCAATGACCTAGAAGGTACCACGCCAGTCTACGTACCAGAGCACAGTGCGAATATCTGGGCCAACTACAAGGTGTTTACTGGTCTACTTGCGGGTACTCGTATCAGTGGCGGTGCCCGTTATGTGGGAGAAATGGAAATGAATGCGGCCAACACTCAGGGCAAAGTTCCATCGTACACTGCGGTAGATATGTCAGTTGGGTATGATTTAGGTCATGTGAGTGAATCTCTTAACGGAGCAACGGCCAATTTAATCGTGAACAACGTATTTGATAAAGAATACTACTCTTGCTACAACCAATATAACTGTTGGTTTGGTGCAGAGCAGTCTGTTGAAGTGAACGTCAAATACGAGTTCTAATGACCATTATTTAGTCTTAATGGTTCACTCCTACCACTAAAGTTGCTTTTAGCAAATGGTACCGAGTTTGGCGCATAGTAAGCGGCTCTGACTTAGGTCGCTTTTTCCTCATCACGTTCTAAGTTCTGTCGCTACTTCAAAGGCTTGAAGAGGCATTTAATCAATCCTTGTCTATACTGAACCTGAATACTGATAAATAGTATGAATGGCTAAAAAGGATAGGTAAGGGGGCTCTATGCGCAAGGCAACACGGTTCAGCATTTTGGTTATTGGAGTGGTGTTAGCCAGTATGGTTTATGCGCTACCCGTGCCGGAAGGTGACCCTATACTTTGGGTCTCTGGAGATATAACTCAGTCCAATACTGCTGATGGTGTGGAATTTGATTCTGCAATGATAAAGCAACTTGAGCATGGGGTGATTAAGACCAGTAACCATGTTGTGTCTAATGTCGTTGAATACCAAGGGCCAACATTGAGCGCCTTACTGGATTATGTCGGAGCGCAAGGCTCGACAGTAAAAGTGATAGCTTGGGATGAATACGTTGTCAGTATTCCAGTATCAGACATCAAGAAGTATGGTGTATTGCTCGCGACACACGAAGATGGTACTAAAATGACCATTGATGACAAAGGCCCATTTTTTGTTGTTTTTCCCTTCACCGACCATCCTGAAATACAAACGGATCTGTTTTACAGTTTATCCGTGTGGCAGGTTCGAGAGATTGTTATTGAGTGACCCATATGGAGAGGTTTTGGAATAGAGGGCGCCATTTTGTTGTGGTTGTTGCAGCGCTGTGCGCTGTGCTTATCGTGGTTATCGGCTACGTTTTCTATTCTGTTTCAGAGATCAAAAACATTGCCTCTGAACCTTATGTCACCATCATTAACAACAACATCTCTGCTAAAACAAAGCTATTATTTGTCAAATCTGAAGTACTGTCTTTCTCGGCACTAAAAAATAAGAAAAGCCTGTCAAAGCTCAAGTTTACATCCCGAGTTTATAAGTCGAGTATCCTACAGGATCTTCTCGCGGAGAGAACACAGAGAGTGCATGCCAAGTTTGGTAACTTAGAGGAACTTCAGCAAGTCATTGCTGAGATTACATCTGTCTTTGATGCTATCGACAAACTAACGCAGGCAAGCGGCGAGGGTACGGATCAAGTCGTGGAACAAATTGATAGTACCTATTCACGCTTGAACATTTACCTAGCAGATTTTGTTGCTGAGGTACAACGTCAGCAGATTGAGTTTCTCGATTTCAAAGAGTCTTTCTATAACAAACAATATGTCTACTTAGGCATCATTTTCTTATGCTCTATGCTGATAATTGGTGTTATTTCTAGGATGTATTTGAGTCAGACTCAGCTAGCTAAAGATTTAGAGGAAAGAACCAAGGTTATGGAAGAAGCGAAGCGCAATGCTGAGCAGAGTTCTATGGCTAAAGCACGATTTCTTGCCAACATGTCACATGAAATGCGCACTCCCTTGAATGCGATTATCGGTTTGAGTCAGAAAGAATACTACCAAGATTCTGATGAGCAAACCCAACACTTTCTCTCAATGATTAATAGCTCGGGAGAGCACCTCCTCAAGCTGATTAATAACGTTCTAGACCTGAGCAAGATAGAGCAAGGAAAGTCCAAGCTAGAAAGCGATGAGTTCTTTATTAGTGAACTGATAGATGTGTCCAAAACGGTATTCATTAACTTCGATAAGCAGCAAGG
Organism: Vibrio coralliilyticus; assembly: GCF_024449095.1. Lineage (NCBI taxonomy): Bacteria > Pseudomonadati > Pseudomonadota > Gammaproteobacteria > Vibrionales > Vibrionaceae > Vibrio > Vibrio coralinecrosis. Next base: position 78,943 of record NZ_CP024628.1, read on the forward strand.
TGTGGATGTATTCTTCTCAGCATTTTCAGAGCGAAACTACAAAATAAGATCGGATAAAACCAAGCTTGTACAAATCATTAACAACCTCGGCTACAACGCGCTCAAATTTACGGAGTCAGGCCATGTTGATATTCAAATATCCCTTAATTCGCAAGCTGAGAGATTGAATATTGTTGTCAGAGATACTGGGATTGGTATGAACCAAGAGCAGTTAGATAAAGTGTTTCAAGAGTTTACTCAAGCTGATGACTCTATTACCCGAAAGTACGGAGGCACGGGGCTTGGGTTGCCAATATGCCAGTCCCTTGTTTCTTTATTAGGGGGTGAAATCAGTGTAGAGAGTTCGTTAGGGAAAGGCAGTGAGTTTAAGGTGGAAATCCCCGTTGATGTCATTGAGTCAACTCCGCTATTAGAAGATAACCGAGCAACGGGGACAGTGAGAGTGATTGCGGATAACGATGATGCGGCTGATTTTATTATCGAAGAGTTAAATAGGGCAGGGTTGTACGATCCTCAAGGGGCGACGGTGTTGTGTTATCTGAGCTCAAATGACACGCTGGAAACAACATTGAAGCACGCGAATTGCCCTGATGAAGCAAAGCTTATTGTGTACGGCAACATTGATATAACGTTGCCCACGAGAAAAAATATGACCCTATTAAGTAAACCTTATGACTTGTTCAGTTTGCTTCATTGTCTCCCTGTACTTGATCAAGCGGATTTGCTACCACAAAAGAATACGATACCTGAGGAAAATGCTTCGGGGGTATCCGTCATGTTGGTTGAAGATATTCGCATGAACCAAATTGTTGCTCAAAAAATGTTGGCGACCTTACAAGCCGATGTGACTACCGTTAATAACGGCCAAGAGTGCATCGATTTATTGAGCCGAGAGCGGTTTGACATAATATTCATGGACATACAAATGCCGATAATGGATGGGTTAGAAGCTCTTAAACAGATAAAGCAGGATAACTTGGCTCCAGACACTGCGATTATTGCTTTGACTGCCAATACATTTGATAGTGATGTACAAAACTATTTAGAGCAAGGGTTTGATAATGTGCTTTCTAAACCATTTAAGTTGGAGTGGTTGAAGGGGATGTTAGAGAGATACGCATAAGGAATGGTAAGCGCCTCTGTGGCACAGAGGCGCTTAAGGCTAACTAGCGAACTTTTTTGCGTCGATGCGTCCCTCTGCGTCATAGGCTTTCTCGCCATAGATGTACGTCTTAGAAACAGTGCGGTCATCGCCAAGGCTCATCAGCACAAACAGCTTCTCTTCCAAGGTTTTGGCCTGTTCCATGCGGAAACGCATCAGTTGAGTTGCGTGTAAATCAAGCACGACAAAGTCCGCTTCTTTACCGACTTCAAGGTTACCAATTTTGTCTTCAAGGTGGAGTGAACGTGCGCCGCCCAGTGTCGCTAAGAACAGGGATTTCAATGGGTGCAGTTTCTCTTGCTGAAGCTGCATGATCTTATACGCTTCACTCATCGTCTCAAGAATCGAGAAGCTGGTACCAGCGCCGACATCGGTGCCCATACCGACGCGAACCCCATGTTCTTCCAGTTTAGGTAGTTTGAACAGACCAGAACCGAGGAACAGATTCGATGTTGGACAGAAGGCAATTGCCGATTCAGTTTCTGCCAAACGCTGACATTCACAATCAGAGAGATGAATGCCGTGAGCAAACACAGAGCGTTTATGCAGCAGTCCGTAATGGTCGTAGACATCCAGATAAGAGTCGCGTTCTGGGAACAGTTCAAGTACCCATTCAATCTCTTTCTTGTTCTCTGAAAGGTGGGTATGCATGTACACATCCGGATATTCTTCCAGAAGTTTACCTACAGTCGCCAGCTGTTCCGGTGTGCTGGTTGGAGCGAAACGAGGCGTAACCGCATAAAGCAGTCGGCCTTTGTTGTGCCATTTTTCAATTAGCTCTTTAGACGCTTCATAGCCAGATTCTGGCGTATCGGTTAGGTAGTCTGGTGCGTTGCGGTCCATTAGGACTTTACCTGCGATCATACGCAAGTTGCGGCGCTCTGCCTCTTCAAAGAATACGTCGACCGACTCTTTATGTACCGTACCAAACACGAGTGCTGTGGTGGTGCCGTTACTCGCCAGCTCATTGAAGAACAGCTTCGCGACTTTATGCGCGTAAACCGGATTTTTGAAGCGTCTTTCTTCTGGGAAGGTGTAGTTTTCTAACCAGTCGAGCAGTTGCTCACCGTAGGAGGCGATCATGCCGGTTTGCGGATAATGAATATGGGTGTCAATAAAACCTGATGTGATCAGCTTGTCATCATATTCGGTAATGTTGAGGTTCTTTGGCTGCCTTTTGAGCACCTCTTCTGTCTCACCGATATCGACGACGTGGCCGTCTTCTACCACGAGAAGACCGTCATCGAAAAACTGATACGAGTTTTCCAGTCCGACGTCTTTGGGGTCAGCAATACTGTGCAGAAGGCTTGCACGATAAGCTTTACGTTGAGTTGTCATGTTTACTTCCTTTAAAGGCCCTCTTTGGGGCTAGGCGATTTTCTCTTCCAATGATGAATCGCTCAGTTGTTCTTCTTTACTGTGTGGCGTAGGGCGTTTTTCTTCAAGCGAAATTCCCTGATAGTGTGCGATTAATTCACCCGCAACCGAGACCGCAATTTCAGCAGGATGTTTTCCATTCACCATGCTGATTCCAATTGGACAAATCATCGTATTTATTTGTTGCTGGCTGTAGCCTCGCTGCGCCAAACGCATGTCAAACTTTTTGCGCTTGGTTAGTGAACCTATCATGCCGAAATACACACTGTCGTCGCGATCAATGATTGCCTTGGCCAATTCAAAATCGAGCTGATGATTGTGTGTCATGACCAGATAGTAGCTATTGGGTGACATGTCGCGTACTTCAGCGACAGGATCATCGCTCACCAGCTTGGTTACGTTGCGAGGGAGTTCGTCTGGGAATACGTCTTCACGCTCATCAATCCAAGTGACACGGAAAGGGAGAGTCGAGACGATATGTAAAAGGGCTTTGGCTACATGGCCAGCACCGAATACCACTAGATGTTTTTGCGCGGTACCAATTGGCTCGAAGCTCAGTGTTGCCATTCCGCCACAACACTGACCTAAGCGAGCCCCGAGATTAAAGCGCTCTACTTTCAGTGAGCGTTCACCCGCAAGCAACATTTCTCGTGCCATTTTGGTGGCGATGTGCTCCAGATGACCACCACCAATGGTGGCAATCAAACGGTCGCGAGTGACCAACATTTTTGTGCCCGCATCCCGTGGCACTGAGCCACGGTCTTCCAATACGGTCACCATCACGCAAGGTTCACTGTTTTTCTCTAGCTGTGCCAGTTCATGAATCCAATTGTCCTTAAACATACGTCTCTCCTTGAACGGTAAACCCTTGAATAACCGCTTAAACCTCTTGCGTGTTCTGTTTTGCTACTTGTTGTTGCGTTTGCGTTACCTCATTGATTGCCATCAACACACGCTCTGGTGTTGCTGGTGTATCTAATTTAGGTATAGCACCTTCAACGGCAACTGAGGCAATGGCATCTTTCAGTGCACTCCACACTGACATGCCGAGCATGAATGGCGGCTCACCGACAGCCTTGGAGTTAAACACGGTATCTTCTGGGTTGGCTCGATTTTCCAGAAGGTGAGTGTGGAACTCGATAGGCATATCGGCGATCGCCGGAATCTTATAGCTGGCAGGCCCGTTGGTCATCAGACGGCCTTGTTCGTTCCAGATCAGCTCTTCTGTGGTTAGCCAGCCTACACCTTGCAGGAAGCCACCCTCGACCTGACCAATATCAATGGCTGGGTTAAGAGAAGCCCCTACATCGTGCAGGATGTCTGCGCGCAGAATCTTGTATTCGCCTGTCAGGGTATCGACAATGACTTCTGAACAAGAGGCACCGTACGCGAAGTAGTAGAACGGACGGCCACGTGCTTTTTCATGGTCATAGTAGATTTTTGGTGTGCGGTAGAAACCAGTGCTCGATAGCGATACTTGGTTGAAATAGGCCAGCTGAACAAAGGCTTCGAAGGTCAGAATTTCTTCACGAATCACGACCATACCGTTTTTAAACACCACTTCTTCTGCTGACACTTTGTAGTGACTAGCAGCGAAGTCGATCAGACGCTGTTTAATGGTCAGTGCGGCGTTCTGGGCGGCCTTACCGTTGAGGTCGGCGCCCGATGAGGCCGCGGTTGGTGATGTGTTCGGTACTTTGTCTGTGTTGGTAGCGGTGATTTGGATACGTTCAACATCTACTTGGAACTCCTCAGCAACGATTTGCGCCACCTTGATGTTCAGACCCTGACCCATTTCCGTACCACCGTGATTCAAATGAATACTGCCATCGGTGTATATATGGATGAGCGCACCAGCCTGATTCAGGAAAGTCGCAGTGAAAGAAATACCAAATTTCACTGGTGTGATCGCCAGACCTTTTTTAAGGATCGGGCTTTGCTTGTTGAACTCAGCGATGGCTTTACGGCGAGCGTGATAGTCACTGCTTTGTTCAAGTTGCTCAGTGATTTCTGGCAGGAAGTTATCTTCAACTGTCTGGTAGTAATGAGTAACGTTACGCCCCTCACCACCGTAGTAATTCGCTTTACGGACTTCGAGTGGATCTTTACCCAGATAGCGGGCAATTTCATCCATGATATGCTCAATGGTCATCATCCCCTGCGGGCCACCAAATCCACGGTAAGCCGTATTTGACGCCGTGTTGGTTTTGCAGCGGTGACCTGTCACTGTAGCATCACCCAGATAATACGCGTTGTCTGAGTGGAACATGGCACGGTCAACAATCGAGCTTGACAGATCCGGAGAGTAACCACAGTTACCCGCTACGATGATGTCTGCCCCTTCAATGACGCCATCATCGTTAAATCCTACTTTGTACTGGTTATAAAATGGGTGACGCTTGCCCGTCATGGTCATGTCTTCCATACGAGGCAGACGCATCTTAGTTGGGCGTTTGGTTAGATGTGCAATGACTGCAGCCATACACGCTGGCGCTGCGGCTTGCGTTTCTTTACCCCCGAAACCGCCGCCCATACGACGCATGTCGATCACGACTTTGTGCATCGAAACCCCAAGTACTTCGGCGACCAGCTTTTGTACTTCAGTTGGGTTTTGTGTCGAGGTATAAACGATCATGCCACCATCTTCGGTTGGCATCACGCTGCTGACCTGAGTCTCAAGGTAGAAGTGTTCCTGACCACCAATCTCCAGATCGCCTTCAATCACGTGTTTTGCTTTGGCGAGTGCAGCCGCTGAGTCACCGCGTTTTTGCTGGTGGCTTTCAGTGACAAACAGCTCTTTCTCAAGCGCTTCTTTTACGTCGAGTACTGGCGGTAGGGCTTCGTACTCAACAATGGCGGCTTGCGCGGCTTTGCGTGCCGTTTCCATATCATCCGCGGCAACGGCAAGTACTGGTTGGCCGTAATATTGAACCAGACCGTCAGCAAGTAGTGGATCACCCGGCAGAATGGCACCGATATCCAACTGACCCGGTACGTCTTCGTGGGTGATGGCAATCGCAACGCCTTCAAATTCGTAACACGGCGAAACGTCCAGTTTGGTGATTTTTGCGTGAGCTTGGGTGCTCAGGCGTGCATACACGTGCAACTGGTTAGGGAATTCTAAGCGGTCATCAATGTAAACCGCTTCACCTGTGACCTGCTTCGGGGCGCTGTCGTGTTTTACGCTTTTACCAACGCCGGTTTTCAGATCCTGCTTTACGATGGCGACCATCTCTTCTTGAGTCATGGTCTGATGATGTGCGTTAGACATAAGACGTTACCCTTGTTTCGATCTGGTTGTTGTGATGAGTCTGCTCGATGTAGAAGCGACGTAGCATGTTCGCTGCTGTCATTGAGCGGTACTCTTTGCTGGCACGGAAGTCGCTCAGTGGCTCAAAATCGTTATGGATTTCAGCCATCGCGGCATCAATGGTTGCTTGTGTCCATTCTTTGCCTAATAGCGCATTTTCACAGTGCGTTGCACGTTTTGGCGTTGCCGCCATACCACCGAAAGCGATGCGGGCATTGATGACTTTATTGTCTTCAATCTCAATATTGAATGCGCCACAAACCGCAGAAATATCGTCGTCTAGACGCTTGGAAAGCTTGTAAGCACGGAAGGTTTCGTTCGCTTTTGATTTAGGAATAATCACTTGCTCGATAAATTCACTTTCCTGCTGAGCGGTGACTTTATAGCTGATGAAGTAGTCTTCAATCGGCAAGATTCTGGTCTGCTTACCACGGCGCAATTTCACTTGTGCATTCAGTGCAATCAAAAGCGGTGGCGCATCACCGATAGGAGAGGCGTTACCAATGTTGCCACCCAGTGTGCCCTGATTACGAACCTGAAGAGAAGCAAAGCGATGCAGCAGCTCACCAAAATCAGAGAAATGTTGAGTCAGAAGTTGGTAGGCATCGCTGATCGCAACGTTAGCACCAATGTGCAGAGCATCGTCACTTTCTTCACACACTTTCATGTCTTCAACCAGATTTACGCTGATCAAAGTTTCAATCTCGCGGTGGAATTGGGTGACTTCAAGAGCCAAATCAGTACCGCCAGCAACCAGCTTGGCCTTTGGATTTGCAGTGTAAATTTGAGCCAGTTCGTCAATGCTACGAGGGATATATGCTGTTAGGTTGCCTTGGCTCAGACTAGCGGGTTGCCCCTGAAGAGCTTCTAGTCGAGCAATGGTCTCTTTTTCCAGCTCAACAAACTGGTCCATCAAAGGTTCATCAGAAGCCAGAGACAAAGCGGCGTCAACAATAGGGCGGTACCCGGTACAGCGGCATAAGTTACCTGCCAGAGACTCCATGACATCTTCCTTGTTCGCCGCAGGCTTGTTCTTGCTCAGAGCAAACATCGACATGATAAAACCTGGAGTACAGTAACCACATTGAGAACCGTGGAAATCGACCATCGCTTGCTGAGTTGGGTGAAGCTTGTTTTTGTTCTGCAAGTCTTCAACGGTAATCAGCTGCTTACCATGTAGTGCGGATACGAACGTCAGACAGGAATTCACCGAGCGATACTGAAGTTGGCCTTCGACCACTTCACCGAGTACCACGGTACAGGCACCACAGTCGCCCGAGCCACAGCCTTCTTTAGTACCTGTTTTTTGTACGTGTGTTCTCAGGTACTGCAGCACTGTCATATTTGGTGACAGCTCACTCTCTTGTCTGAGTTCTTGATTGAGTAGGAAAGTAATCAAGAGACCTCCTTGTGCATTGACACTATTGTTCCAATAATAATTTTCTGACCTTTGGGTCAATAATTGGATAATTTGACTGTAAGGTCAACTTTAATTTTACAATATTGCAACATGATGTGGCTGATTAAAACATCAATAAAGAGGGTGTTGGAAAGGTAAGTCTATGAATGTAATGACTTTAAAGTTTGTGTTGACGTAAAAAATTTTAACGTAAAGAAATTTAATATTGTATTTTATTTTGTGTACAATATTGATGGTGAGAAATGAAAAGTCCGACAGGACGCCGGACTTAGGTAATGCAAAATCAGTTGATTATTTGTTCTTCAATAGATCCGAAAAGACGACATGTAGGTCGTTTGAAGCTGCATTACTATCAAGGTTTAGCTTGGAACGGATATGAGATAAGTGCTCTTCCATTAGGCTGATAGCTTGCTCGGTATCGCCAGATTCAATCGTATCTAGCAACTGAGTATGCTCATCCTGAGAACAGTTTGAATGGTTGCCAGTTTCATACTGAGCAATCAGCAATGACGTTTGCGAAACTAAGCTTCTCTGGAACGCGAGCAGTGGGGCGTTGTTTGCCATCTCGGCCAGCTTAATATGGAATTCCCCAGACAGTCGAAGTCCTTTACCGTAATCACCGTTATCGAAAGCCTCGTTTTCTTTCTCTACCAAACGTCGGCATTCCTCTATTTTCGGTGCAGTTGCATGTTCAACGGCAAGCTCAATAATGGCAAGCTCCATGACTTCACGCGCTTTGATGATTTGTTTCGCTTCTTCTTTGGTCGGTGCTGATACCATCGCGCCGCGATTCGGCCTGATACTAACCACCTGTTCCATCGACAATCGGAGCAAGGCTCGGCGTATGATGGTTCGACTCACGCTGAAGATCTCTGCTAAAGCTTCTTCATTCAGTTTGGTTGCTGGTGGCAACCTTTGTTCAAGTATCGCATCGAAGATGTGGCAATAGACCACGTCATCCTGCGTTTGACCGGCGACTTTTGTTTTAATGTTTTTCGCCACAGAATTTTTTAGATTTGCCATAGGCGGCTTGTCACCCTCAACCTATTTATTTCCCTAATAAAACAATGATACTGCACTTTGTATACACGTGGCTAGCATTGGCAAGGTCGATAACCACAGAAGTGAAGTATAAGGCGCAAAATTCTAACCATTTTTCTTGCGCGATTGTTAATAAAGTGTTTTACTCGCGCCCCTTTTTTGAAACTGATATTCAGGGAGTTGCTATGCACAAGATAAATGTTGTGGGAACCAGTGGTAGCGGCAAGTCAACTTTCAGCCGTCAACTAGCACAAACACTGAATTATCCGTACATCGAAATGGACCGATTATTTTGGAAAGCTGACTGGCAAGAGTCGAGTGATGATGAGTTTTTTGCTCAGATAGAGGAGGCCACTCAGCAGCCGTATTGGGTTCTGGACGGTAATTACAATCGTAGCCGTGAAATAAAGTGGAAAGAGGTGGACACGGTTATCTGGGTTGATTACTCAAGGTTAAGAACGCTGTATCAAGCAGTGACACGAGCAGTGTATCGCTGCTTGACGCAAAAAGAGCTATGGCCAGGGACAGGGAATACCGAGAGTATTGTGAAATCCTTTTTCAGCCGTGATTCAATCATTCTATGGACATTGAAAACGTACCATTCTAATCGCCAACGCTATCTAGCAGATATGACAAACCCGCGTTACCAGCATATTCGTTTTATTCGTCTGACTAGCCCTCGACACGCAAAACGGTTTTTGCAGCAATTAAGTTGAATCAATTCATTTCGGTATGGGCAGGGCTTACGCAAAGCCCTGCCAGTACATTTAGTCCATCAGACTTTTTGATTTAATCGCTTTCTTGGCCAGTTCTTTAGCAAATTCACTGATATCGGCTTCGAAGGCTTCAACGCTATGGCGAATGTCGTCCAACTGCACGGTTTCCATTTCACCTTCATGCATGACGACCTGTCCGTTGACGATGGTAGTTGAAACATTGCTTGGGTTAGCTTGGTATACCAAAGTCGCGTACGGGTCATAGTTTGGCATCATGTTCGCAGACTGTGTTTCTACAATAATAATGTCCGCTTTTTTACCTTTCTCCAATGAACCAATTTGGTCTTCCATATGTAGGGCTCTTGCGCCGCCGATGGTAGCCAGCTCAATGGTTTGTTGGGGAACCATGATGGTACGGTCGTTATGCTTCAGCCTTTGCATGTTGGCGGAATAGCTGAGCGTACGCCAGAGATCGACTTGATTGGAGCTCATTGGCCCGTCTGTACCCAGCCCCATACGTATACCAGATCGATACATCTCCCATGCTGGGGCAATACCTGTTGCACCTTTGGCGTTGGCCATTGGGTTGTATGACACACCTGCATCAGCCTGTTTGATCAGTTGTTGATCTTGTTCTGATAGGTGGATGGCATGAGCCAGAACGGTGCGTTCATCCAGTGCGCCAATCTGTGCCAAGTAATCAACCGGAGACTTGGCGTTGTGCTCCTCTTTGATGCGATCCTGCTCATTCGGGAACTCGGCAACATGGATTAGTACAGGAACATCATGTTGTTTTGACAGCTGATTGATTTGTTGCAGCTTTTCTTTGCTGACCGTGTAAACGGCGTGAGGTGCGTAAGCTGGGGTGATCAGTGGATCGTTTTTGTATGTATCGATAAAGTGTTCCGCGTATTCGATGCCACCATAGGGTTCTTTGGCATCAACGACGGGAAACTTTATCACTGTCTCACCTAATACCGCGCGCAGCCCCACTTCTTTGGTCGCTTTGGCCATTTCATCCATATGGTAATACATGTCGGCGTAGGTCGTTACGCCACTTTGAGCGAGATCGATAGTGCCGAGTTTTGTGGCGTTATAAATCAATTCACGGCTGAGTTTTTCGCCTTCTAATGGGAAGAAGTAGGCAAACAGACGGTTGGAAATCCCTTCTTCTCCAAGGCCACGAAAGGCTATCATTGGCAAATGGTTATGAGCATTAATAAAACCAGGTAGTACAATGCCGTCGTCTGCATCAATAGTTTGTTTTGCTTGGTATTGTTCAATTAGTTCCTGCCCACCAATCGCCACAATGGTGTCATCTTTAACGACAACGACACCATTGTCGATCACGTCCATATCGGCGTTAATGGTCAGAACTTGACCGTTGGTGATCATCAGATCAACTTGGTTTTCTGGTGTTAATTGAGCACAGCCAGAGAGAAGAGTTGCTGCAACAGCAATCGAGAGTGTTTGCTTTTTCATGGATGCCCTGAAACCTCTTTTCGAAACGTATCGATAGTAAGAGAAAAATTATCTGTGTGTAAAAAGCGCGTCAGCCTAACACTGAAATATGACAGTTTTAGGTCAGTGCGGTTACCGAATTGAGTAAAGTATCATTGCTTAAAAATAACAGGCTTGTCCATGTGTCGGATCAAAAAATGCCAGTCAGCAAACACTGACAGGCATTTATGTGTTGAGGTACTGAATTAGTAGTTAGCTTGGACACTGACGCCGCTAAAGCTAGTGTAGCCATTAAGCATCACGTAGTAGCGACCGTTTTGAGTGCTAGACACTGTACACGTCTCACTGTTGCCGTAGCGATATGGGCGGCAGTCCCAAGAGCTAGTCGTTGGTTTGGCGCCAAAGCGAACGTAGAGATCGGCATCACCTGTGCCACCGCTAGTGGTGACAGTCAATGTCTGACCGGCAGTCACGTCGATGTAGTAATGCTTCTGCTCACCGCGGCTACCGCTGATACCAGTCACTGGTGTGCCGTTAGTCAGTTCACCATCTGGAGAAGGCGTACCACAATCTGGTTCACAACCACTGTCAGTTTGGCTGTATAGCAGCTTATTCACGGTACCTTTAGTATCACTGACTTTGTTTACGCTCGCACGTTCGCTGATCAGTGTTGATACTTGAGCAGGTGACAGTGAGTTGTTTTCTTGTAGATACAGAGCTGCGACACCTGCTACGTGAGGCGTTGCCATGGATGTACCACTGATGGTGCGGTATCCGCCATCGTACCAAGCGGATTTAATGTTTGAACCCGGTGCAAATACGTCGACACAGCTCCCCCAGTTGGAGAAACTTGAACGACTATCGCTGTTGGTGGTTGAGCCTACAGTCACACCGCTAGGTTCGCGAGCCGGTGAGGAGTTACAAGCGTCAGCGTTGGAGTTACCTGCTGCGAGCATAAAGCTGATGCCTGATTGAACCGCGCTGGCAACTGCTTGATCAAGCGCGGTTGAGACACCACCACCCAAGCTCATGTTAGCGACCGATGGGCCAGAAGCGTTTGCCGCTACCCAATCCACACCGCCAATGACGCCTGAAGTCGTACCTGAGCCACTACAACTCAGTACGCGCACACCTACGATATTGACGTTTTTCGCCACACCGTATTGTGAACCACCAATCGTTCCCGCTACATGAGTACCGTGGCCATTACAGTCGGTGGCATCATTGTCATTGTCAACGAAGTCATAACCGGAACTCGCGCGGCCACCGAACTCGACGTGAGTGTTGGTCACACCGGTATCGATCACATAAGCGGTCACACCTGAACCATCGTAGTTGTAGGTGTAGCTGTTGCTGAGTGGCAAATCACGCTGATCGATTCGGTCTAACCCCCAAACTGGATTGGTTTGAGTGGCATTGGCAGAGACAACTGGGTCAAGTGAGATGACTTGGTCTTGCTCAATAAAATCAACTTGTTGATCAGCACGAAGGGCTTTCAATTGCTCAGCTGAAAGGGTTGCAACAAAACCGCTTAAAGAACGATCATAGACTTTATCGATCTTTAAAGCGTGTTGGCTGGCTAAACCAGAAACGGTTTGCTGAGTGAACTGTTGAAGTGCTTGGGCGTCATTGCTGAGCGTCATCGGCTGCTTGAGCACGACGATATATTGGTTTTTAATTGCGGTCTTTGCTGACGCTGTGACTAAAGGCGCGAGCATGTGGTTGTCTGATGTGATGGCTCCTCCCTCGTTTTGTTGTGCTAGCCCCGAGGTTGAGATCACTGTAAGAGTCGAGGCGATACAACAACTTAATAATTTCTTAAACATATTGTCTTCCTTTGAATTGTAAAAGAGAGTGTTGAACATGGCCTACTACAAACTACAAGCATGCAAAATGGGTTCTCATGGTTCGAAGAGAACCTGATTACAATTTTCAAACTATGCATTTATTCATGTTGTTGCATATTGTTGTTTTAGTTAATCTAGAAATCTGCGTGTGGTTTATAAAATTATTGAAATTGACTTATTACTATTTCTTGAATGGTGGGATAGGAGTCATAAATGAGAGCTTTTGCTCTATCAGGTGGGATCTACGTGCTAAGGCAATAGTGTTTTATTTTGCATAGATAAGGGTGAGCGCGTGGTAAGAGTGGGATTAGGGCGTAGGTAATTGGATGTTTTATGGTAGAAAGTGGTACAAAAAGAAAAAGCCAGCAGGATGGCCCTACTGACTTTGATAAAGCAATTAGTTTGTTGAGTTACACCTTAAATCGGTCTACCAATTCGTACAGTTCGTTGGCGCGTTGATTCAACTCTTGGCTGCCTGAGCGGTTTTCGTTGGCCAGTTCAGCCGATTGTGAGCTCTGGTCGGAAATCACCACTATGCGCTGTGAAATTTCCTGACCAACCAAGCTTTGCTCTTCGGTTGCGGTTGCGATCAAAGAGTTCATATCCATGATGGTTCCAATGGACTCCTGAATTTGAACCAGCGCTCGTGCCGCAGCGTTCGCTTCTTCAACGGTGCTTGCCCCTCTTTTCTGGCTTGACTCCATCGCTCTGACTGCGTCATCTGATGCCGCTTTCAATTGCTCAATCATTTGGTGGATCTCACCAGTACTATCTTGGGTACGACTGGCTAACTTACGCACTTCATCAGCGACGACGGCAAAGCCTCGACCTTGCTCACCAGCACGTGCGGCTTCAATTGCAGCATTGAGTGCCAACAGGTTGGTTTGCTCGGCAATATCTTGAATCACCTCAAGAGATGAGGAAATATTCTGTACATCGCCTTCAAGACGTGAAATGACACCATTCGCCTGAGACACTTCTTCGGCTAGGGCTTCAACAGATTGCGCGGCAGAGTTCACTATTCCCTGAGCTTCTTTCGCGTTGTCATCGGCCTCTTTAGCAGAGTGCGCCGCTTGGCTAGCATTGTTTGAGATTTCGGATGCCGTTGTCGTCATTTCAGTCATTGCGGTGGCGACTTGCTCGGTTTCTTCACGTTGGCCTGATGCTAACTCGTCCACTTTAGCGGCCCGGCTAGACATGTTGCTTGTTTCTGCAACGACTTGCTGACCGACATCACTCACGCTGCGAATGATGGTTTGTAAGCTGGCAACAAATGCATTGAAGTTGTTACTAAGCTGGGAAAACTCTGGTGCTTTGAAGTCTTCCATGCGGGCGGTGAGGTCAGCGTCTCCGCTGGCAAAAGAACTGATCGAAGCATCGAACAGTTCTAGTGGTTTCAGGATGGTTCGGTTCACGGCCACGGCGAAGGCGGCAACGATACCCGCGATCACGATACAGAACAAAATGATGGCAGAAAGGGTTTCCTGTAGCGCTTCCGTGGTCGCATTCTCCATTTCAGCCACAATGGCATCGATGTCGTCGGTATAGAAACCTGTACCTAGCATCAAATCCCATTCAGGAATAAATATAGAGTAACTCAGCTTAGGTAATGCTTCGGTTTCTCCCGGTTTAGGGAAGTAGTAAGTGGTGAACTGACCTGTTTTAGCGTTACGGATAAGATCTTGAATTAGGTAATTACCTTGTTTGTCCTGTAGGTTCCAGAAGCTATCACCAATACCTTTAGAACTTTGACCTTGTACTCTACGGATACCTTTAGAGTCATAACCAAATACATAGCCAGTTTTACCGTATTCTAATGTTTTTAGAGTCGGGTACGCTTCTTCTAAGCTGGCACCTCTGTCGAGAAAAGGTTGAACGGCAGATTTCGCCATTTGGAGATAGTTTCTCAGTTCCGCTTTCTTCATGTTCATCATGTTGGTGCGGGTAACTTCGATTTGCTGATCATTGAGCTCACTGGTTTTTACGTAAGTAAATCCAAGCATGCCTATTGCGATGACCAGTAAAGGAATAAGCGCCAAAATATATAGGCGACTTCTAATCGTTAGACTCATACAAACATCCTGTCTCTGAAAGGTCTTTGGCGTTTTTACATTGTCAGAGCTGCATCTGGCATGAAACGCCTGTTGTTATTAATTTGGGCTATACACGCTAAATCACTCTTATTAACAAGCAGAAGAAGCGTATTCGCCCAAACGTTTATTCTTTAAGACTAGCCAATTTATCGACGCAGGACTGTGAATCTTGATAGGTTAATTAGCGTTTAATGCTTGGTATTCGTTGTGTTTTATCTGAAACATTGACCGGAATCGCATTTCCGCTTTCCAGTCAGCAACTTAGAAATGGTGTATCGGTTGTCAGCAAATTTGATATAGCACCAATCAGCAACTGGACGGATGAGTCTCCAACGCAATGGTGCGTACAACCAGCCTTTGCCAACCAGTTTCCATGCACGATAAGTTACGTCTAAGCCAAGCAATAGCCTTCCATTATTATCCAGTGCGTGAAGAATTTTAGCCGCACGTTGAGCGTCAATATCTGGATAATGTAGAAAGTTGTCGGAGTGAATATCAACCAGCATCAAATGCTGCTGGTTGTCGTAGTGTGCAAGGCGTTCCATTTCTTTCACACACAGTGGGCAGGTACCATCGTAGAAAATCGTAAGTTGAGTCATAGGTTTATCCTTTTTCCATCTTCTACGTATACGCGACTTCATTGATCAGCCACAGGCTCTTTTAGATAAGTGTGCCAGTCATCGCTGAGCGACTGGTACTGGAAAACACAAAAATCTTTTCGATCAGCCAAGTAATCATTTTCTACTTCATCGAGCAAGTTGCTGTGCTTTTCAGGGTTACTGCCGTAAACCAAACATAAAGTTGAGAAGTAGCGTTGCAAGTCAAAACTGTGTTCATCGATGTATTCACCAAAGTCGTAGTAATCTGGCCTGTCATCGGACTCAAAAGCAAACATATCGGCAGCGCTGATAGCGGCTTCATCACCATCGTCTAAATATTCGATCATTAAAATCGCAGCAAAATTGTCTACGGCATCCTCTTCTTTACCGAGAATAGGAATGTTCTGATCGGCGACATAAGCGTGCCCGGCCTCATGGAGTAGAGTATGCAAAACCGTGTCCATCGCTCCAAATTTTGCCTCTTTGCCGTACTTTTCGTCGTACTTGTTCTTGATAAAGTAATTCAGCGCTTCCTGATAGAAGTGATAAGGCACATGCACCGTGTGCTGCTCTGGATCATAAAGTGGCCCATCTTTACTACCATATTGAATGGTTAACGTCTTGTTGAATGGAAACAGCGTATCTGACAGCTCTATTACGGTATCGTTGACTCCGCTTGCTTCAAGGTCTGCTTTCATTTGCCCTTCGGCTTGATTAGCGGGCGGCAGATATTGGATCTGAATGTTCTTCTTAGCGGCATATGTTGCCGGTGTGCTCGCTGTCGTCATCACAACAAGAGCCAGCGGGAAAAGATGTTTAAACATAGGCAAATTCAATCTATCTGTGTATTTAATATGCTAACTCAATATTGACATAAAAAACGTTACTTTGCGTTGAATCGCGCTTCGAAAGGAGACTTGTCGATGAAAATGATCGTTAAATGCAGTATTGAGGTATTTTACTCAAACTGATTCTGAGTGACTGCAGAAAGTCAGTAAAGATTACGACCAAAAACTCTCCTAACGACTAAAATTAGGGCAGCGAGTCAGCTTGTGCTACACTCGCCGCCCTTTTCTGTTTCAATGAGATCAATACCATGAGCACTAAGCAAGAACTTCAAAACCTTCACAATCGTCTGGACAAGTGTCAGCGTAAGCTGGATGCGGCGAAAGCTCGTGGTGATCAGGAAATGGTGACTAAGTTCACTGACGAAGCAGACAAGCTAAGCAAAAAAATTCACGTGATGAAAAGCAAACAAAAATATGACATGAACAAAGAGCGTAAGAGCTTGATTGACATGCCATTCTCACGCGCAATTACGAAAGAAGAACAAGCAGACATGGGCAAACTGAAAAGGTCAGTCAAAGGTCTAATCGTGGTTCATCCAATGACTAAACTGGGTAAAGAACTGAGACTCGAAGTCATGACAGGCTACGCACCGAAAAAATTCTGATTTTCAGGTAACAAAAAAGCGCCGTAAGGCGCTTTCCGTTATTGAAGGAGGCTTAGTGAATATCGAGTTTGCTAAGCAATGATGGATATCCCCAACCATTTTCTCCGGCTTTAACGTCATCTCCGGTCAGATATTGATACAGAGTCGGAGCCAGAGAGCCGTTCTCCTCACTACTCAGTGGCGTAGCTTGTTTGCCAATTGGAGTGCCCCAAAATCCGATAAAGGCGTCCTTCTCCAAATAGCTTTCGCCCGCATGGCGCCCCGGTACTTTGGTGTTGTAACCAATCCCTTCGCGAGGGAACAAATTCACTGTACCTGCTCGCGGTTCGGCGTAAAGCTTGGCGAGTTGTACCACTGAATCAGGCCGAGGCGTAAATTGGGTCAGCTCGCGCCATTGCTTTTCGTCACACCAGCTCTGTGGGTTGGTGATATCTGCACGATTGACACATTTAGCGACTAACTGAGCAAACGTCTCAAGCTGTGCCTGATCTGGCGAAGGCAGGTAAGGATTGAGTTTATTGACTTCCAGTAACGCCGTTTTTCTATTGGCTTTGTAAAAATAGCGCTCGCCTTGTTTGATAATGATTTCATCGATTCGTGTGCCGTCACGCTGAGCGACCAAACGTACCTGACACTCTATCTCATCGCAGGTTGATTCTCTGACGACTAAATAGTCGAGACTATCTGCCAGTTTTTCGATTGACTCGGCAATGATGTCCAACTTCTCTCCTTGCGGAGCATTCACGGGTGCCCAGTCGGTCAGCTCTGAATAGACTGGTTGTGTTTGCCAGCCCGATTGCGAATTAAACATATCCATCATGAAGTTACCGCCAGCGGTAGAGGCTACCACCACATCAACACCTTGGTTACTCGGATAATTTAATGCATTGGTGATCTTTGGTCCTTCGCCTTCATCAGATGAGATTTTCTTTATCACTAGAGGGTAGTCGAGTGATTCCGAAAGTGGCTCAAAGATCGCTTTCTCCGGATTTAAGGTGTAGTAGACCGGAGATAAACCATGGTCCCCCGCCATTCCCCACAGTGTCTGCTGATAAATGCCGGCGTTCTTGTACGCTTGTTCAATTTGACGTATCCAATAATCGAGGCGGTTGAGTTCACCTGTTGGCATAATGATTTCATCGCTAAAAGGGCCAACGAAGTGGGCAAAGTGATCCGGCCATGGATTGTATATCAGGGCGTAATCTGGCATCCCTTGTCCATCAAGTTCTGCATAAGTAGTGATGTCTTGTTCAATCTTCCATTTACGGGTCAACTTGGTGTAGAAGTCCCACAGCGGTATCTCTTGATAGCTTTGAATGTTATCGATGAGGGACTGACGCTGCTTCGTTAGCACGTTTTCTACTTCGGCTCTTTCATTCAGCTCTCTCAAACAACGTTTCTCACCAAAGTCACGCAGTGCTTCGCCTGCGCCAAGGTTAACCAGACCGTCGTAACTGGTGTGAGCATTCCAGTCATATTGGGCGTTACAGTTAAGCGTTTTCAAGTGAACCAGTCGGTCAAACATGGTCTGAACCTGATTGGCCTGCATTAAGCGATCAAGTTGAAGGGCATCATTACCAAAGAAGTAATAGGCTCTGTCTTCGTTTCGGTCGACAAAGTGGAAATTCGGGATTCCTGTTCCTTGTTCGCCAGAGACTTTTGCCCCTGTTTTGATGATAGGCAGGTTTCTTACGCTAATCGTCGGTGTGGAAGAGATACCTACCCGAGCAATGGAGTCGGTATGATTTTGGTAAAGTCGCTTGAAGAACGGTAAGTAATATGGGTCACGATACGTTTGTTCTGATAGAACCTTAAGAAAACGCATGGATTGAACGTGCTCTGGGCTGCTTGTTGCGACAGGGCTGCCGAGCTCAGTACTCTTGGTATGTTGCTGGTAAGCGTGGGAAAGGAAAGGCTTATCTGGATCAACCAACCCTTCGATTAACCCTTGTTGCAACCCGTCGACCGTTATCTGAACAGCAAAGCGGCGGTTCTGCTGTGACTCGAGAAACTCAATTGCTTGTTGAGGGTGATCATCAAACGCGTTTTGTAGCCAGTCATTGAGGCGTTCTTGTCTCTCATCCTGATAGACAAACTGACGATAGGCTTTCAGCACATTGAGACGCACAAAATCAATTAAGGTAATGGTTAACGCTTGTGCTTTGTTATTCGGTTCGCTGGCTCTGTCGGCTGCACCATCGGCTACAATGCCGAGTATGGCTTGTTTCATGTCGCCTTCTTCCATCCCTGAAGCGGCTTGTTGCATGATGCCAACCACGATTGGTTGAATCTTGGCGACCAATGCCAAATCTTCTGGTGACTTGGTTAGATATGTGTACTGGTCAGGGAGGCGTTCCATGTCTTGCCATTCACCAATCTGAACCAAAGCGTCATATACGGTCACCATGGCTGCCATAAACTGACCATTAATTTGGATACCTTCTTGGTGAGCTTGATCCTTGGCGTGTTGCTTAGGCTCTTTTTTGACCTTCTCTTCTAGAGCAAAGAGCGAGTGCTCAAAGCCTTTCAGAGCTTGTTTGTCATACACAGTTTGCAGGTAGGCTTTAAATTCATCGTCACTACTGATTCCTGTGTAGCGATCGTAGAACTGATAAAGAAAATAGCCGAGAGGAATGGAATAAGTCGGATCAGCGATCTGTGCCATGACTCGACCTTTCGTTCTTGCATCAAGTGGCAATGTCAGTAGGTAGGTTTCTAGAGTCAGTCCGCCAATGGTAAACAGAGTCGTATCACGAGCAAAGCGCGTCGAGTAGGACAATGAAGAGGTGATTTGATTTTTCAGTACTTCTGTTGAGTTAAATAGCCCACCGATCACTGGGGTATCACCGATATCGGCGTAAGCCGAGCTCATAGGGGTAAGGGCTGCCACAATTGCAGCAGGAAGAAGCCGTTTTCTCAACCAAGCCATTGTTTATATCTCATTCATTATACTGATGATTTTCATTCTGGCAGGCTTATGGGAGAGTGCAAGAATAGGCTGACCAAAGCTTTGAGTTTATAGCGTCAGAATGTGACTTGGTTCCAGTTGTCGTAGCTGTCAGGTATTTAATCCTAGTGAGAAAATGTAATTCAGATGAATTTACAATGTAAACCCTAAGGGATGAGAAGGGAGTACTAAACTTTAAATGATGACTTTTTATCATGATTAGTATGACTTAAAGTGATTTTAATTCATTCTTGATTGGCTTTACCTTAGCAGCTGTCCAAGATGATATTGAAGAGAGATGACTATGAGCCAAGAAAACCTTCGTATAGTGCCTATCACAGCGCAACACGACGCAGCGATCTGCCAGATAATCAAGCAGGTCGGCAAAGAGTATGGTGCTGTGGGAGAAGGGTTTGGGCCGTCTGATGCTGAGGTCGACAATATGAGTCAGCATTATCACGAGCAGAACCGTAGCTTGTACTTGGTTGCGCTCTTAGACGACAAGGTGGTTGGCGGTTGTGGTGTTGCGCCTTTTGGGCAAAATGAGCAAACGTGTGAATTGAAGAAGCTCTTTTTACTTAAAGAGAGTAGAGGGCTTGGCTTGGGAAAAACCTTGTCGTTGGCCTGTTTAGACTTTGCTAAGCAACAGGGTTTTGAACGTTGTTATCTGGACACTTTGTCCAATATGTCTGCGGCAGTGCGACTCTACGAAAGCTTGGGATTTGAACACCTCACTGCGCCTCTTGAGGGGACTTTGCACAACGGCTGTGATGTATGGATGCTTAAGTCATTGTGATTCTAAGAAGGTGATATGAATAACTACAAACTGCTACGCCCATTGTTGGTGCTGCTCCAAACTCGTAGCTTGACCGAGGCTGCACTGCAGCTCAACGTCACTCAGTCAGCGATGAGCCGAACCTTGAGTCAGATAAGAACGGCCTTTGATGACCCGATTTTGATTCGGGAAGGCAAACAGTTTGTAGTCAGTGCCAGAGGCCAGCAGTTACTCGCTCAACTGCCTGAGTTGATTGGGTCATTGGATGAGCTTTATGCAGTGGAAGCATTTTTGCCTCATGCTTGTCAAAGAGAGTTCAGACTGGCCTACACGGCATTTTTGTCTGAATCGAGTGTGCCTCTGGTGTCTGCTGAACTGCTTAGATTGGCCCCAAACGCAGGGGTAAATGGAGAGCTGTGGCAAGATCAGCATGTTAGCGTTCTCGGTGACAGCCCGATTGATGTACTGGCGACCACACTCGACTACTTTCCTGAGAATATCTACGGCAAAAAATTGCTTGAAGATGAATATGTAGTACTGATGTCTGGTAATCATTCATTGGCTGACGCTAGCCTTGAAATGGATGATTATTTTAGTGCTTCCCATGTGATGGTGCATGGTATGCGAGAGATGCGTCAGTATGTGGGCGAGCAGTTTGAACATCGCAAGGTTCAGCGTAAGGTGATCGCCAGGGTGCCATCGTTCACTGCGGCAATGGAATTAGTCAGTCAGAGTGACGCACTGGTTACCGCGCCTTTGCATTTGGCGGGCTATTTTTCTAATCGGTTTGACTACGTTGTAAAACCATTGCCCTTTGATTTGCCCAAGCATAGCTACTATCTGCTGTGGCACAGTCGGCATCAAAAAGATCCTGCCCATCGATGGTTTCGGGAGCAGAGCTTTGCAGCATTACAGCGGCATTTGAAGCTGATGCATGCTTCTGGCGTTGAACAGATGTAAAAAAGCCCTGATAGTCAGCAACGTAGTTCACTTAAGAGGAGCTGCGTAGCGATTAACAGGGTATCGGGTCTTTGATATTTTTACCGCCCTAGGCCGATTTGGCTTAGGGCGTTTGTCTATAAAGAGGATAGATAAATCTCCTCGAAGGCTCTTTAAGCGTTTCGGCGTGTTACCTAAAGACACCGCTTTACTCATCATTTTGAGCTGGCTGGCTATAAACTGGCAAGCGTACTTAAAGCTGATTTCATTAGGTAAGCGTCCGTGTTCAACGGCAGCTTGACTAGCCTCTCGTCTCACCAAGTTATAACCAAGTAATAACCCCCACAGCTCTTGATAGACGAGTTCGACTGTTTTGCTTCTCAACACTAAAGCGTTGTGTTGCATTGAGCTCTTGATGTCACGGTAACCTAATTCGATTTCCCATCTTTCATGATAAAGCTCTGCCACAGATTGAGCGTCATACTGCTCTCTAGGAAGCGAGGTAAACACCGTTTTGGATTTACCTTGAACCTCATAACTGACGGCTCTGACTGTCCATTTTTCTGGAAGACGAGGATTCTTTTTACGAGCTTGCGGTGAGACCTTCATCTCCACAAGCATGTCACTGCTTTCTTTATCATCCAGTAGAGTATATTTGACTCCTTTCCTTGCAGGGAGAAGCCAGTGTCTATTTATTCCACTGTTTTGCAGAGAAAGGAGTAAATCTGCACCATAAAAACCTTTATCCAGTAACGTCACTGAGTTGTCTGGTAGAGCGTTGATGAAAGGCATCGCTAGAGGAATTTCACCTCGGCGATACGGGCTTATCGCCGCATCAACGATGACATGAGAGCGAACATTCATCATAGTCACAACTCTCAATACTGGATGAGGTGTTTGTCTGTTGCTAGACGTATTTCCAGAGCCAAAATGTTCCCTCAATTCTGGTGTGTCAGCCGTTCTAAAAAGAGCGCCATCGACAGCAAAAACTTGTAAGCCTTGCCATGCATCATCAGGGTATCGCTCAAGTCCCCACGTTTTCCCACATTGCTTAAACAGCCATTCGGGTGCTGCTTTGCCTAAGCGTTGTCTTGCTTGGGTTAAGGCGCTCTTTGCCAATAGCTCTTCATCAGCCAAACCGTCAGCACAGACATTCATTCTTCGAGCGACTTCGGCAATGGGTTCATTGCGGAAAAAAGCCATACCCACAATCAGCCACAACACCATATCGCTCGGTAATCGGCGTCGACGGATAGTCGCTTTATCGGACAGTGAGGCTGCTTTAGCTACCCACGCATCGGGAATGTGTTCAGAAAAGGTGGTGAGTTGGGCAACATCAACAGGGTTTTCTTCAAGGAAGTCGGCAAAGAAGTGTTGAATAGACATAAAAAATCGGAAACCTATAAACAGATTTCCGATTGTCTCTCATCAGAAGGATCGGTCAACCGATCCTTATCTGATCTACATTGCCTGATAGTCAGGGCTTTTTGCTGAGATTGAGGGCCTAGTATCAGTAACCCATTAATTGCAGGAGGTTTTCTGCTGTTTTTATCGCCTCTTTTCGATTCGCGATATTGAGTTTCTGGTACAGGTTACGAATATGAGTTTTGATTGTGGTGCCCGCTACATCCAACTCTTGAGCAATTTGCTCGTTACTAAAGCCAGAATAGATCAGGCCAAGTACCTGCCATTCACGTTGAGTTAGTGGGCTGGTGCGAACCAACTCTGGAATATTCGGATGGTTAACCAGCTTCTCAACAAATTCTTCATCAAAGTGAACCGAGCGGCTACGTTGAGTCGTCGATATGTCCTTAAGCAACTGCTGAGCGCGGTGGCGTTCAAGGTCACCCAACTCATTTTTGTTGACCAGTTTTTCGAGAATATGACCGATCTTGCCGCCTTCAACGAGGAAGTTACCCAAAATCCCTGTTTGATTTGTCAGTTCCAGTGCTTGTTTGAGCAGTAACTTGGCGCGCTCTTCATCTTGCTGTGTGGTCGCCAGTACCGCTTCAACAATCAGGTTGCGGTTATTGTCGGTGACCAGACTGTTGTGATTCGCTTGTTCTTGAAGGAATTTAAGCGTTTCAGCCGCTTGATCAAACATACCCAGATTGATTTGTGCACGGGAGATGTTGCGCCACTGGAGTTGAGTAAAATGGTTACACGCTTTTTCTGGGCGAGGTGTGGTTTCTAGCCAATGTTGAATGGCTTCCATATCGCCTCGCGCCTGCCAGAACAGAATCAGAGACAACGAAGCGTTCGCCGTCCAGTCAACATGGTAGGTGGACTGCTTCAGCAGGTGAACAATTTGCTCAATGAACTTGTTGGCTTTGTCTAACTCACCACGCCCAATAGCGATTCGCGCCAGCATAGAGTAGCTATGTAAGTGCTTACTTGGACTGTGATTACCCAGTACATCTAAGCCTTTATATGCGCATTCCTCGGCTTCGTCGAGACGATTCCAACACCAGAAAATCTGTGCACGAATACGTAGCAGGAACTCATGCATTGGAACTTGCTGCAGTTGCTGCTCCTCGATTAGCTTGAAGGCGTTTTCCTGTACTTCAAAGGCAGCCTGTACATAGCCCTGAGCAATGAGAATTTCACTTTGCTGAAGCATTGCCCATAACGCTTGATGGTAAACCTGATACTGGCGAGCCAGCTTTTCGGTTTGCTGCATCATAGGCAGTGCGCGACTCAGATGGCCTAACACGTGGTTCACTTCACCAACAACGGATGTTGCGACAATGCGACTGCGATACACTGTGCTGTCGAGCTGTCCAAGAGACAGTTCAGCCAGCTCCAGTGCCTTTTCTGGTTCGTTCTGGTTAATCGCGACCTGAGCACGTAAGGCGTTAAACTCTCCCTGCTCTTTGGTGCTTAATGTGACGTTGAAGGCTTTCATTTGCTCATCCGCTTTGGATAGCAGGTCACCAACATCGTTATACCTGTGCTGACTTTGCGCTAACCAGGCCTGCAACATGCACAATTTCGGTTCACTATAGAGTTGTTCAGGGGCGAGGGTGTTAATCGCTTTTTCTACAGTTTGAAGCTCGCCGCTGTTGAACATTTTCCAGCCATATTGGCTCAAGATGTCGGCAGTTAATTGGCGGTTTCCTGCTTTTTGAGCATGACGAAGTGCTTGGTGAGGAGAAGAAAGCTTTAACCATGCTTGAGCCGCAGTCTGATGCAGTTCTTGCTCTTGCTGAGGTATACGAGCAGAGCGCTCGTGAGCGAGAAATTCAGCAAACAAGTTGTGGAAGCGATACCAGTTTTGTTCGCCTTCAAGTGGGTGGATAAATAAGCCGTAGCGGTTGAGTGACTCAATCATGCTAAGAGCGTCATCACGTTTGGTCAAAGTCGATACCAGAGCATCATTAAAGTGATCAAGTACAGAACATTGCAGTAGAAATAAACGTGTTTCTGTATCCAAGAGATCGAACACTTCTTCAACCAGATAGTCCCACAGGTGAGCGTGATTAAATTGAGAAAAGGATTCAGCAGACTGAGCTAAGGTTTTGTGTTGATGCTGCGCCTGCAATGCGATTAATTGTAGCGCTGACGGCCAGCCTTCTACATAATTTCGTAAATTGTCGGCAGTCGCGTCGTCAATGCCATCAGCCACTCGTTGATTAAAAAAGCGAGTGGTTTCTTCGGTATCAAATGCCAAAAGGTCATCGCCAATCTCGATCATGAGGTCGCGAACACGCAGGTTTGCAGTCCCTAACGGTGGTGTTGCGCGACTGGTGACGACCAGCGTCAGATTATCCGGCATGTGCTTGAGGAAAAAACGGATCGCTTCATGGATGTCATCATTAGAGATAAGGTGGTAATCATCCAAGACCAGATAGCACTCTTGGTGAAAATTGGCGATTTCAGCGAACACTTCACTAAATAGTGAGTGAAGAGAAGAAAACTGGCGCTTTTCAGCCAGTTTCTGAGAATTCGGACAAGCGTTGTGCGTGGCCTTGTTCAATGCTTGGATCAGATAGTTGATAAAGCGGAATGAGTCGTTGTCACTCTCATCTATACTGTACCAGCCCGTGTTGGTTTTGTCGGCTAACCACTGTGATGCCATGGTTGTTTTGCCATACCCTGCGGGCGAACGGAAAAGAATGAGTTTATAACAGGGGGCTTGCTGTAATAAATCGAGAACTCTTGGGCGGACAATTGCGTTGTGTAAACGCCCTGGACGGGTTAATTTCGAAGGAATCCACATCTTCTTTTCCCTGTTCTGAAATACTCACAAATACCAATCTTTATTCGGAGTATGTTGATTAAAACTTAGTCAATCAGACCTAATGACAGGGATGTTACTTGAGAACAATAGCGACAGTTATTGATCAACCGCCAGATTTTCGCGTATTTCACACTTTCCTCTTATCTACGCCCTTGTTTTGTGATCTAAATCTATTTTAATCGGATTTATAAGTGCGACTTATACCTGTTTCTGCACCAAAAACTATGTAACTTGCGTGAATTTAGCGCTCAATATGTGATCAGGTGAGCATATTGTTCAAATTATTGAGAATATGGACACCTAAGGTTCATACACCAAGGCTAAGGTGAATTTCGTTGATGGTGTGATCTTTATCACCAGAGCGAAGGTTTGAGCCCAATTGATTTGGGAGTTAGATCACTGAGCTTCTGGTCATACGCCCTCTACGCCCTGCATCCTCCTCCTAATGAGCTGTCGATATAGGAGGATGTTTTGGTTGTCATGTCAATGCACGATATGTCTCAGATGGATTAAAACCGATAAGTGAGATTTCTCTAATGAAACCTACGCAACAGAAAAAATTTGATAAAGCTTTATTCCAAGAAAGCGTGAAGCAGCATCTATCGACTACTTACGCAAAGACGGAAGCGACTGCGACTCCGCGTGATTGGTACCTCGCGATGGGTCGAGCTTTGGCTGAGCTAACGACATTGGATCTACTAAAAACTGAACAAGACCCAAAGATTCAAAGCGCGAAAAGCGTTAACTACCTTTCTCTAGAATTCCTAATCGGTCGTCTTACAGGTAACAACCTAATCAGCATGGGTCTATACGAGCAGATCACTGATGCGATGGCTGACCTAGGTCATAACTTAACTGACCTACTTGAAGAAGAGCGCGACCCGTCACTAGGTAACGGCGGTCTAGGTCGTCTTGCGGCATGTTTTATGGATTCCTGTGCGGCACAAGAATTCCCAACGGTGGGCTACGGTCTGCACTATGAGTACGGTTTGTTTAAGCAATCTTTTGAAGAAGGCCGTCAAAAAGAAGCACCAGACGCATGGCGTGGTGTTGAAGGCTACCCATGGGAAGTCGCTCGTCCAGAATTGGCACAAGAAATTGGTTTCTACGGTCACGTAGAAGTCAGCCACGAGAATGGCAAAGAAATTCGCAAGTGGGTTCCTGGCATGACAGTAAAAGCAATGCCTTGGGATCTGCCAATCGTTGGTTACGAATCAGATACAGTATACCCGCTACGTCTTTGGGAATGTCAGGCGATTGCACCATTCTCACTAGCAAGCTTTAACAACGGTGATTACTTTGAAGCGCAGCACTCGTTAATTGATGCTGGCAACATCACCAAAGTTCTTTACCCGAACGATAACCACGAGAAGGGTAAAACTCTACGCCTAATGCAGCAGTACTTCCACTCAGCGGCATCGGTACGCGATATTCTACGTCGCCATGAAGCCGCAGGTTTTGCACTGGCCGATCTTCCTAAGCAAGAAACTATCCAGCTAAACGATACGCACCCAACCATCGCTATCCCAGAGCTGATGCGCATCTTGATTGATGAGAAAGGTCTATCTTGGGACAAAGCGTGGGAAATCAGTGCAAGCACGTTTGCCTACACCAACCATACGCTACTTCCAGAAGCTCTAGAGACATGGCCAGAGTCGCTCATTCAGCGTCTACTGCCTCGTCACATGGAAATCATTTTCGAAATCAACCACCATTTCCTACAAGACGTACGTAAAATGTGGCCTGGTGATGGTGAGAAACAAGCTAAGCTGTCTATCATCCAAGAAGGTTTCAACCGCATGGTTCGTATGGCAAACCTATGTGTGATTGGTTCTTACAAAGTCAACGGTGTAGCAGCACTTCACTCTGAACTGGTTAAGAAAGATCTGTTCCCTGAGTTTAATGAAATCTTCCCAGGTAAACTGACTAACGTAACAAACGGTATTACGCCACGTCGTTGGTTGAAGTTCTGTAACCCAGGTCTATCTAACTTAATCTCAGACAAGATTGGTACTGAGTGGCCAGCTAAACTTGAACAGCTTGAAGGTATTGCTCAGTTTGCGACTGATGCGAAATTCCAAAAAGAGTTCATGGCCGTTAAGAAGCAAAACAAACAGCGTCTTGCGGATTGGGTTAAAGAGAACATGGGTATCGAGCTAGATACTAATGCAATCTTTGACGTGCAAATCAAGCGCCTGCACGAGTACAAGCGTCAGCACCTAGATCTGCTGCACATCTTGTCTCTATACCACCGTATCATTAACGAACCTGAGTTCGAATGTACGCCACGTGTTTGTTTCTTCGCAGCTAAAGCGGCGCCGGGTTACCACCTAGCGAAAGAGATCATCTTCGCGGTGAACAAGGTTGCTGAGAAGATCAACAACGACCCTCGTATCGGTAATAAGCTGAAAGTGGTCTTTATTCCAGATTACCGCGTAAGCATGGCGGAAATCATCATTCCAGCGGCTGACGTTTCTCAACAAATCTCTCTAGCAGGTAAAGAAGCATCAGGTACGGGTAACATGAAAATGGCGCTTAACGGTGCATTGACTATCGGTACTATGGACGGTGCGAACGTTGAAATTCGTGAAGAAGTGGGTGATGAGAACATCTATATCTTTGGTCTAGACGTTGACGGTGTACAAGCGCTTAAAGCACAAGGTTACAACCCTTATGACTACTACCACGCGGACCCACTACTAAAAGCGTCACTTGACCTACTGTTGGGCGAAGAGTTCACTCCAGGTCAACCTGGTCTGTTACGTGCAACGTTTGACAGCTTGCTTGATGGCGGTGACCCGTACTTATGTTTGGCTGACTTTGCTTCTTACGTGCAAGCGCATGAAGACATGGGCAAACAATATAAAGATCAAGCGGGTTGGGCTCAGAAAGCCATTCTTAACACGGCCTTGGTTGGTAAGTTTACGTCAGACCGTTCAATTCGAGATTATGTAAACAATATCTGGAAATTAGAAGCGGTTAAGCGCTAATTCCACCTAAATAAGCCAAGGCTATTAAGCCTTGGCTCTCTTAATTACAAATAAATAAAAACCCTACATTTGAAGGTTACTGAATCCTTCGGAGAGAGCGATGAAAGAACAAAACGCATTACAACAAGTCGCTGAAATGGCAAGAATTGCCGACAGCTACGTTAGCGCGTGGGGAGATGAGGCAAAAGTAGACGAAGAAACGATTCGCTACTTATTGACGTCTTTAGGCTACGACACGACGAATGATGATACTCTTCTGCGATCGGCAGAGAAAAAACACAAGAAAGATGTGCTGGATTCAGTGCTGGTGGTCCGTGATGGTGAGCCAGTTGAAGTGGCACTTAATCTTGGCGCAAGTGCTCGTGAAAGCGAGTTCAGCTGGCGTTTAGATACCGAGCAGGGAGAGGTACTTGAAGGCTATCTTCAGTCTCAAATCGTTCGCGATGAACGTAAAGAGGGTGGCCCTTTAGTGTTTACATTACCGAGTGATTTGGCTTGGGGTTACCACAAGCTGACGATCACTCGCAAACGCCGGAAGTCCCCTTATGAGATGACTCTGATTGTCACACCGAGAGCTTGTTACAAACAGGATGACATCGAAAGTGGCAAAAAAATGTGGGGCCCGAGCATTCAGCTTTACACTTTGCGCACACAACATAACTGGGGAATGGGTGACTTTGGTGACCTGAAACAGCTGGTGGCTGATATTGCTTCCCGGGGCGGTGATTTTGTTGGCCTAAACCCAATTCATTCATTATTCCCGGCAAACCCTGAAGGCGCCAGCCCATATAGCCCGTCCTCACGCCGTTGGTTAAATATCCTATACATTGATGTCAGTTCTGTACCTGAGTTTGCATTGAGTATCGAAGCGCAACAGCGTGTTGGCAGTGCTGAATTCCAGCAGCGCTTACAAAAAGCGCGTGAATCGCATTGGGTGAATTACACCGAAGTGGCGGATCTCAAGCTGAGCGTCCTTCCGCTACTGTTTGATGAGTTCAAGAAGCGCCACTTGGATAAGAACACCGAGCGCGCTCAAGCTTTCCTAGCGTTTGTTGAAGAGGGGGGCGATAGTCTGATGCATCAAGCCGCATTTGATGCTCTACATGCCTCTTTGCATGCTGAAAATGCTAATGTTTGGGGCTGGCCAGTTTTCCCAGATGAATTCCGCCGTTTTGAAAATACCGCTGTCCAAAAGTTTATTGAACAGAATCTCGATCAGGTCCATCTGTACATGTACCTGCAATGGATTGCGGATATCCAAATTAATGAAGCTCAGGCATTAGCTGAAGAGAAAGGTATGTCTGTCGGCCTATACCGTGATTTAGCGGTTGGTGTGGCTGATTCGGGCGCTGAAACCTGGGCTGATAACGGCAATCTTGTGATGGACGCCAGCATCGGTGCTCCGCCAGATATTCTGGGCCCTCTGGGCCAAAACTGGGGCTTACCGCCGCTTAACCCGCAAGTGCTTCAGGAAACCAGTTACGATGCCTACATCAAACTGCTGCGTGCCAATATGAAGCATTGTGGAGCACTGCGTATTGACCATGTCTTGGGCTTGTTGCGTTTGTGGTGGATACCTAAAGGTGAAAATGCGACCAAAGGTGCGTACATCTACTACCCCGTGGAAGATATGCTAGCGATTCTTGCGCTGGAATCTCATCGTCATCAATGCAGCGTTATTGGTGAAGATTTAGGTACAGTGCCAGATGAAATCGTGGAGATTTTGCGTGATGCAGGTGTTCATTCATACAAAGTGTTCTTCTTCGAAACGTCAGAAGACGACGGTGGTTACATTTCACCAGCTCATTATGCTGAGCAGTCTATGTCTGCGCTATGTACGCATGATATGCCGACTTTACGTGGCTTCTGGCACTGTGACGACTTAAAGATGGGCGAAGAGCTGGGTTTGTACCCAGATCCAGAGCAATTGAAGAACCTGTTCGCAGATCGTTTGGAAAGTAAACAAGGTATTTTGGATTCTGTGGCTTGGCACGGCTACCTTCCGGAAGGTGTGGGCCGAGATGCGCAGTACGTTCCTATGGACTCGTATCTGGCTGAGGCTTTGCAATTGCACGTAGCTGCAGGCTCATCAACATTGCTCAGTGTTCAGTTAGAAGATTGGTTGGAAATGGATAAGCCGGTCAACATTCCAGGCACGGTTGATGAGTATCCAAACTGGCGTCGTAAACTGTCAATGAATTTGGATGAAGTATTTGCTCGTGAAGAGGTAAATCGCATTGCCCATAAGTTGACGGAAGTTCGCGCAAAAGCGAGTAATTAACAGGCTCTTATCGCAGATAACATAGAAAAATATCGACTCTATCACTCTATGTTAAACCGGAATGCGGTAAACTTTTAGATGCTATATTAAGCCCGCATTTTTAGCGGGCTTTTGTTTATAAAAACCAGAAGCTGTTTACGTTGCGCTTCGATTTAAACGCCTGTTAGTCAGCGTTGCCGTCCGCAATGATCCACCTCAAAGATGTAAGCAGACTTTCGGCTATTTTCAGAAAGTTAGGTTAGGGAGAGAATAACTTGAAAGCGGCAACATTAGATAAGAAAACCAGATTGTATAACCAACTTTCGCATGCTTCGTTTGCGGATCCATTTTCTTTTATTGGTCCATATCTTGAACCTAAGCAAGGTGGGTTACGGGTGTGGATGCCCGGTGCGGACAAGGTTGAATTAGTGATTGACGGCGAAGATAGAATCGAGCTTGAACGCGAAGATGCGTCCGGTTTTATCTTGACTCAAGAAAGAGATTTAACTCAAACGCATTATCAGCTTGCTGTTCATTGGTCAGGCTCAGAGCAGATCGTCGATGATCCCTACCAATATCATACTATCTATGCAGAGTATGATGATCTGCATACGCCTAAAGACATGTACCATCACATGGGGTCACAGTTTGTGACTTTAGAGCGTGGTGGTAAACAAATCTCGGGCGTTCGTTTTCTGGTATACGCCCCTCATGCCTCGGCATGTAGTTTGGTGGGTGAGTTTAACCAGTGGGATGGTCGACGAACGCCTATGCAGCGCCTCGATTATGGTATTTGGGGCATCTTTATTCCGAACTTGAAAGAAGGGACTCAGTATAAATTTGAGTTGAAAGGGCCAAATGGTGAAGGCCTACCGCATAAGGCTGACCCTTGGGGAGCATATGCGGAACAGTATCCTTCCTTTGCATCGGTAACTTATGATCACTCTCGCTACGACTGGCAAGATACTCAGTGGCAAAGCCGACCGGTTACTGAAAAGCGTAAGGAAGCGTTGTCTTTTTACGAGCTTCACGCGGGTTCATGGCGTCGTAATGCTAATGGCGATTTCTTGAATTACCGTGAACTGGCTGATCAGCTTATTCCTTATCTGGTCGATATGGGTTATAACCATGTTGAGTTAATGCCCGTCTCTGAGCATCCATTCTACGGTTCTTGGGGTTATCAGCCTGTGGGGCTATTTGCTCCTACCAGCCGATTTGGTTCGCCGGATGACTTTAAATATTTCGTTGATCAGTGTCACCAAGCTGAAATTGGTGTGGTGCTAGACTGGGTTCCAGCTCATTTCCCTTCCGACGATCACGGACTGGCCAATTTCGACGGTACACCGCTTTTCCATGATCCGGATCCACGCCGAGGTTGGCATCAGGACTGGAATTCCTACATTTACGACTTAGGCCGTGAGCACGTGCGTCGCTTCTTAGTATCTAATGCTCTGTACTGGTTTGAGCAATTCCATATTGATGGTATCCGAGTGGATGCTGTCGCATCGATGCTTTACCTTGATTACTCGCGAAGTCATGATCAGTGGATCCCAAATGTCGATGGTGGCAATGAAAACTATGATGCCATTGCAACGCTAAAATGGATGAATGAGGAAGTGTATAAGTACTTCCCGAATGCGATGACTATTGCGGAAGAATCGACGGCATTCCCAGGGGTTTCTGCTCCAACCTTTATGGGCGGTTTGGGTTTCGGCTTTAAGTGGAATATGGGCTGGATGCATGACTCGCTTTCCTACATCAAAGAAGATCCTGTTCATCGAAAATACCACCACGATACCATCACGTTTCCGCTAGTTTATGCACATAGCGAAAACTATGTTCTTTCTTTGTCACATGATGAAGTGGTGTATGGCAAAGGGTCGATTCACAACAAAATGCCAGGTGACGAATGGCAACAGACGGCGAATTTGCGCGCTTATCTTGGTTACATGTACGGCCAACCGGGTAAGAAGCTCAACTTCATGGGAGCAGAGATTGGTCAGACGGCTGAATGGAATCACGACGATCAACTGCAATGGTTCCTGCTGGAATTCGAACGTCATCAAGGTGTGCAAGCGCTCACTCGCGATCTGAATAAGTTGTATACATCTGAACGTGCGATGCATGAACTGGATTGTGAACCACGTGGTTTCGAATGGCGTTTGCAGGATGCGGCTGAGTCTTCCATTCTTGCCCACGAACGTTTAAGCGATAATGGGGAGCGCATTTTGGTTATTACCAACTTTACCCCTGTTCCTCACGATAAGTTCCGACTGGGTGTGCCATTGGCGGGTGAGTATGAACTGCTGCTTAATACCGATGACCAGTGCTATAAGGGTAGTGGTTATGAGGTGAAACAGTGTGCGGTGACAGAAATGGTTGAGAGTGAAAGCCAGCCACAGTCGTTGTCCCTCAGATTGCCACCATTAGCGACGGTGTTTTACAAGTTGAAGTAAGCTTTGGAAGATGAGCGCAAATACTAGATTTGCGCTCTAAATACTCGGGTGATGGTTTCTTCCCTAATAGATTAGTGAGTAACTGGTATTTTCACTAAAACGAAAAATTGACATTAGGCGGATTGAAACTTGGTAAAACTCATCATTTCCTGACAGAGGCAGAATACTCTTACAGTATGTCGTATCAGGAAGTGCGTTATGAATTATTATCCAAACGAGCAGATCCTTGCAGAACAAAGATTTGGGTTTGGTCCTCAATTAGGAAGACCGACCTCACCACTGGTGCATCAGCTAGAGGGTGTGAGTTATCTTCACCCTAGCATTCAAGCCTTACCAAGTACCAAAGAGATTCTGACTCAACTTGGTGAAAGCCAAGCGCAACGCGCCAAAGTTAAGAATGATGTGGTGAAAAAGCGTGAGCTGCAAGAGCAACTTCAGGCTTTTTATCGTCAGCACTATCGCCAGCAGATCGAAGCTCGGCACCAACAAAGCATTCATACTCCATACGGATTTCAAGAACGCTTAATCCAGTTTTGGAGCAATCATTTCGCCATATCCGTCGACAATCGACGCTTGATGCCACTGGCTTCCAAAATTGAGAACGATGTTGTTCGTCAACACTGGAGTGGTAACTTCAGCGATATGCTCATGGGCGTATCAAAGCACCCTGCGATGTTAATGTATTTGGATAATCAGGCATCGACCGGCCCTAACTCCAAGCTTGGCAAACGACGTGGTAAAGGGTTGAATGAGAATCTGGCTCGTGAAATCCTTGAACTTCATACCCTAGGCGTCGATAGCTCTTATACGCAGCAGGACGTGATTGAACTAGCAAAGGCGATTTCTGGTTGGAGCATCAAACTCAAATCACCTGATATCGGTTTTCGCTTTGTACCGAGTATGCATGAGCCAGGGGCGGTGAAGGTTATGGGCCGCACTTATGCGCAAAAAGGAATAGAACAAGGCGAAGCTTGCCTCCAAGCGTTAGCGCTGCATCCTGATACCGCGCAGCACCTAGCGACTAAATTATGCCAACATTTCTTTGGTCGCTCCTACCCTGAACTTGAGGCGGCAATGGCTAATGCTTATTTAAAATCTGCAGGAGAGCTGCGTCCTGTATACCAAGTGTTGATCGAAAGTGAGCCAGCAGGTTCCGCTGAGCCGATGCGATTTCGTACGCCTAAAGAATGGTTGTTTGCTGTTCTGCGCAGCGCGCAAATTAGTATCAGTGATAAACAAGCGATGAATGTGTTGAATGTGTTAGGGCAGCCGGCATTCAATCCGGGCTCCCCCGCAGGTTGGCCAGACCGAGACAAAGACTACAATAGTCCTTCTGCTCTAACACAGAGGTTACAAGTCGCTAATATGTTGGCGGCCAAAGCGGTCAAGCAGGCTAAAGCGAGTAACATCCAACCGCAAAAAATGGTCGATGACGTGATCTCACAGCTCTATGGCGCCTACCTGGATGAACATACTCAGCTGGTACTGAGTAAAACCAAGAACCCAATGATGCAGCTATCGCTATTTTGGCTCAGTCCGCAGTTTCAGTATCGCTAAGGAGAATCATGATGTCATCCACCTTGCCTAATAGACGCCGCTTCTTGCAAAGTGCTGCTGCACTGAGTATGAGCTCATTGCTACCCATGCCTGTGTTTGCCAAATCACGTTCCGACAACCTGTTTATCTGGATATCTCTGCGTGGTGCGATGGATGGTCTAAATGTGGTGGTGCCTTATGGTGATAAAGTATATGCGTCGCTTAGGCCAACCATTGGGCTCCATGAAGGGCAGTTACTGAACTTAGATGGCTTTTTTGGTCTTCACCCTGCTCTTAAAGCTTGTCACCAGTGGTATCAGGCACGGGAGATCAGTTTTGTTCATGCATGTGCCACTCCTTATCGAGAGCGTTCTCACTTTGATGGTCAGAAGATACTTGAAAATGGCACATTAGATCCCTTCTATGCGGAAGGTTGGCTCAACCGATTGCTTAGTATTGAAAGCCGGAATCAGGCCATTGCCATTGACTCTGGCCTTCCACTTATCATGCAGGGAGAAGCTAGAGTCGACAGTTGGTATCCAAACCGACTGAAAACACGAGAGCGTCAAACGGAGCTACTTGAACAACTGCTTCAATCTGACGCCACCTTGTCGTCTAACTTTGAGAGTATGATGAAAATCGACAAACTGGTGGGGGACGGAGGTGTGGGTAAGCAGTTTCAATCCCTAACGCAGAAGACTGGAGAAATTTTGGCGGATCCAGCAGGGCCTAATATTGCGGCTTTGGAGTTGGGAGGCTGGGATACCCATGCTAATCAAGGCAGTGTTAACGGTAGATTGAGTAATCAGTTGAAGTTATTGGATGCTGGTCTAGCATCTCTAAAACAAGCGCTAGGCAAGCAATGGCAACGGACAGTTGTGATAGCCGCGAGCGAATTTGGCCGTACTGCGCGTGAAAACGGCACCAAGGGGACGGATCATGGTACGGCGAATGTAATGTTCGTGGCTGGTGGGGCGATTAGAGGCGGAGAAGTACTAGGCCATTGGCCAGGGTTGGCGGAAGCTGACTTATATCAAGGGCGAGATCTCAAACCGACCACAGATACACGCTCAGTGATCAAAGGGGTACTGGGCCCACATTTATCGGTCACCTCGAAGAAACTCGAAACCATCTTTCCAGACAGCCAGCAAGCGAAAGCACTGCGATTTGAGTTCGTAGAGATGAGTTAGGAGGAAAGGAAGAGGCATCAGATGGAATGGCAAGTAGCTATTTTAAAGTGGTAATGTCGATAAGTGATCGAGTTCATATTTGTTAGCTAGAATTAAGACCTGTGTAGTGCTTATTACACAGGTCTTTACTGACATGATTATTGTTTTATCAAAGCTAATTCAGCATCATCATGCAAGATCGTCCAAAAAGCGTGTTTATCGACATCGTAACCAACAATCAACTCACTATCACAATTTGTTCCTGTATTGGGTGGAGTATCCAAGTAGGTGTCTTCGTATGGTAAAGTCAACACACAGTCTTTTGATACCATGGGAACCCATTGATTATCTTTATACGTGGCTAAAGCTACCTTATCAACTGTTTGAGATTGAGGTAAGGCGAACTCTACACTGTACGCAACGGCTTTTTGTTGGTTGATATCCCAATCCTTTGTGGCGTTGCTAGGCATTGGCTCGGCAGGTTTATCCCAATCATCATGAGTGGTTTTGACTCCTTCTTCGACTTCAATGTCTAAGCGGCCACCATTGGCATCTTGATAGGTCCCTGTATGGGTTGTCATTCCGGATATAATTAATACATCAGACAGCATGTTTTTGGTAGTGGTATCATCCCAGCTTAGAGTGATGTGCTTTTTCATATCCATGGAAGTCGGTGGAATTTTAAATTCAGTATTATCAATAATACCTTCTACAGCACGTTCTTTAGCATTAAAATTGGGTGTCCATGGTTCATGATCTTGGTACAAGTAGTTATGCATTCTTGCCCATAGTGCGCTTGGTGTTTTCGCTCGACTTTGTTCATCCCAACCAATTGCTGTTTCAGCATTAATGACTCTATTGAATAATGTATTTTGCCCACCAAGAATACGGGCATGTAGCTGATTTGAGTCAACGCATGGCGTCGTTCTAAAGGAGAAATCATGCCCATCAGGACGAGCATCTCCCGTCTCCATTTTGGCTTCGATTGTGATGGCATCGACAATTTTTTCGCAGCGGTTTGTTGTGCGATCAAATTTATCCATCAGGATCCAGTCCGGTGTTTGTAGCTCTTTAGGTCCTTCACTATTGTTTTTAATGGTGTGAGGTGTAACGAAAGCCTCATAGGTTATGCGTTCACCACTTATGGTGTATTGAGGTGCGTTGACATCAAAATGTTCTGAAGTGTCATCAAAAGTCCCCATTTTCATTTGGATGATGTTTTGGACAAAATCTCGCTCTCCATAGCGAAAGTTATAGCCTTTATATGATGCGTTGCCAGAAATTACTTGGGTGTAAACAGGAATACGATAGTTACCGCCTGTTGGGGTGGAGCCTTTTGTATCGATCAGATATTCAGGTGCATCAATTGTTGAACGTTGGTATAAATGTTCATGGCCTTGGTTCCAAATAATGTCGTTTTGGAAGAAGAACTCTCTGATTTCATCCCAGTGCTCTTCAAGTAGCTCTCCGCGTACATCGTTTTTGTTCCCTTCAACAATCAGCTCCCGAGTTTGGCCATACTTAGCCCCGATAAGACCATCATGGCTATTGATGAAAATATGTTCAACATCATCTCGGTGTTCAGCCACTACCTGCTTTATCCATTCATAAGCAAAGGCGAGTTCCCAGTAAGAAATCTGAATCATCAATATATTTTCACGTTTTACGTAGTAATTGATCCATTCTTTTTTAGGTTGGTGGACTGCATCTTTGGGAATGAACTCAGACATATAGTCAATCCAATCCACCATGAAACTATACGACTCTTCGTGGTTACCCATAAGAGGTAAGAACTCAAGCCCTTTTTCTTGGTATTCACGCGCGATGCTAGTCCAGCTTTCAAATTCAGATTGATTGCCTTGATCAACTAGATCGCCGACAGCGATCACGACATTTACGCCATTCTCTAGGTGCTTATCCAATACGGCTCTCATAGTATGCTCTGCCACGGTAACACCATCTGCTTGCGTGTCAGGGAGTATACCCACCTTTAATGTGCTCTCTTGGGTAAGGTTGTGTTCTGATTCTCGTGTATCGTCGTCTGTATCGAAATCACAGCCAGTTAAAGTATGCGAAATGAGTAAAGCTAATAGGATTTTTTTCATTTTTCATTAACGGTTTATTAAAAAGAGAAAAATCTTATCTAGGAATTATTAAAAAAATATTTTCTTCTTATTAAGATAACATAATAATAGATAATGATTATTTTTTGTTTTTAGTTTTACTCTATAAATCATGGTGCATGGCATATATCAATATAAATGTTATTTTTATTGTGTTTATATATTGTTTGTTAAAGTAAAAACCACTTAAATATAATTTGATAAAAATAATTTCATGTCTTGAGTTTATTGTTGTCTTTATACTCATTAAATTTTAATCCT
The DNA here is from genome assembly GCF_024449095.1 of Vibrio coralliilyticus. NCBI lineage: Bacteria > Pseudomonadati > Pseudomonadota > Gammaproteobacteria > Vibrionales > Vibrionaceae > Vibrio > Vibrio coralinecrosis. Next base: position 117,118 of record NZ_CP024628.1, read on the forward strand.
TGCATTTAATTAAATATAAATAAATCATAATTAATAAAATTGATATCATAATTGATTGTTTTTGTTTATATAATTAATATTTAAAAGGGGGCGTTAAAGCAAAAAATGTGATTTTTTTCTCAGAAAAATAAGTGGGTTATACATATCTTTAAAATGGTGGAAAGCAGTGGATTATTTTTCCGTTGTACTGTCTTATGATTATTTTAATCTAATTTAAACTATCAAATTTACTCCACTTAATATTGATGTTGAAATAAGGAATACCCATGAAGAAGGGCTTTAAAGTCTCTGCACTAGCTACTAGCTGTCTATTGGCATTAGTAGGGTGTAATGACGATACAATGAGCATTGATGAACAAGCAAAAGCTATTACGCAATCAATGACTCTTGAAGAAAAAATTGCTCAGAAAATTGTTATGTCTTTTCGTTATTGGTGTGACGATGGCAACGCAGAGTGTACGGATGGCCTGACAGAAATAAATGACAGTGTTCGCCATGTCATTGAACACAATAAAGTGGGTGGGGTGATTTTATTTAGCAGTAACCTTGTTGATACAGACCAGACAGCAGAACTCATCTGGAATATGCAAGATGCTGTTGAAGATGAGCAGCCGGTTGGCCTGTTCATGACCATAGATCAAGAAGGTGGTAGTGTTGTTCGTCTTCCTCGTGAAGACGCGACCAACTTACCAGGCAACATGGCACTGGGTTCAGCCTACCTTAACAGCGGTGATTCACAATTGGCGTATGATGCTGGCAAGGTATTAGCAACAGAAATAGGCTCTGTTGGCTTTAACGTCAATTTTGCCCCTGTGGTTGATGTTCAGTCTAACCCACTTAACCCAGTAATTAATGTTCGATCTTACGGTGAAGACCCAGAAGCAGTCGGTATTCTTGGTGGCCAGGCGGCACAAGGTATGGCAGCCGCTAATGTTATTGGTGCTTTCAAGCACTTCCCGGGCCACGGTGATACTAAGGATGACTCTCATTACGGCCTACCAATTGTTTTTAATACGCTAGAAGAAGCTCATGCTATTGACCTAGCGCCATATAAAACAGCAATTGAGCAAGGTGTAGCACCGGACATGATCATGACGGCGCATATCCAATACCCTGCCCTCGATTCTTCATTTATCACCAGCAGCGAGACTGGTAAAGAAATGCTGGTACCGGCAACCCTGTCTTACAAAATTCAGACTGAGCTGCTACGTGAAGAACTCAATTACCAAGGCCTGACCATTACTGACGCGTTAGACATGGCAGGTATTGCTGATTACTTTGGCGAAGCTGAAGCGGTTATCAAGACTTTCCAAGCAGGAGTGGATATCGCCTTAATGCCAACTTTGTTCCGCACAACAAGTGGTGAAAATCAGCTTACGGAACTGATTGATGAAGTGGTTGAAGCCGTTGAACTTGGTGAACTTTCTGAAGCTGATATCGATCGCTCCGTTGAGCGTATTATCACCAAAAAGCTTGAGCGTAATATCCTCAATCATAATGGCGCACAACCACTGACTGATATTCAATCGCAAGCTCAAGAAATCATCGGTAATGATGAGCACCAAGCAATAGAAAAAAATATTACTGAAAAGTCAGTCACTTTGATCTCAAACCAAAAATATGGCAGCCCAATGCTACCTCTTGATAAAGATGCTATTGGGAAAGTTCACGTCCTTATGCCTGCTCCAGAGATCTCGGAAAGTTCTGATGGTTCGAAAGAAAAAGCGCTTGAAGCAGCATTAAAACAATACGGTGTTACTGAAGTAACTACAGGCCAAATTGGTGGTCGTTTATTAGAAATCGATACGAATTATATCGACAACGCAGACACAGTTATTGTTGGGACGCTTGCTACAAACCCAACTCCAGTTGGTGATCAAGGCCACTATGCAGGGAAGAATAAAACTGCAACCAATGATAGCCGATCGCTTGTATTTAATGAAGTGAATCCATTCTGTGATGGATGCTTTGATAAAAACGAAATTGCTTACAACGCGATGCAATATGCCCATGAGCAAAACAAAAATGTAATTCATCTTACTCTACGAGCTCCTTATGATGTGGTGAACTACGAAGACGTGTCACACAGTGCCATCGCTACCTATAATTTCTACGGTACAAATGCAGATGGCGAAGATCTAGGTGCCAATGCAATGGATGCAGCTGCCCGTGTGATTCTGGGTGATCTCAACCCAGCTGGCAAACTGCCAGTCAACATCTTCGAGCAAAATGAAGATGGTGAAATGGGCGATCTTAAGTACGAAATTGGCCACGGACTTAGCTACCCACAATAACCACTATGCCCTCAGCCCTTTCCCTCGCGGGGAAGGGCTTTTTATTGCCCTACGTTCCAAATCTGACTATGGAACTTAACTATAAGGAAATAACATGAAACGAATACTCTCCTTAGCTGTATTGACTAGCGTTCTGTTCGTTAGCGGCTGTGATGAAGAGGATGTCAGTGAAAACGCTCAGATTAAAGTGGGTGTGGATCAAACTGAAGAATACTTACCTTATCTTGAAGGTAAACGGGTAGGTTTGGTGGTTAACCCAACCTCACATACTCAAGATGGTACTCATACCATTGATACCATGCTAGCGCATGGAGTTAATGTGACGACTTTATTTGCCCCAGAACACGGTATTCGTGGCGATCATGATGCTGGGGACCATGTCGAAGATGGCATCGACCCAGATACTGGCCTACCTATCATCTCTTTGCACGGCGATAATAAAAAGCCAACTCCTGAAGATTTAGAAAACGTCGATGTTATGGTATTTGACATGCAAGATGTCGGTGTCCGTTTTTATACTTATATCAGTACCATGCAATATGTTATGGAGGCTTCTGCTGAAAATGATCGTCAAGTGCTGATCCTTGATCGTCCCAACCCGAATGGGCACTACATCGCAGGCCCTATTATGGAAGAGGAACACTCGTCTTTTGTTGGTATGGCTCCGATTCCTGTTGTTCACGGCCTAACTGTGGGTGAACTGGCTCTGATGATTAATGGCGAGCGCTGGATGGCCAACGAAATTCAACTTAACGATGAAGATCTGAAAGTGGTCGAGGTGCCGGAATATACTCACAGTACGCCTTACTCACTACCTACGCCACCGTCACCAAACTTGCAAACCGATGAAGCGGTTCAATACTACCCAACCTTGGGATTGTTTGAAGCGACCACTATTAGCGTCGGTCGTGGTACCGATACTCCCTTTGAAGTCATTGGTTACCCAGATCCAGATCTGTACATAAACTACGAATTTCAAATTGAGGATGATCCTGCAGCTTGGCCACAACAAGGTGAATACGTATGGGGAGAAAGCTACCGTATCGCCCCACCGGAAGACACCAAATTCACCCTAGAGCCATTATATCGTTGGTACTGGAAAATGCGTGACTTGGGTTACCTGAGTGTTTGTCCTACAGAAGGTGATATTTTAGAGGAACGCTGCATTATCGATCGCCCTGAATGGCTAGCACAGTTGATTGGTACTACATCTGTATTTGAAGAGCTACATAAAGGCACGCACTATAAAGTTATCGAAGCAAGCTGGGAGCCCGCATTAGACGAATATCGCGGTATGCGTGAAAAGTACCGTTTATACCCTGAGTAAAATAGGTTACCTCTGCCGCCTAGTTGACACGATTAGGCGGCAAATTGAGATTTCTCACTCCCACCTTCACTTACGATTCTTGCCACATCCGCGCAATTACTCAGGTCATAATAAAGTCGAACCATGTTAATCAATGACGGTTATGTCGGGTTAGGCAAAACACAAAATCGATATTGAATTAAGCACAGTGATTCTATTTGCACTACTATGGATGAAACCAATAAAGGAGTCTCTGTAATGGAACCTAGAATCAGCATTATTACGCTTGGCGTCAGCCAGCTTAAAACCTCGTTTAACTTTTATACGAAGCTTGGTTTTGAATCGGCTCAAACACCGGAAGAAGGCATTGTATTTTTCAAAACTCGCGGGACTTGTTTAGCGCTATATCCTCTTGAAGCATTAGCAGATGATGTCTCGCCCGACTTTACCGCAAAACGGGCAGGTTTTAGTGGTATTACGTTGGCGCATAACACGCGAAGTAAAGATGAAGTGGATGACATTCTACGTGTCGCTGTCGAGGCAGGGGGCAAGCTTGTCAAACCAGCGCAAGACGTATTCTGGGGAGGATATAGCGGTTACTTCTCCGATCCCGATGGCTATCTATGGGAAGTAGCTTATGGCGACTGTTGGGAGTTTAATGATGATGGCAGTCTCGTTATCTGATGAAAACTCAAGCTCAGAGTTCTGGCTCAGAGCCTTTCATGTAAGCATGTGGGAAAGAACAAGATAGCAGTGGATACAGTACAAGCCGACAGGCTAGTGGAATTCATGGCTACATTGGGTATGACCACGGTTTGATATAGATTTTATCGATAGGGGGTGACTTGTATCATTGTGCAAGTCGACCCCATAAATTATGTCAGCTAATGGCCCAGATAGATATGGGGAAGCCGATCAGTTATAGGGTTTTCGGTAACCATTACTTTTCAGCCAGCCCAACAAAAACTCAGGTTCATCAGTCTGAAACATGGTGACTCCTTGGTTTACCCAAAAGCCGTAAACTTCACTAGGAAGGTTTGCATAAACTGCCATTTCATCTCCGCGTCCACCTGAGCGCATACCGGCTTGTTCCCTATACGTATAAAGCGTGTTTATCCACATATGAGAATTATATCGATTCGCGAGCTGTTTTGCTTTTTGACTAGGGTGTGTTGATCTTTCGTGAGTATTTTTTGAACAACATGGTAAAGAGTTATAATTTGCTTCGCCAAAAGTAAAACCATAACCAATACCATGCCAAGAACAATGCTAACTGATATTCGATGGGAACTGCTACTTCAAATTATGAAAAGTACAGGTCGTATTTACGATAAAACTGAACATCGAATGACATTTGAAGGAATACTTTATCGAATGAGAACAGGTATTCCTTGGCGAGATCTACCCTCTGAGTTCGGAGAGTGGAGTACCGTTTACAGACGATTTAATCTTTGGTCAAAGAAAGGGGTTTTAGATAAGCTTTTCAGAAGCTTATCTAGCATGGCTGATTTTGAATGGGTCTTTCTTGACGGCTCTATAGTTCGAGCGCACCAGCATAGTACAGGCGCAGCTACTGAAAGCTCAGAGCAAATAGGAAAAAGTTGCGGGGGCAACTCAACCAAAATTCACTTAGCTGTGGATAGTGGTGGCTTACCGATTTGCTTTGATTTATCAGAAGGTCAACGCCACGATATATTGCATGCCAAAAGCTTAGTTGAACAACTCGATGAAGTTAATACCATCGTTTGTGATAAAGGATATGACAGCGAAGCTTTCCGTACTTTTGTTAAGGAACATGGCGGAGAAACGGTAATTGCTAAACGCAATTATGGGCAAGATATAGACAAAACCAGTATGGATTGGTGTCTATACAAGTATCGTCATCTGGTTGAAAATGCCTTTGCGAGAATTAAGCATTATCGAGCTATTTCAAGTAGATATGACAAGTTAGAAAGGAATTATGCCAGCATGTTATCGCTGGCATTCATGTTAATGTGGTTACCGATGTATTGCTGAATACGAAATGTACAGCAAAGATCAACACGCCCTAAACAAGATCCCCCCATCCATAGTAATTTTTCCATCAGGAGCGTGGTAGTTTCTCAGCTGCATAGCAGAAGGGGAATACTCTTGAAGTGAACGTTCTACATCATCCAGATTGACATGGGAATCATAAAGGTTGGGAAGAAAGTTGGCACTTGTTTCACCAATGATATTGAGCATTTGTGAGGCTGATTGGCGTTGTTCAGGCGTATTCTGATTGATAGTAGCCAAAAGTTGATGTTCAACACCTTGCTCTCGAGCCATTTCAATCATCTCAGGAAAGTAATTTACGCCAACTTTGTTATCAAGATTTAATAGAATTTTGCCATCAATCGCTTGATAGATTTGATTTAAGCTGAGAATTTTCTCATTCGTTACAACTCTATTTTTTCCTAAGTTATCCGTGATAACCAAGTTGCATTCTTTTAACTCAGACCAAAGCTTTTCTACGACTTCCCCTGTGCATGTTGTAGTACGGTCAAGCGTTTCATCGTGCATACCGACAAACACTCCATCTTTAGTCATTCGAATATCTTGCTCGATCGCTTCGATGCCTAATTCGATCGCCTTATTTATCGATGTTAAAGAGCCTTCTGCATAGATAGGTGTGCCATCTTTAATCCATAAGCCTCTATGGGCAACAATCATGACGTGATCTCGATGACTGTTGGCATCCTCTAGCCGTTCTAGAATTTTTTCTACATGTGTTGACTGCAAACTAAGCCTTGATGCATTGCAGAAGCTACTGAATATGGATACGAAAATGCTGAGCGACCGCTTGAGTGGCTCTCTCTACATATCTTGGCACATCATAAAATCGAATTGTGATACACCCTCCAGCCAAATCGCACTTGCGTTATCTTTGGCTTTTTCTAGCTTAGCCCATCAGCTTAGCGCGTTAGTGGTACGAATTACGGAAAACTCTGTTTTTTCGCCCCCTTAGCTGTTTTTTTTCAACTAAATTGTAGGTATGTGAAATTTTCTCATTGATTTCCCTATCTTGTTAACCATGGCGCAGCAATAAATGCCATGGATAGTTAGCCAGCCTATGCGAGTAGCGCTGAACATTTGAAGAAGTATGGCTGAGGTTAGAGATGGAGTTAGCAAATCAGATACAGGCATGGTTGTACGCTGGGCATACATCAGTCGCAATGCTGTTTGTTGGCATCATCCTGCTTTCTTACTTACTGGAAGATTTAGCCATCGTGACCGCGGCAACGCTCGCAGTACAAGAGTTAATGCCAATGAGTATGGCGCTAGCGGCTATCTTCGTTGGGATTGCCACAGGAGATCTTGGCCTCTATCTGATGGGGAAAAGTGCACAACGTGTACGCTTGCTACGATATCGAATTTTCCAATATCAACGTGTCCGTCAAGTGAAGAAGAAACTTCACCAGAGTGCGTTTATTACCCTGTTTATTGTTCGTTTCATTCCTGGCCTGCGCACGGTGGGCTTCACGCTAAGCGGTTTTCTTGATGTGCCTATGATGCGATTTTTTGTCGCGGTAATTGGTGCAACAGGGCTTTGGACTGCTTTGATTTTTGGTTCCTTCTACCAGTTAGGCAGTGTGGCCTGGCTGAAAGAGAGTCACGTAAGCTGGGTGCTGATTCCGGCAGGTCTATGCTTAATGTGGATGCTCAATAAAATTATTACAAAAACATTCTTAAGAGGCTCTTATGACACAGCTCGCTAATGTCGAAATGATTCCACAAGACAAGGTCAATGCGGGAATGCCAGTTCTCCATGAACCGAAAAGAGTCATCTCGCCATTTGAATTTTTACCAGCTTGGTTCGTTTATGCCCCTGTGGTTGTCCAAAGTGCAGCATTAAGCCTGTATCACAGAGATTGGGCACTGCCGCTGATTGCTAACCCTGCGATCAAACTTAGCGGTATGGTTGGAGAATCCAAACACGACATTTTCAGCGCGGCTGGAGATATTACGCGCCAGTGGATTTTGCCTTTCATTACGTTGGAGAAATCTGACACCAACGAAGCGCAATTGTTTACACAAGCAAAAGAACAACTCAAACAGCAAGGAATTACTTACCCTCTTGTGGCAAAGCCTGATTTGGGTTGCCGAGGGGTTGGGGTCAAGTTGGTGAATGGCGACCAACAACTCAAAGACTATATCGCTCAGTTCCCTTCTCAAGGACGTTTTCTGTTGCAAGTTCGCTCGGACTACAGTGCTGAAGCAGGCATATTCTATGTCAGACAACCGGGAGAGGAGCGAGGCAAGGTTATTTCCATCACTCTTAAATATTCCCCACGTGTAACGGGTGATGGACGTTCTTCACTCAAGCAACTGATTGAGCACTGCCCACGTGCAGGCAAACTTCAGCATTTGTATTTGCCTCGTCATAGCGAACATCTCGATGTAGTTATTCCGAAAGGGGACGAGTTTCAGTTGGCATTTGCGGGTAGCCATTCACGTGGTTGTATCTTCCGCGATGGCAATCAATTTATCACAGAGGCTCTCGAGCAAAAGCTGGACGAAGTTCTCGGTGATTTTGATGGCTTTAACTACGGTCGCCTGGATGTGAAATTTAAAGATATCAATGCGCTAATGCGTGGTGAAGCGTTCGATATTCTCGAAATCAATGGTGCAAGTAGTGAAGCCGCGCATATCTGGGACAGCGACACATCACTGTCGCATATCTTCAGTACGCTGCTTAAGCAGTACCGTTTGCTTTATCAAATTGGTTCCAAACACAAACAGCAAGGCCATCAGACGCCTTCTCTGGGTGCGCTACTACGGGCGTGGCGGGAAGAAAAATTGCTGACTCAGCTTTATCCCATGACCGATTAATAGCTCTGCGCAGGAAAAATGTTTATGAAGAATACTTCGACGCTTTCAGCCATGCTTGCTAAATCTCAGACTTCTCAGGCCGTTGTCGGCTGTATTGAGACGCTCAATCAGGGCTACGAGTTTTTAGAAACGCTGCAACCGGAAGATTATACCTATATCGCCCAGCCTCATGTGAGCAGCTCGATTGGTGAGCACTACCGTCATTGGCTAGACCTATTTCATGCAATTCGTTTGGACCGTGACAAGATTGATTACAACGTTCGTCGCCGTGGTCACAACGTCGAGCGAGATATTAATGTCGCTAAGCAGGAGATAGCTGAGCTGATTGAGTGGCTGTTTGGTTTACCAGCCAATGAACTGAATCAACCTGTTCAGGTTGAAACAGAAGTGATGCTCTCTCAAACGCACGTTGAAGAAGTGACTTCGACCTTTGTCCGCGAAATTACTTTCGCCGCGCTCCACGCTACTCATCACTTTGCGATGGCGAAAGTCGTGGCATCGTTAAGAGGCGTAGCATCAGACAGCCATTTTGGCGTCGCACCAACGACGGCAACTTACCAAAGGGCGCAGTAATCTATGTGTACATTATCTTGGGTTTATCATGGCAATAACCACTACGAGGTTTATTTCAATCGCGACGAGCAGCGTTCTCGCCTGCCAGCACTTGAGCCACAAAGTCTGGTCATTGATGGTGTGCACTGTGTGATGCCGATTGACCCTGTGGGTGGAGGCAGTTGGATATCCGCCAATGAACACGGTGTTACTGTGTGCTTGCTTAACTTCTACCAAGGGAAAACACCGAAAGGTCCGCTGACCAGCCGGGGCATGATCATTAAGCGTCTCGCAAGCAGTTGTTCCAGTCAGACTGTCGATGCTCGATTGTTGGAAATGGGACTGACACATTTTGCACCTTTTACAGTGGTTTCTTTCGATACACGCAGAACGGCGAATGAAACCGTGCTGTGGATATGGGATGGAGAGCAGCTTACGCGTTCACACGCGTTTGCGCCGATAGTCTCGGCGGCTTTGCACTACGAAGAAGCCAGAAAATATCGACTAAGTCTGTTTAACGAGTTGGTGTTGACGACGCCAGATGACGAGATAGGTCAACGCTTTCATCAGACGTTTGATGACAGCTATCCGCACCTTTCTCCTCTTATGGAAAGAAATGACGCTCGCACTGTAAGTTTTACCTCAGTTGTCGTGTCTTCTACTAAACAAGAGATGAATTACCAATCAATCGACAATCACCGCAATGTTGATTTTCGAACGACACAAAGTTGTTTGAAGGCCGACGTTGTAGAACAAGGAGTCTTCAAATGAAGAAGTTATTTGCCCTTTTAATCATGTTAGTCAGTTTCCCATCTTGGTCAGCAGATAAAATTTACACCGGAATATTCAGCAGCAAAGCAGTGAGCGGTTATGACACGGTTGCCTATTTTACCGAAGGTAAACCTGTTAAAGGAGACAGCAAGTGGCAAGTCGAATATGAGGGCGCTGACTGGTATTTCTCTTCTCAGGAAAATTTAGACAAATTTAAAGCAGACCCTGAGGCTTACGCTCCTCAATATGGCGGTTACTGCGCGTGGGCGATTTCAGCTAAAAACGATTTTGCGTCAGCGGATCCAAAACAATGGGCGATCGTCGACGGTAAGCTTTACCTGAACTATGACGCAGAAGTGAAAAGCTGGTGGGATGACGACCGTGCTGGTCACATCAAGCAAGCTGATATCAATTGGCCAACTTTAGTTAACTAACAAGGATTTCCCTCTATGAAATTTTCTCCGATTAAGCATATTCCTTCAGCGTTTATTGCCTTTGTTTTTATTCAATCGTTGTTCTTCAAGTTCTCAGGCTCTTATGAGACGGACCATATCTTTGGCACGCTAGGGGAATGGTCAGGGATTGAATGGTTTGGTGTTTACGGTGGTTACTTAATTGGTTTTTCCGAGCTGATTGCCTCAATCCTGCTGTTTACTCGCTTACACGGTGTTGGTGCGGCAATGAGTGCAGGCATTATGACAGGTGCGATTTTCTTCCACCTATTCACTCCACTAGGCATTGTTATGCCCGAGTTCAACGCTATGGGTGAGATTGTTGGTGACGACGGTGGTTTGCTATTCGGTATGGCATGTATTGTTTGGTCGTGCGGTGTATTCCTCTTCATCCGTGATGTGAAAACGGAAGGAACGTTTACCAACAACCTGCTAGCAAAAGGAGCTTAATATGTTGGATAGTCCTTTCAGATTGCCGCGAAAAACGCCGTTTGGTATTGGTGAGTCAATGGTGGAGTGGGCAACGGGTTTATCAACGCTCGACGCCCTCTACAAGCAAGACATCTTGCCGGAAGACAGCTTTGAGTTTATGCAAGAAGCGCTCAACCGAATTGGCACCCAGTATGAAGTCGACCATGGCAGTCTGGAAAATATCCCCGCCGAAGGTTCGGTACTGATTGTTGCTAATCATCCGTTTGGTGGCATTGAAGGGATAATTCTCGCGTCTCTGATTTCTAAGGCGCGAAAGGACGTAAAAGTGCTGGCGAATGAACTGCTAAAACGCATTCCTGAACTGGATGACCTGTTCATTGGAGTGAACGTATTTGGTGGAGAACAAGCCAGACAGACCAACAGAAAAGCGATCAAAGAAGCCAATCAGCACCTCAAAGAGGGTGGGGTGTTGATTATCTTCCCAGCTGGCGAAGTCTCTGCTTGGCAGGCGAATGAAAATAAAATCACCGATAAAGCTTGGAGTAAGTCCGTCGCCAAGTTTGTTAAGCATGCCGAAGCGACAACGGTGCCGGTTTTTATCAATGGCATGAACAGCAAGCTCTTCTATCAAGCGGGACGAATCCACCCTTTGCTAAGAACGGCGCTACTTGGACGTGAACTACTCAACAAATCAGGGCAGACGATATCCGTCTCCATCGGCAATGCTATCCCATTCTCAGAAATCAAAGGTTTTGAGGATGAAGAAGACATTACCCAGTACTTCCGCCTGAACACGTATTTAATGGGCAGTATGGGAAAGCCACAGACGTCTGCACTACAGACGGATGATGCCGAGCCAATCATTGCCCCTGTTGGTGTTGCCACATTGGAGAATGAGTTGTCGCAGATTGAACAATACAAGCTCCTCGAACAAGATGACTTTGATGTTTACTGCGCTCCAACGGATGTGATTCCACACGTGATGGAGGAGATTGGCCGTGTGCGTGAAGAGAGCTTCCGTGAAGTCGGTGAAGGCAGCGGTTTATCGTGCGATATCGACAGATTTGACCCGCACTACCATCAGTTGTTTGTCTGGAACCGTGCAAACCAAGATTTAGTGGGTGCTTATCGCTTAGGTCTTGTGGATGAACTGATCGCTAAAGGTGGGATAGAGCAGCTGTATTCCACCAGCCTGTTCAACTATGACGAAGCGTTTGTTGATACGTTAGGCCAGTCGATTGAGCTTGGGCGCTCTGTGGTGTCGAAACAATACCAACGCAATATGCACTCCTTACTCCTGTTATGGAAAGGCATCGCCAAGTTTGTTGAGCGCCATCCGAAATACACACATTTATTTGGTCCGGTCAGTATCAGCAATGATTACAGCCCAGTCGCGAGACAGCTGATTGCATCGGTAATGTCTGTCCATTATTACGATGAAGAGAAAGCAAAGCTTGTATCGCCAACCACACCACTAGAAAAAAGTGGTCAGGAATTCTGGCGTCCGGATATGTTGAGTTCATTGGCTGATTTACCGTTGCTCTCTAAAGTGCTGAGTCGCCTTGAGCAAGGCATGGGGTTACCTGTGTTGTTGAGACAATACCTCGGAATGAACGGTAAGCTGGTTTGCTTTAATGTTGACCCTGCCTTTAACTTTGCGCTGGATGGCTTGATTGTCGTCGACCTGACTTCGGTACCAGTCAGAACATTAGGTAAATATATGGGGCGGGAGGCCGCTGCTGCATACCAGAAGACTCATTCTTCGCCAGTAAGTAACAAGCCATCAGATTAAAGCCTCCGATAGGGGGAATGGAAACAATGAGAGTAAAGACATGAAGATCTGGATTGGATTGTGGTTAGCGCTGATATCTATCGATGTGGCAGCAGAACAACAGAGTGAAAAGGATAGTGCTTTTATTGACGTTAATGTGACGCTGGAGTTGGAAGGGATAGAGAAGTCCATCGATCAAACTCGTGCATCATTGGATAATATTGCTGGCGCTCTCGATGGTATTGCGCACAGTGATAATCTGACTGAACAACAAAAGCAGACGTTGAGTGAGACTATTTCCAACCTCAATCAGCTGGTCTCCATCTCCAGAGAGTCTGTTGCTAACTTCCCTGCCGCCATTCAGCACTCGCAACAAGTGGTGAGTGAAAAGAGTCAGCGATTTTTCGACGATTTGCAGTTGAAGATCGTGTTGATCGTCGCTTTAGTTGGTGTCATCTTGATCGCTATCATTGGTGCCGTGTACTGGTTATTGCTAAGACCACTTCAGAATACGGTATTCAGTGCAACACACAATGTGTCTCAGATGGCCAAAGCCCTTAAGGTGACCGCAGAGGCAGTTGAACGCTGCTCCAAGAGGCAAGAAGAAATCACGCAGCAACTCGCAGAACTATCGGAGAAAGAAAAAGCCCAAGAACGACGGTGACGGGCTTTAAATTGATGCGCTTTAAAGCAGCTTGTCCTTAATGACCTGAAGGACGCCATTCTCTCGATTACTTGGTGCGCGGAATCGAGCGGTCTGCTTGATGGTGTCGTGAGCATTCTCCATTGCGTAGGAGTGGTAGCTCTCTTTGAGCATTTCTAAGTCATTTAGGTAGTCGCCAAAGCTCATGGTTTGCTCATGACTAAAGCCAAGCGTTTGTTGGAGATGTTTAATAGCTGCGCCTTTTGAAGCCTCTGCATTCATCACATCCAGCCAGATCTTAGCACTCACCACCACTTGATGACTGTCGCCAAAGTGCTCGTTCATGATCGGGAATACGAGCTGTTCGGTTCCATCGAAGTGGCAAATGGCGATTTTAATGAACTCTTCTTCAACGCTGAGTAGATCTTCAACATACTCGCAGCGGTGGTAATACTTGGCAAACTCTTCCAACGCTCGAGGATCTTGCGTTTCGATGTAAGCTGAGTTTTTACCGCAAAGCACAATGTGTGTTCCACTAATTGCTCGTGCCTGCTGAATGATGGCTTCAATGGCACTGCCATCAATCGTGCAGCTGTAAAGCTCTTTGCCTTGGTGCATGACCAGCGTGCCGTTTTCAGCGACAAACATCATACGATCTTTAACTGGAGAGAAAGTTTCCATGAGACTGTAATACTGACGCCCCGATGCCGCCGCAAAAATGATCTGTTTCTGTTCAAGCTGTTCGTATAGTTCGAAGAATTCAGGGTTTAGCTGACTGTTTTCATCCAGCAGAGTGCCGTCCATATCGGCAGCGATGAATTTGATATCTGAAAGCGACATGTTGTGTTTACCTAAAAATGCAGAAAGCGAAAGGCTCGAAAAGTGTTCAAGCGAATATCAGGTAAAGTACAGGAAACTGTGATGATCTCAAGCAGAAATGCAGAGCAGAAGTCAGTCAGATTGTGGCCTGAGGTAGTCAGGCCACACCGTTGGAGAGTATTGACGCTGTGAAATGAAGAGAAGTCGCACGCTTACCTTTGTGATAGAGTTGACATGAGTGGGGCTACGTATCATTTGAGTCAATGTATTGGTTGCTTATGTATTTAATAAGTCGTTACACAACCCGACATTTTAACGCTTTACATCTTGCGCTAAGCAATGAACACTTCCCCCAAAGTAAATAACAGCGACATAATAGAGTTAGTAGGAAATTATGAGCAACACGACGACGAAAAAGTCGAATCCATTATTTGAGATCCTTTTTAACGTATTCATCCCTTCATTCATATTGATGAAGTTTAGTGGTGAAGAGCACCTAGGCACGGCAATGGCGCTTGTGGTCGCTTTGCTTTTCCCTATCGGTTACGGCGGTATGGACCTTATCCGTAATAAGAAGTTCAACTTCATTTCCGCACTTGGTTTTGTCAGTGTGTTACTGACAGGCGGTATCGGTCTGTTGGAGCTTGATACGCGTTGGTTGGCTCTAAAAGAAGCATTGATTCCAGGCCTGATCGGCTTAGCAGTATTAGGCTCTACTTTTACTCGTTACCCACTAATGCAAAAGATGCTCTTGAACGACACGGTGTTAAACCTATCTTTGATCACCAAACGCCTTGAAGAAAACGGTAAATCTCAAGAGTTTGAACGATGCCTGATGTCATCAAACTATCTATTTGCCAGTACCTTTGCGTTTTCTTCTGCGATGAACTATTTCCTCGCAACTTGGATTGTTACTAGCCCTGCTGGCACCCCTGAATTTAACGAAGAGTTGGGCAAGCTCACTTTGTACAGCTACCCAGCCATTGCGATTCCAAGCATGCTAATGATGTTCGGTATTTTTTATTACCTATGGCGTCAAATCAGAGCTATGACGTCCTTAGAGACAGAGCAAATATTCCATACCAAATAAGTATATAGAGTCCGCCTGACTTGATTACAACTCAGGCGGACGAACATCTGCTAAAGGAGTAATATTCTCTATTCTTTCAAACACCTGCATTTCTTCTTTTTCGATCCCCTCTCAATTTTCTAGAGCTTACTTGAAGCATGTTCATTGAGCAGAACAATTCGTAATTAAGTTATTTTAACCTGTTAACTAACTGAGCCCTTTTCATTCGTTTCTGCGTGATATTTGCCGCATAACAATATAAATCCTAACGTTTGGTCTGATATTGCTATCAAGAACTGCTAACTTATTTTTAGAAGATTATTTTATAAATAAGTAAACACTTCACTCCTATAAAACGTGAAATAAGATAATGAACTGAAAGGTAAAATTATGTTTAGGATTAATAAGATAGCGACCTCATTGGCGTGTGTGCTTCTAAGTGGGCACTTATTTGCAGCAGAGCCGTATGATGCGACTAAAACCTATTCTGGTGGAACGCAAGTAACGGTGGATGGGCAAATTTATGAGGCCAAATGGTGGGTTAATGTAGGGCAGAGCCCAACTGATGACTATGCTAATGAGTGGGACTCACCTTGGAAGTTGATTAGTGATACAACCCCAGAGCCGACCCCTGACCCAACGCCAGAACCTGATCCCACACCGGATCCAGAACCAACTCCGGAGCCGACGCCAGATCCGACACCGGGGCCCGTTGATGGCTTATGTTCAGAGTTCAATATCTACCCTGACTGGACGCAAGGTGACCACGCAAATGGTGGTGATGTCATGGTTAAAGACAACATTGCTTATGAAGCAAACTGGTGGACATCGTCAATTCCCGGAAGTGATGGCAGTTGGTCTCATCACCTAAATTGTGACAATACGCCTCCTGGTACTGCGCCATTACTGTCTTTGCCAAACCCTATGGATCCAGTAAGGCTTGAAGTGAATGGTTGGCCGAGCAATTTTGTGGTGACCAGCCCCGCAACACTGAATACACCTGCTACATTAGTTGTCGATACAATCAATAGTCAAAACTTGTCGGACATCACTAAGTTAACCAACGCGTTTGTTTCACTTATCCAAGACGTTGAGGTTGCAGGCACAACGTCAATCATCATCAACAGCGATGTGTTGGATGTGGCAACAGTAGATAAAGGAAAGGGTCTGGGTGTGATTGCTGTTAAGCAGGCTTTAACGTCAGCGGTTGACACGACGGGCAGTCAAATCGACCTCAATGACATTAATGCGCTTACCGATGACGCTCAAGGCTGGGCGCAAGCGTACAACCTTGTTATCTCTACATTGGCGCCACAAGCCACCTTCGGTTGGGTACTCAACATTGGAGACTTTGCTTACGATACTCATTCGGGTCGCAGGGCGGTTTGGAATGCAGCGTCTGGTGCGACATCAGATTTACTATCTAGCTTTGAACTGTACAAAGCGGATTCGTTGACAAAAGCAGACTTTGTTGCGTTCACTAAATCCAGCTCATCCCCTTCATTATCAGACAACCAATGGCATTACGCGTTGGAGTATGTCAAGCAAGTCACGGATTATCTACAAACACCGGCTTTGCTCTCTTCTCTCCCCACATCACAGGCTTCAGCTTATTTCCTCGGCAACACTGCAGGAGAAAGCCATATTCGCAAAGCGGCTCACAGTAATATTTTTGCTATTTCTTTTGATTCTGATTCTGCTGATCTTAGCGCTAAAATTGCTCGTTACCAGAATGCACCTGTCCCGCTTTATTATGTTGGTGAAAGTGTCACCAGCGGGCCTCTAACGCGAATTGAGTCACTCAATAACGAGTTAGCCAGTGCAGAAACGGCAATGAATAACCAAGCTTTCCTATTTGAAACGCCTCAGTCTCAATGGATTCCGTCGACTGTGTATAAATGGGCAGACTTCTTAGCTGGGCTTAACTCAATGCACAACGTTGGTGTTGCGGGTAATACTTTCTGGCTGCTGGATGATGCAGCGGATGACGCTACCAATACAATCTACGCTAAAGTCGCCATTGCCGCTTTCTTATCACAAAGTATGCAGGAGACGATTCGTTATAATGCTTGTGATGAAAACAACTGGTCTGAAGTTCGATACGGTGCTCCCGTCGACTACCCAATGACTGCAAGTTGTGGTCAACTTGGTCAGAAGTATGCGGATTATGGTATGGATCCAGTGACTGGGCAGGATCATCCTTATTCTTGTCCTCGTGACCCTAAAATGGAAGTCAGTGCATTAACGAATGCTAAGTGGTACGGTGCTCCAGCGCCTATCTTTGCAGCGCCAGATTCTGTATTGGAAGAACAAGGTCTGTTGGTCAATGGTAATGTCGGTCGATGGACAAACAACGGTCATTGTAATGAGGTTCCTAGCGTTGTTGATACCTCTAAACAGGTTTGGGAACGTGATGAATGTAAAGTCTACGCTGAGCAAAAAGCGGGTAAGTTTATCTGGGATGGTTCAGATACTAACGGCACAGTCCAAGGCTGTGGTTGGTGGGGCCGTGGTGTTATTCAAACGACGGGGCGTCAGAACTTTGGTACGTTGAATCACTTCATGGGCCGCTCACATGTTGACCCTGATACTATTGGCACCACTGTCAATGGTGTAATCGTTGAAGCGCCTCCAGCGAATCCTCTCTATGCGGATCTAGACTTCTGTTCTAACCCTGGGCTGATTTGTAGCTCTGAGGAAAACCGCGAGATCAAATGGATTGCAGGCTTGTTTTACTGGGTAACATCAGTGCAGGCATATAATGATGAAGGTGGCCCTTACGCTGACTGGAACTACTACACAGAACTGAAAAAATACGTTGATGGAGGCTTAAAAGGTACTGAGTTTATCGATGCGGTATCCGGCATCGTTAACAGAGGTTGTCCAGACCATACTTGTCCGGTCAGTGGCGAAGTACATGCAGTGAAAGAGCGTCAAGATAACTTCAAGCTGGTTCTGCAAACACTTGGTTTAAACCCTCAGTAATGGCAAGGCACGACTCGTTGCACATTGTCTAATACAACAAGGCTCCTTGAGTGACTTGCTTCAATAGGTAACTTTCAAAGGAGATGAACATCAAAGCCGCCTTCGAAGAGGGCGGCTTTTTATATTAGGTTTAGGCTAAGTTTCTTGGCACTGGTTTCAAGGCCGTCATTGCTACCCCAAACAGAACCACAGCCAACAATGCCATACCAATTGGCCCTTCAGTGTAGGCAAAGCCAGCCACACCAGACCACATGGCCACACCTAAGTGCATCATGGTCATTGCTAGCGACAGCAACACACCGCGATGCTGAGTAGACAGCTCTGCTATATAGCCTTGTAAAGCGGGAGAGCCTATGCCACCTGCCAGTGCCCATAAGGCCAGTGGAAATAACAGAACGTATAGGCTTTGTGTTGGCAGCAGATAAAACCATACACTGACGATCACGCAAACTCCTAAGGCGATTCTCATGAGTTGGCGTCCGTTTCCTAGGCGCTTAGCCAGTCTAGGCATGAGTAAGTTTCCTATCACGCTGATGCAACCCAAAATCGTATACAAACTGCCAATGACCCACATCGAAACTCCCTGCGTGTCTTTTAGGTGTTGACCAATCAAGTTAAATAGCCCAATACCACCGCCTAAGCCGAAACACATGGCAAGTAGTGCCCCGGCAGCCCCAGGTATCTGCCAGACCTTGCCAACGTGATGGGCATTTTTAGCTTCTATCGCTTGCTGACTAGGTATTTGCTTCTGCATGGATATATAGGCCAATGCTGCTGCAACAAACCATGCGCAGAAACCGAGCAGCAAAAACGCCGCTCGCCAAGATAATACTTCAGCTAAAACAGCACCCAGAGCAGGGCTGGATATCATTCCCAGTGTCAGACCAGATTGCACCCAAGCAATTTGTTTCATCGCGTCCTCACCGCTGGAGTCAGCTGCTAACGCAAAGGCAAGTGGTAACATGCCAGCACTTGCCAGCCCAGTGGCTATTCGCGTTATCAGCCCTGCTTCAAAGTTGTCCACAAGGCCAGTGGCAATAGACGCCAAACCAAATAGTAGGCAGGCTGGAATCATGATCTTAAGTCGCCCATAACGATCGGAATATGCCCCTAGATATGGAGCAATCGATGCAAGTGCAAGGCTATAGGCTGTGATGTATAAAGTGACGCGCTCAGGAGCGACACCGAGATCTTTTCCTATTGGAGTCAGAATTGGTCCTAGCATCAGCTCATCTGCACCGACTAAAAATGCAATAAAAAACAATAAAATTTTCATTTTTATTCCTTAAGTTAACGCAGAGTCAGTGACTGTGCATCGTTTGGATATTGATCACTTTATCTGGCCATCCGGCGACAAACTCTCGTTCATGAGACACTAAAATCAACGTGCCTTTGTAATCTATTAGTGCTTGTTGCAAAGCCTGTTTCACACAGGCATCTAGGTGTGTGGTGGGCTCATCCAGCACCAATAGATTTGTTGGCTGTAAAGCTAAGCGGCACAGCTTCACTTTGGTTTGCTCCCCTCCACTGAGTGAGTGAATTGGCTGTAATGTCAGTTTTCCAGATAGGCCAAATCGAGCTAAGTGCTGTCGTGCTGCTTTGTCATCTAAGCCATGGCAGGCTGATCTGACCAAACTTATCGGTGTTGCCTGTGGGTCGTACCAATGCAACTCTTGCTCGAAATAGCCCAGTTTCACCCCTTGTGATATGTCAATATTCCCAGCAATAGGCGTAATCTCGCTGACCAGTGTTTTGATCAGCGTGGATTTGCCAATACCGTTAAAACCAGCAATGACCACCTTTTCTCCCTGCAAAATATTGAAATCCATTTTAGGTAGTAACGGCTTGCTATAACCAATTTCAAGATCTGTGGCAGCTAAGACTTGATGTACACTGTGCGAAGTTGACTGGAATCTTATTGAGACAGACTTCTTCTGCTCCGGAGCGCTCAGCCGAGTCATTTTGGCCAACTGCTTTTTCCGACCATTGGCAATGCTCGCATTCACTCCAGCGCCATTTTTGGCGATAAACCGCTCCAGCTTGTCGATATGTTTTTTTTGTGCGAGATATTGCTTTGTATGAGCGGCGTCATCATTGGCTTTTTGTTCCATAGCTTTGTTGACGTTGCCGCGATATTTGCGAATTTGCTGATGATCAATATCGCAAATCCCTGTCGTGATCCGGTTCAGAAAGGCTCGGTCATGCGATACCACCATAAATGCACCATCGAAGCTGCTCAGGAACTCGGCCAACCAGTCAACGTGAATGGTATCGAGGTAGTTGGTTGGTTCATCGAGCAACAATACATCAGGTGAAATCAGCAGCAGAGAAGCCAGCATTACTTTGTGTCGTTGCCCACCACTTAACTCTCCTAGCGGAGTTTCCATCCCAAACTGAATAATGCCAAGCCCATCGGCAACCGCATCAATCCGATTGTTTATGGTATAAAATGCTTGGCTTTCCAGAGCTGCCTGAATTTCGGCGGCTCGGGCTAGAGAGCTCTTCTGCATACATTTCTCAGGGCAGGCGTAGATCGCCATCATCTCGGATTCAAGGTTGAATAAATCGGCAAATGCAGTTTGCAGGTAGTCACGAACAGTCATAGCTGAGCTCATTACAGCATGCTGATCTAAATAGCCTATTCGCACAGCCGGCTGCCACGTGATGTCACCGCCATCAGGTAATAAGTCTGACTGCAACAGTTTCAATAGTGTGCTCTTACCGACACCATTTTTCCCGGTTACCCCGATATGTTCGCCCGGAAAAAGCGTAAAACTGGCATTCTGGTAGAGTGTTTTCTCGCCAATGTGATACGTAAGATTTTGAATTGTAAGTATACTCATGGTCTTATATCCATAAAAACGGGGTCGGTATTGTTCATACCGACCCCGTCACAAGAATTTGCTTCAAGAAATAATGCTTCTGAACCTCAGAAACAATAAGGGCCGGCGATGAAGGTCATCGTCGGCCCGCTCTCTACTTTTTAATCAGATACACCTGCGGCTCCTGAAAAAAAACAGGAACGTCATAGTCGGTAATATCTGATGAAGATTTAAAAGAGTTTCAGCTCCGAGCAACACTTCATCGTGTTAATGCGCGGAGCTCACTCGTCTGACAAAATTCTTGAATAGGATATAAAGCATAGTAGAGAAGTCAAAATTCGTTATCCGGCGGAAGATACCCAAATGTAGATCTGGTGTCAATCCTTCACTCAATGATGATATACACTCGCTCTATTCGTTGCCTATAAATAGAAGAGTGAATTGAAGAACATGAAGTTACCAGATAACCAATGGTTTGTGGCTAGATAACGATAATCTCAATCACCGGCTATTTAAGATAACAGCTCTTTTCTGACCAGCTCAGCACCTGCACTTAGGGCTGTAAGTTTACCGCGGGCGACTTCGCGAGGTAATGGAGCCATACCGCAGTTGGTGCAAGGGTAGAGCTTGTCTGCGTCAACGTATTTGAGTGCCTCTCTCAGTGTTTCTGCGACCTGTTCAGGCGTTTCAATACTATCCGTCGCAACGTCAATCGCGCCTACCATTACTTTCTTGCCTCGAATCAGTTCTAATAATTCAATCGGTACACGAGAGTTATGGCACTCCAGTGAAATAATATCAATATTGGACTGTTGCAGTTTAGGGAAGATTTCCTCATATTGCCTCCATTCATTCCCTAAAGTTTTTTTCCAATCTGTATTGGCTTTGATGCCATAGCCGTAGCAAATGTGAACGGCTGTTTCGCATTTAAGTCCTTCGATAGCACGTTCTAAGCAAGCGATGCCCCAATCGTTGACATCATCAAAGAAAACATTAAATGCTGGCTCATCAAATTGGATGATATCGACACCTGCTGCTTCAAGTTCTTTTGCTTCTTGATTGAGGATTTTGGCAAACTCCCAAGCGAGTTTTTCGCGACTTTTGTAATGATCGTCATACAGAGTATCGATCATGGTCATTGGGCCTGGTAACGCCCATTTGATGGGTTGATCCGTTTGTTGACGTAAAAATTTAGCGTCTTCGACAAAGACGGACTTTTGGCGGCTGACTGGGCCGACAACCGTTGGAACGCTGGCCTCGTAGCGGTTGCGAATTGTTACGGTTTTACGGTTTTCGAAATCAACACCACTCAAGTGCTCGATGAAGGTTGTCACAAAGTGTTGGCGAGTTTGTTCGCCGTCACTAACAATATCCACACCCGCATCTTGTTGCTCTTGCAACGACAATCGTAGCGCGTCTTGCTTGCCATCGGTAAGTTCGTCACCTTGTAGTTTCCAAGGTGACCAAAGCTTTTCTGGTTCTGCCAACCAAGAAGGTTTGGGTAGGCTGCCTGCTGTAGAAGTTGGTAATAGTGTTTTCATAGTAAGCCTTTCTTTATTCTTATCAGTTGTTACGCGTAATTTGCAGACCATTGCTCAAGCACAGCTTTATATGGCTTGATGAAGTGCTCTTGAGCAAATTTTCCCTGCTCAATTGCTAAGCGGCTGCGCTCTTCACGGTCATAGACAATCTGTGTTAGTGAATGGTCACTATTTTTTAAACTTGGTTGATAAGCTTTACCGGCTACGGCATTGGCATTGTAAATCTCTGGGCGATAGATTTTCTGGAAAGTTTCCATCGTACTGATGGTACTGATCAACTCCAAGTTGGTGTAATCATTCAACAGGTCGCCAAAGAAATAGAAGGCGAAAGGAGCCACACTGTTCGGCGGCATGAAATAACGCACTTGTAGCCCCATTTTCTGGAAATATAGCTCTGTTAGGGACGATTCATTTGGCTCATATTCGTAGCCTAATACAGGGTGCTGATTGTCGGTGCGATGATAAGTCTTGTTGTCAGAAACACTTAAGCAAATCACAGGGAGCTTTGTGAAATTCTGCTTGTATGTATCTGAATTAACAAAGTGCTTAAACAACTTGCCATGCAGTTCACCAAAGTTGTCTGGGATGCTGAACTTCGGTTTGTCTTTATTATGGTCAAGGAGAAGAACACTAAAATCATAATCTCGAACGTAGGAAGAGAAGTTATTCCCCACAATGCCTTCGATGCGTTCCTCTGTTTTGTGGTCGACAATATACGTTTTGAGTACTTCAATCGAAGGGAAGCTTTCGCCGTTAGCTTCAATATCCATATCCACAGAAACGATTTCAAGTTCAACTGAGTAACGATCGCCATTTGGGTTATCCCAATGAGCTAGTGCATTAAAATTATTGTCAATCATCTTCAATGCATTGCGTAAATTCTCCTGGCGACTTTCGCCTCTTGCCAAATTAGCAAAGTTAGTTGTTATGCGTGTGCTATCAGATGGTCGGTAATTTTCATCGAGGCTAAGGCTCTTGATAGTAAAGGTGAAGTCTGTATTCATGGTGAACGTTATCCTATTTCCTTAGATGAAAGCTGAAGTCATTTCTTACTCTTTGCATTGCTGAATGCTCTAGACAGCTATTTATTCATTTTTTAATTCTGTCTGGGTATAAGAGTAGATTCCTTTATAACTTTGTTCTGGACTTGAATAACAATGGTATTACTTCAAATTCATTGTGAAAGAAATTCATGTTCCCTTGTCTTTCTGGGTCATTGAGCGTCCACTCCATTTTAAACCCTGTAATCATGCTCTCTTGACCTTCACTATGAGTTTTAAGATCCAGTCAAGAGTTTGGGTGTGCTTGCAGCAAGGTTGAAACCTAAGGTCAGAAAACAACTATTGGTAAACTTAATTGTTATGTTATAACGTTTCTTTTTTGGTTTTGTACAACACAGGAGAGAGATAATGAATGTGGTTTTAGCCGAGCCCATTGTAGCGGGTGATGCAGTTCAGACGATTGGTGGCTCTCATGCTCGCTTAGATAGACAGCCAATTGTGTTAAGTGATATCTATCAAGAGGGGGTCAATATAGCGGTCTGGCAACGACGTTTCGATGAAGACTTTACCAACTTGATCAGCCAATATATCGCTGCGAATCCAACCATTAGTAAGTCTTTGACTGCCTCCCCTTCAAATGCATTTGAGACTCTTGACTGTGCGACTAATGGGCAAGCACCGGAATCCTTGTTGAAAGACATGTCTCAGCTTGTTGATATGTTCTGCTATTTATTTGATTTGGAAGAGGTAGGAGTGCGATTTGCAACATTAAGTACTGCGATGTGCCCGCGATTCCATGTTGACCAAGTGCCATGTCGCCTTGTGACTACCTATCACGGTGCAGCAACTGAGTGGCTACCTAACTCTGCTTTAGATCGTTCAAAACTGGGCCGTGGCAGTAATGGTCAACCTGACTCTCTTTCTGGTTTGTATCAACACGAATCCGATGTACAGCAACTGCATTGTGGTGATGTTGCCTTGCTTAAAGGTGGTCGCTGGGAAGGTAATGAAGAGACAGCGCTAGTTCACCGTTCACCTGCCATTCACCCTGAACAACCTCGCTTTATAATGACACTCGACTTTGGCTAGATAACGAGATTAGACAAGTAACCCAAGGGGCGAAGAACGCCCCATTTAGGCTGTGTAACTGGGTAACTGACCAATTAGAATACGCCATTTGAGTTTTGGATATCCCCTCCGCTAATCAGTGAGTAGACCCTCATTGAAAAATCCAGAGCTTGGATTGAGTCCCAATGTTCGACGATTCTGCCATCTTCAAGTCGCCAAGTATCAATAATATTCATACCTTTCTCATCATTACCTCTATCTTCTTTGTTGAGTGTGGCATGAGAGTGGAAAATGACGTAATTGCCATCCACATAGATATGTTTTACGTCATAGGTATAGTCAGGGTATTCCTCAACAAACTCACGTAAGAAATCGACTAAGCCGGTGACTTTATCCGGAAGGTTGCGGTTATGCTGAACATAAGTGCTGTCGTTGTAGTGCTCAAGAACATAATCAAAATTATGATTGTTCATTAAGTTTTGCACAAAATCAGTAATCAGTTCGGCATTTGCACGTTCTTGCTCTGTCCAATTTGGCTTTTGCAAGCTCGTTATATCAATCGTTATTTTATCTGATGACTGTGCATAACTTATTGTACTTATTAGTAAAATAATAATAGATGTCATTGCTTTTAACATGGGGACTCCTGATGTTGATGTCTTATTTTGGTATACATTGATTACTATGGTAATTAATAGTAACCTGCATGACAAGAAGGTACTAAAAGCTACGCTAGGCACATTTTGGTAACCTATGAAGTATTCTGAAAAGACAAGGAGTGAGAAATTGTCAGCTCAAGCTAAACCAGAAAGAAGAGTTTTCTACAACAATCAAGAGTGTGCTGTTCGTAACGTTGTGTCCCAAATTGGCGACAAATGGTCACTACTCATCCTGTTTGCTCTGGTAGATGGGGCGGATAGGTTCAACTCTTTGAAATCTAGGATAGAAGGCATATCTCAAAGAATGTTGACTCAAACTTTGAGAGATTTAGAGCGTGAAGGCTACGTCAATAGAACCGTCTATCCTGAAGTCCCGGTAAAGGTAGAATATTGTTTAACGGATATGGGGCGAGAACTGGTGAAGCCTCTATATCAATTAGTCTGTTGGGCAGATGATCACAGGCAGGAGATAGAGTGTGCTCGTCAAGCTTATGATGAGAGAGCAAATAAGCGTTAGCGTGTTGCATTGCTCTGTTATCAATCTCGCTGAGCAGCCCCTTTCTATATGTGGGCGATGTTAGGTAAACTTTTCGTTAGGATGATATTTGCCTAGGAGGGCGATATCTTCCACTGTTGTGAGTTTAACGTAATGGATTGCTCAAGGTTGGTCTATTTAGTGTTAATCGCCGAAATGGATTAAAACTCATATAATTCAATTATTTATATTATTTTTGTACCTCTCTTTATCAGCTAACGTTTTGGTTTTTCAACGTCCAAAGCGATTATTTTATTATTTCGCCCTCTAAGTAAGTTTTATCCTCTATCATCGACTGGCTTATGAAGAGTCAATCGTATTTCATTTTTCCATTATTAATTTTTTATTAATTTTTAATGTTTTAAGTCTAAACTAGATGAAAATCTTCATCGTGATCATTTTTATTTTCATACATAATCCTACTCTTTCTTTGGTTAGTTATCACTTTTAATGTTTAAAATTCTAAACATTAGATTTCTAATCTATTTTTTTGGTTGCGCTCGTTTTAATGTGTGGCCTTTGTCACATAAATTAAGTTTTTGAGGCTGTTTTCTTGCTTTGTTCGCTATTTGATGCACGATAATAAGCAGTGAAATTGTTTAGAGTACAAAGTAAATGCATATTCCTATGATCGCAGTGGCTCCTTGGGTTGCTTTTCCTGAGATTGACGAAGAGTGCCAGCACTTCGGATCATTCAGTGTACCTAGCGCTGAAGATGGTCATGATATTTTCAAGCTTATTGCCCAGTGTCCGCCATTGGATACCAATTCTTCTTATTGCAACTTTTTGCAATCTACCCACTTTCGCCAAACTTGCCTTTTAGCACGCTACAAAGGTGAGATCTCAGGTTTTGTTTCTGGCTATCGCAAGCCGGAAGAGCCCAGCACATTGTTCATTTGGCAGGTGGCCGTTGCGCCTAATTTTCGTGGGAAGGGCCTAGCGCTAAGAATGATCGATGCCCTGTTAGCGAGAGATGCTCTACAAAATATTACGGCAATTGAAACGACCATTACCCAAGATAATGGCTCTTCTTGGGCACTGTTCAAGAAGGTCGATGCTCGGAATGGCCTTCAGGGAAGCATTTCAACATTTCTCGACCAAAACACACATTTTAAAGGGGAGCACGATACTGAATATTTGTATCGAATTCCGCTCAAAAACACTCAAACCACAGGATAGATAAACGGTCTAATCATGGATATTTTTGATAAACAAGAATCACAAGTACGTTCTTACTGCAACAGCTTTCCGGTCGTTTTTACCAAAGCAAAAGGGTGCTGGTTGGAGACGCAATCCGGTGAAAAATACCTAGATTTTCTTGCTGGTGCAGGGTCACTCAACTACGGTCACAACAACCCGATATTTAAACAAGCTTTGCTTGACTATATTGAAGCTGATGGAATTACACATGGGCTTGATATGCACTCAACGGCCAAGTCAGATTTTCTTAATGCATTGAAGCAGAATATATTTGAGCCACGAGGCCTTAACTACAAAGTCCAATTTACGGGTCCTACAGGCACTAATGCTGTTGAGGCTGCTCTTAAACTAGCGAGAAAGGCAAAAGGAAGGAGCTCAATTGTTGCGTTTACTAATGGTTTTCACGGTTGTACGTCTGGTGCGTTAGCAGCAACTGGTAATCAGCATCATCGTCAGGGGGCGGGAGTCAGTTTAAACAATGTCACGCGTATCCCTTTTGAAGGCTATGCGGATATCGATGGCTTAAAATTGTTTGAAACGATGTTAAATGATAACTCTTCTGGCCTTGATAAACCTGCCGCAGCACTTGTAGAAACGGTTCAAGGCGAGGGGGGGCTCAACGCAGCTTCTGACAAATGGTTACAGCGTCTGAGCAAAATCTGCTCGCAGCACGATATTTTATTAATCGTCGATGATATCCAAGCGGGATGTGGACGTACCGGCACCTTCTTTAGTTTTGAATCCGCAGGTATTAAGCCAGATATGGTCACGCTATCAAAGTCCATTGGTGGTTATGGCCTACCAATGGCTATTGTACTGATGAAGCCTGAATTAGATGTTTGGAAACCAGGGGAACATAACGGAACTTTCCGTGGTAATAATCATGCCTTTGTTACCGCAACCGCTGCTCTCAAGGCTTATTGGTCGGATAGCGAACCATTTGAAAAGCATATTGAAAGTTGCTCTGCCCTCGTGTCAGAGGTTATTGACTCCACTCTAGCTCGTTACCCTAGCATGTTTGTTAAACAGAAGGGGCGAGGAATGATGATTGGTATTGAGTGTAGCAATGGTCAATTAGCCAGCGATATCGTCAAGACCTGTTTTGATAATGGATTAGTGATTGAAACCGCTGGGCCTGACGACGAAGTGGTGAAATTTTTCTCCCCACTCACCATCACGGAGTCTGAACTCAAACAAGGGCTAGATATTTTTGAGCGTTCTGTTGAGTTTGTTATCCAGCAACAATTTAAGAAAGCATCGTAATTAGGGAGAAAAAGATGATTGTTCGTACACTTGAAGAATGTCGAGATAGTGAGCGCAGAGTAGCTTCAGAGACATGGGAAAGCGTCCGTATGTTGTTAAAAGATGACAACATGGGGTTTTCTTTTCACATCACAACGATTTTTGAAAATACAGAAACGCATATCCACTATCAGAACCATTTAGAATCGGTGTATTGCATGAGCGGCGAAGGAGAGATTGAAGTCGTTGGTGGTAAAACTTATGCAATAAAGCCCGGCACTCTTTACATCTTAGATCAACACGATGAGCACTATCTTCGTGCCTATGAGGGAAAAGAGATGGTGATGGCATGTGTATTCAACCCTCCTATTACAGGTAAAGAGACTCATGATGAAAATGGCGTATACCCTCTCATCGATTAGAAGCTCTAATAGCTAGGCTTGTGGGCCTAGCTATTACCCACTCCTCCAGTTTAAAAGGCCCTAACATGACCTATACCGTAGAGAAAATCGGCGGTACTTCAATGACCGCGTTTGATGCTGTTTTAGATAATATTTTGATTAAGAAAAGCGAAGAGGAAATGTACAACCGTGTATTTGTTGTTTCCGCTTACGCAGGTATCACTGATGCTTTACTCGAATGCAAAAAAACCAGCAAAGCAGGTGTGTACCAATTGATTGCTAAAAGAGACGATGCTTGGCAACAAGCTCTTGATGGTGTTGAACAAAGAATGTTACTCACCAATGAGAATATTTTTGCTGATCCTATGAATCGCTTACGCTCAGATAAGTTCATTCGTTCTCGGATTTCGGAAGCTAAGATATGTATTTCTAACATACTGGAAACGTGCCAATACGGTCAGTTTTCACTTCGTCATTACCTCCCTCAAATTCGTGAGTTTCTTTCTTCAATCGGTGAAGCCCACAGTGCCTACAATACGGCACTCAAGCTGAAAAACATGGGAGTGAATGCAAAGTTTGTTGACTTATCGGGTTGGGATACACAGGCTCCCATTAGTTTGGATGAAAGTATTCTTGAAGCATTTTCAGACATTGATGTCACTCAGGAGCTGCCTATCGTCACGGGTTATGCGTCTTGCAAAGAAGGCTTGATGTCTACCTATGATCGTGGCTACAGCGAAATGACGTTTAGCCGAATTGCGTCATTAACTGGAGCAGATCTTGCGGTTATTCATAAAGAATACCACCTAAGCTCAGCTGATCCTCGTGTTGTTGGCTCAGATAAAGTGCTCCCACTAGGGGAAACAAACTACGATGTGGCTGATCAACTTGCGAACTTGGGTATGGAAGCTATTCATCCCAATGCTGCCGCTGGTCTTCGCGAAAGTGGTATAGAGCTTCAAATTAAGAATACATTTGAGCCTCACCACCCGGGCACTCTGATCTCTGGTGTTTTCCGTCCAACCATGGATAAAGTCGAAATTATTGCAGGTAAAGAGAAAGTTTTTGCTTTACACCTTTTCGATCAAACCATGGTGGGATGCGTTGATAATGTCAGCTATGACTTAATGCAGATCATTACAGATGCTCGTGTGAGATTGGTAGGTAAAGAGATGAATGCGAATTCAATGACTTATTATCTGACGGGTAGCACAGATGCATTGAATACCGTGTTATACAAGACAGAGAAACGTTTCCCAGATGCCAATATTAAAGGTCGAATGGTGGCCTTGATATCAACTATTGGCTCCCAGTTTGATACAAATGAAGCATTAACGAAAGGGCTGTTGGCGTTGATGGAAAAAGGCATAACCCCCATTGCTGTCCACTCATCGATGAGAAATGTGAATGTACAATTCGTTGTTAATGATGATGAATACCATACCTCTATATGTGCTTTGCACTCAGTATTCTTTGAGCCGAGCTCTATTAAGAAAGCGCTAATTGCCTAGTGAGTGCCCTCTTATTTGACATTAAATATGAGGATGATGTGTTGAAGCCGCGCAAAGCGGCTTTTCTATCTTGATAGCATAGTTAGGCAATATGCGTCATACGGTTGATCGTGAATGTTTCTACCGCGCCATCAACAGCTGCGACGTAGTCAGCGATATGCGTGCTGGCGAGATGCTTATCCAGTGCGGCTTCTGAAGCCCAGTTTTCATGGAAAACGAAATGCGCCGGGTTGTCGTTGTCTTGATGCAAATCGTAGTTGATGCAGCCATCTTCAGCGCGTGTTTTGTCGATCAATTTGATTAGCTCAGCTTTAACCAATTCAATTTGGCTTTCTTTGGCAATGATATTGGCGATAATCGTTAACTTGCTCATGTGCTTACCTTTTCGTCAATTTTCTGATGCTTTATAGTGTCGTGATGACGTCTTCTAGAGGTAGGCGCGCTTTTGGCAGACCGTGGTTATAATCCTCACCGTCTTTGTGATAACCCAGTGCTAGCGCAAAGTCACATACAAAGCCTTCCAGTTCTTGTTTGAACTCTTCACCGATCAGCTCTGGGTCTACCCCTTCCATTGGTGTAGAAGCGATGCCCATACGCGCTAACGTGTGGAGCGTGTTACCCAGTGCGATATAGGTCTGAGCTTTTGTCCAATTACCGTTGAAACCTGTCTCATCTGTGTTGAGTTCCGCAAAGCCGAACGCACCGTTTAACATGTCATTGTATCGCTCCGCTGGGAGGTGGCCTGAGGTCACTTCTGCATCGACCACTTTTTTGTAGTTGTCTTTGGTAAAGCGAGGGTTGTGAGCAAACAAAATCGTATGAGACGCTTCTTTGGCATGCGGTTGGTTGAACTGGTGCATGTTGGCAAACGTGTTGTGGAAACGTTGTTTTGCTTCGTCACTCTCAAGAACGATGAACTTCCAAGGTTGTGAGTTGATAGAAGAAGCAGATAAACGAATCGCTTCTTTAATGACTTCCATATCTTCAGCAGAGATACGCTTACTTGCGTCGTATTTTTTTGCTGTGTAACGAGTGTTTAGATCTTTGATGATTGGGTGAGTCATGTTGGCTCCTAGTTGAATTTAAATAATTGCATTAGGTCTCACGAACCGCTCGGACGATGTTGAACCCTTATTTCAAGTAAACGAACAAGCTCAAAAACTCGAAGACTTCGATATGAACAATGTCGATGGGCGTAGATTAACAACATTAAAGAAGGGGGAAAAATAGCGAAAACTTCCAATCATTATGGAAATAAGTATCCATAATTACTTGGCAAGGATTAATGCGATGCGTCTGGTTTCAGGCAGGGAAAACCAACAGCTGCGAATTAGGGGAGGGTGTTATGCGGCGGTAGACTAGCGCGTTAGTAGCTCGCGGCCAATGGCATCGACCAATTCAAGAATATGGATTTGCGATTCGCGACTGTATGGTGAGATACCATCGACTTGCTCAGCAAGATCTAAGTTGGTGCTGGCAATCCCCGCGAGTGTTGACCCTGTATGGCTGATCGCGAATACCTTCAAGCCTTTGCGTTTCGCATTGTGGGCCATATCCACCACAGACTGCGTTTCTCCCGATTTACTGATCAACATAACCGTACCACTTTCGGCACGGGCCAATTGGTGGATATCTGTGATCACTAAGTGAGGAACATTCGCCAAGGATAGAAATCGGGAAAGGTAAGAGACACTAACAATCGAGGCACCACGGGAATAGAGATACACCACAGGCGAATGATTTAATGAGTGAGCGATTTTTTCGATGCGTTGAATTTGGTCATCTTCTTCAATAACAGATTGCGTCTGCTTTTTCAGATCAGCGGCAAGCTTGTACCTGAGCTCAGTGTAACTGGCGTAGCCCATCTTTTTACACACACGATTGACTGAGGTCGTCGTTGTGAGTGCTTTGTTCGCAATGGTTTTCGCAGAGATCTCGGCCAGCTCACTCGCGTGGCTGATCAAGTACTCATAGATGACACGCTCAATGCCCTTAAATGTATTCATCGCATACAATTTTAGTAATGAAATTGTCATTATTAGGCGCTAACTGGCAAATATTTTCCTTGATTGCTATCACAAAAGTATCGTCATACGTGGGTTGTATCAGGAAACTGTACCTTGGTACGTGGACGCTAAATATACTTGGCGGAGTTGATAAGAATACGGTGAACAACCATGAGTAAGAAAAAACTCGTTGCAGTGACCGCTTGCCCTACCGGCATTGCACACACATTTATGGCAGCGAAAAAAATTCAGGCATGGGCTGAGAAGCAGGGCTACGAAGTCAAAGTGGAAACCCAGGGCAGTGATGGTGTTAAGAACAAGCTGACGGCGCATGACATTGCGACAGCAGACGGCGTTGTTCTGGCTGTCGATGTACCCATCATGGACATGGAACGTTTTGATAATGCCAACCCGCTGAAAGTTCGTACTCAAGAATTGATTAAGCGCGTAGATGAACTCCTGCCAACCGTCTTCCTACGCGGTAAAGAGAAGTCTGACGCAGATATCGAAGTAGCAGAAGAAAAACGCTCCGCGTATCAGGTGGCGATCGGCCACATCATGACGGGCATCAGCTACATGTTGCCAGTGGTGGTACTTGGCGGCCTGTTAATGGCAGTCGCGAAGATCACGGGTGAGTTTGTCGATATCTCCGGCACGCCAATCGAAACGCTCGATAAGCTTGGTTTTATGACCATCAAGTTTATGTACCCAATCTTTGCTGCGTATCTGGCGTATTCGATTGCGGGTAAACCAGCTCTTATTCCAGCCTTTATCGGCGGCATCATGAGTGATGAGGTCTACAAGCGCTTCTTTGATCTTGAAGGCTGGGCCCCATCGGGCTTCTTTGGCGCGATTGCGATTGGTTTCCTTGTCGGTTATCTGGTTCGTTACCTCAATGATGTGATCAAGGTGAAGTCAGAGCTGACCACGCTCAAGACCATGCTGTTGGTTCCAGCCGTCACAGGTGTCGTGATGGTGCTGACCATGGAATACGTGATCAACCCATTCTTTGGCGCTTTGAACATTGCGATGATTGAACTGTTCACTCAGGCAGGTGATGCAGGTCGCGGTATCTATTCAATGGTGATTGCTGCGGGTACTGCGTTTGACCTTGGTGGTCCGATCAACAAAGCGGCTGGCTCGGTGGCACTTGGTCTGAATGGCATGGGCGAAGGCTTTGACTTGATTGCTCGTGAGTTGGGTATCGTTATTCCGCCGATTGGTGTTGGTCTGGCAGCGATTCTTGATGGCAAGTTCCGCAAACGTGTCTTTACCTCCGAAGAGCAGACGGTGGGTAAAACCTCACTGATGCTAGGTATGATCGGTATTTCAGAAGGCGCAATCCCATTCATTCTGAAGAATCCGAAGATGATTCCAATCATGATTCTGGGTTCTATTATCGGCACACAGCTCGCGGTTGTACTCGATGTATGGCAAAGCCTGCCATTACCAGCTGTATGGGGTTGGTTCCTATCTTCAGACCCAATCAGCTACACCATTTCCGTCTTCGCTGGCTCACTATTTATCGGAGTAGCACTACTGCTGTGTACCAAGCCGCAAAGCGCTAACGCCTAACACGTCACTTACCAGAGGCTCTGCTCTGCAAAATTGAGCCTCTGGTAACAAGAATCAGAATTTAGATTAGAGAAACGCCCATGACTAAAGTACATGTCATTCCACATACTCACTGGGATCGTGAGTGGTATTTTACTCAGCAAGACAGTGACGTTTTAGCGACTTACAACTTCACCAAAGTGATTGAAACTTTGGAAAGTCAGGCGGATTACAGATGCTATCACCTTGATGGTCAGTCTGCGATTGTTGAAGATTATCTGAAGGTTCTGCCGCATATGCGTGAGCGTATGGCACAGCTGGTGGCAGACAAAAAGCTCTTCATTGGCCCTTGGTACACCCAGACCGATACCTACAACGTAGCGGGTGAGTCCATCATCCGTAACCTGAAATACGGCATGCACATCGCAGAAGAGTTGGGCCACAGCATGAAAGTCGGCTACCTGCCTGACACATTTGGTCATAACGCGCAAATGCCAACGCTATTCCGCGGTATGGGTATCGACAACATCGTCTTCTGGCGCGGTATTGATTATGACCAACATGTCAGCAAATCCCATTTCATGTGGCAATCTCACGGTGGCGATGAGATATACGCTTACAACCTAGTTCATGGTTACGGTGCAGCGAAGAACATCGTGCCGGATGCTGAGCATCTGGATAAGAAAATCTTCCCAATGATTGAGAAGATCAAGTCGTTGTCAGGCCTTGATGAAGTATTGATTCCATCGGGTGGCGACCAAGTCAATATCGACCCGAATTTGCCAGCCACGTTAGCGGCAGCGTCTGAGCGTTCTCCATCTGGCGATGTGTATTCTATCTCTTCGATGGAAAACTTCGTCGATTTCCTACGCCGCAATAGTGAAGGGTTTGAGACTTACTATGGTGAGTTCAAAACACCGCGCTACACACGTATTCACAAGACCATAGGTTCTGTGCGTTACGACATCAAAAAGCTTAACTTTGAGATCGAGCAGTTCTTGCTCAAGAAGCTGGAAGTGGTGATTGCTATCGCTAAAGCACAGGGCATGACGGTGCACACTGAGCTGGTGGACTTGGCATGGAAGAAGATCCTTGAGTGTCACGCGCACGATAGCATGGGTGGTTGTAATAGCGATGCGACCAACGCTGATATCATGCACCGTCTTAAGCAGGCGGAAGAAATCTGTCATGGCTTGTACAACTTGGTGGTCAAAGAAATTGCCACCAATGCCTGTGATGATTCGGAAGTGATGATCTTCAACGGTCAGACGACGCCATTTAGCGGCATTACCCGTGTTGTTGCGTTTTCCAAGTATGAATCCATCGCGCTAAGTGATGGCGAGAAAATCCTTAGCAGTGAAGTAGTCACTCGTGAAACACTGGATGGTGGTAAGGTCATCGAAGTGACTAAGGATGGCGAAAAAGAAGTGCCTGTTCCTCCTTACTACCGATTTGAGCTCAATGTTGATGTGGCAGATCTACCAGCAATGGGTTATCAGGTATTTCAGGTAGTGGAAACAGATTGCGATACCCAAGTGCAGGTATCTTCTGTAACTCAGATTGAAAATAGCCAACTGGCGCTTTGGTTAGAGAATGGTCAGCTTAAGCTTAAAGATAAACGTTCAGAGCGTATTATTGAGCAGCTTATCCGCTTTGAAGAGCAGGCCGATGACGGAGATTCTTATGACTTCTCACCACTGGAAGGCGATACGCCACTGTACACTAGTGAACTAAGCTGGGTTGAATCTCATGTGGGCGAAAGCCAGCAGTCGATGATCCTGAAAGCAAGTCTTGAGCTTCCGGAAAACCTAGAAGCTCGCCAGAACGGTGAAAAATCTGTTCTAGCGGAATTTATCGTTCGCTTGACGCTTACTCAAGGTAAACAATCGCTGGAAGTAGAGATCGATACGCTTAATCAGGTTGATGATCACCGTGTGCGCGTTTTGATTAATTCAGATGTTCAGATCGATACATCCATCAGCACTCAGCCATTTGCGTTGATGACTCGTCCGGTGGCACCAAATGTTGATGGCTGGCGTGACAGCTTCCGCGAATGTCCGGTAGATATTGAAACCACCGATGGCGCGGTTGCTGTAGCGGCAGAGGATCGAGCCCTGATTATTAATGGTCGTGGTTTGAAAGAGTTCCAGATCCTGAAAGGTGATACCAGTGACTTGATTGCTCTGACCTTGTTTAAGGCAACAGGCAAGCTCGGTAAAGATGACCTGTTATGGCGACCTGGTCGCGCCTCTGGCATCAACAACACCGTGGTGTACACGCCAGATGCTCAGTTGCAAAAATCCATGCAGTTCAGCTTTGCTATTGCTTTGGCAGACAACGCTGAGCATCAGACAATCCGAGAGCTGGAAAGTGAATATCTTGATAGCCCATTCAGCTACCAGAAACAGTCGCTTAACAGCTTTGAGAATCGTCTCGAACGTTTTCAGGTTCGATTTGACAGCCGTGAAGCCGAGAAAAAGTTCAGCCTGTTTGAACTGAACCAGCCGTTGGTTTTATCCAGCGTTGGCCATTCATTCTATCAAGACAATGCGGTCATTGTGCGCCTATTTAATGCGACGGACAGTGAACAGCAACTCGATGTCACCGCGTTCGCTCATTTCGCTGATGTTGAGCGTGTCAATCACCGAGAGCAGAGTGTCGAGCAGAATTGGATAGTCAAACCAAACAATGCCATTGACTTGCGGGTTAGTTTCAAGATTTAACAGGTTGGAATCACAATGAAAGAGAAGATTTTTAATAAAGTTGCCAAGCTGTACGATGAAGAGCTGGCACCATCACTGACACAGGACATTTTGGCACTGGTTGATAAGTGGCGTGGTCACGCGCCGTCTTATCAGGACTGGGTCGACGAGTCGACGGCGTACCTGATCACTTACGGTGACAGTATTCGCCGTGAAGGAGAGCCGACGCTCAATACCATGAAGTACTTTGCTGATAAGTATCTGCGTGGCGCGATCAGCAATATTCATATTCTACCTATGTTCCCATACACTTCGGATGACGGCTTCAGCGTAGTGGATTACCGCAAGGTTGACCCGAACTTGGGTGACTGGAAAGAGCTGAATGAGCTGGCGGAACATTTTGACTTGATGTACGACTGCGTGATTAACCACATCTCTAAGAGCAGTGACTGGTTCCAGCGCTATCTCGCGGGCGATGAGGCTTATCAGGATTATTTTGTAGAGTCTGATCCGAGCCTTGATTATTCGAGCGTTACGCGTCCCCGCGCACTACCGCTCCTGACGCCGTTTACCAAGGCTTCGGGTGAGACGACACATGTCTGGACAACCTTCTCAGACGATCAGATCGACATTAACTTTAAAAGCCCGAAAGTGCTGTTGGAAAGCATCGATATTTTGCTGATGTATGCAGCGAACGGTGGTCGTTCTATTCGTCTTGATGCCATCGGCTTTATCTGGAAAGTGCTTAATACAACTTGTATTCATCTTGAGGAAGCCCATGAAATCATCAAGCTATGGCGTATCGTTCTCGATGACGTTATGCCGGGCTCTTTGTTGATTACAGAAACCAATGTGCCGCATAAAGAGAATATCTCTTACTTTGGTCAGGGTGATGAAGCTCATATAGTTTACCAGTTCCCACTGCCACCTTTAACGCTGCATGCTTTCCTAAGCCAGAACAGCAGTGTGTTGACCGAATGGGCGAAGGGACTAACAAGCGAAGCCATGGCATCGTTGCGAGCTGGAAGCAAAACGACTTACTTTAACTTCCTTGCCAGCCATGATGGTATTGGTGTACGTCCGACGGAAGGTATTCTTAGCGACGACGATCGCCACATGATGTGTCAGCAGGTTGAGCGTAAGGGTGGTCGAGTCAACTACAAGAACAATGGGGATGGTACTCAGTCACCGTACGAGCTCAACATTAACTATTTGAGTGCCATTACTGAGCCTGAAGATGACACACAGACGAAAGCGGCGAAGTTTCTCGCAGCGCAGTCAATTTTGCTCTCTTTTATTGGTGTGCCTGCGGTCTACTACCACAGCTTCCTTGGCAGTGAGAACGATGTGGCCGGAATGGAAGAGTCTGGCATCAATCGTCGTATCAACCGCAAAAAGTTCTCGGTCGAATCGCTCGAAGCCGAGTTGGCTGAGCAAGGTTCACTGCGCAATAGCGTCTACAGTGAAATGGTACGCTTGCTCAACGTACGCCAGCAGCAATCTGCTTTCTCACCAAGTTCATCTCAGCAGGTATTAGAGCTGGGTGATGGCCTGTTTGGCTTACAGCGTGGTGAAGGTGACAAGGCGATCCGCTTCGTCGTCAACTTGTCTCAGCAGACGCAATCCGTCACGTTGGATGCTGGTGGTAAGGATCTGGTCAGCGACCAGAGCTTTGATAAACAGTTTACTCTTAATCCGTATCAATTTGTCTGGCTGACAGAGCAATAGGAGCCACACTATGAAACTTGCGAACCTCACCTCTGAAAATCTGATCATGCTTGATGCGACGTTTGATGATCGAATCGCTGCTATTCATGCTCTGACAGACAAAATCGAGCAAGAAGGAAAACTGACGGATAAGAGTCAGTTTCTAGAAGCGGTATTGAAGCGTGAAGACGAGGGACCGACAGCACTGGGTGAATATCTTGCCGTGCCGCATGGTAAATCTGCTGCGGTCACGGAACCTGTATTTGCCTGTGCATTCGTTAAAGATGAAATGATGTGGAAAGGTCTGGATGGCGATGAGCCTGTGACCATGATCTTTTTGCTCGCCATTCCGCCAGCGGAAGCTGGCTCAACACATATGGAAGTGCTGACTACACTCACTTCCTCTCTAGTGGATGACGATTTCCGTGACCAGTTGGTGGCAGCGAAATCGAGTAAAGAAGTCATGCAGCTGTTTGGCGCTGAAGAAGACGTGTCAACAGAAGCAGCCCCTGAACCGGAAGTAGAAGAAGAGCAACCCGAAATGGCAAAGGATATCAGTCGTCATGCGTATCCATTTGTCTTGGGTGCGGGTGTTCTGATTTCTGCTTTCTTGTTCTTATTGCTTTAAGACGATAAGTCTTAGGGATTTTTCTCTCTGTTTTGCCCGGCATGACCGCAATGTAGATCAGATAAGGATCGGTTGACCGATCCTTCTGATGAGAGACAATCGGAAACCTGTTTATAGGTTTCCGATTTTTATGTCTATTCAAAACTTCTTTGCCGACTTCCTCGAAGAAAACCCTGTTGATGTCGCCCAACTCACCACCTTTTCTGAACACATTCCCGATAAGTGGGTAGCCAAAGCCGCTGTGCTCTCAGATAAAGCAACGATTCGTCGACGTCGATCACCCAGTGATATGGTCCTTTATCACCTTCGGTATGCCAGCCAAAATCGCTCCACTGAATCCAAGCGGTTATGGGCGCTGCTGCTGGTACTGTGTTTGTATGGCACGCTGCAATTGCTCCAGCCGCTCTACCTCTTCGCGTGGTTCGCCTGCCTCGGGCTCGCGCTATGCTTGGGTGAACCATCCCAAGAGGTGAAGGGTCTGAATCCTTGGTGGCAGGTGATGATCTCGGTCGCGATCCTCGTGGGGATGCTTTGGATGGCCGTCGGGGCGCCGAAAGTGAGTCGAAAGAAAGGCACAGTAGGCGTACCCTGATCCCAATGAGGGACCGAAGAAAAATGTTCGTATGTCCCTTTAGCACCGCTGACGACTAAGGGCGCTAAACACCTTGCTTGAGGTAGAGCCCCATTCTGATCAGCAGCTCTATCGTGTTGTTGTCACAGATGTAGGCCATGAACATTTTTTTGTTGCTGACGTTGAGCAACTCGAAGGCGCGCTTGAGGTGGGTTTGCACGGAACTGTCTTTGATTCTCAGCGTCGAGGCCACTTCTTTGACAGACAAACTCAGGGTCGAGAGCGACAAGCATTCGACTTGGCGGCGAGTTAAAAAAGGGGAAAGTAATTGCGGGATGATTGCATACAATTCTTCCGATGCGCCGCTGGGCTTAATTGGTTCAGAGCTCGATGCATCGCGGCCTATGAGCTGGCTGAGTAGGCCTTGTGTGTCCACTATAGAAGCATAGTGACTGACTTTATCGTTGACGAAAGTCAATTGGGATTGGCCTTGATAAATGACATCTTTGCCTGTTGCGGACACCCCTAAAAACTCCCCCAGATGTGTGCCTTTAGCGCTCCATTCTATCACGATGTTGTTATGCCGAGTGGCCACCCGGTTTTCCTTGTATTCAAGCGTGGGAAAGGCGCGCTGCCACACTCTGAGCGTCTCACAAAACGAATCGGAGCCGACCGACAGTTGCAGCGGACTTTCGATCACGGTGTGGGAGGTCATCACATCGGTCACGGCCGCTGTGACTTTATCATTCCAAATGCGATTCATGAACTGACGTGCGGTCTGAACGCACGGTTGACGATGAGTGAAGATACGCACCTTCCTTTTTTGTACGCGTCGGCTTACGCTTTTCTCAGACGTAGAGCGAGCGTGGTGAACTTGGTGGCAGGCAAACTGCCAATCAACAGCCCTAAGGCAATCAGAGCACAGCTTACCACTTTTTGGGTGGTAATCCCTTCATGAAACCAAACACTTGAGCCCAACAAGGCAAAAATGGGGACCAGAAGTGTAAACGGCGCAACGTGTGACAAATGGTAAGACATCACCAACTTATTCCAGATCCAGTAGCCAAATAAGGTGGTGAAATACGCCTGATACACAATGGAAAAGGCCCCTGACAGTGTCATGTGCCCTATCAAGGCGTCAAACCCCTGAGCGCCGACCTGAAGATAGGAGAGGAGACACAGCGGCAGGGGCGCAAACAGCATCGACCATACACTGAAGGCGAATACCTGTTTCGTTTGGGATCGCTTAAGTATCACCCCAGACAGCGACCAACATAAGGCCGCCACCAGGATCAGTCCCACCCCCGAAGCGGTGACAGAGCCGTCAGTGACCGTCAGACTGAGCGTCAAGCCACATAAGGCGATTGCGGCACCGAGTGAGCGTCGAGGGCTTACCGACTCTTTGAGTAACCACCAGCCCAGCCCCAAGCCGAACACCACGTTGGTTTGGATCAGTAAGGCTGCCATACCTGGGGATAAGCCCTCACCAATGGCCCAAGTGGACAGCCCCCAAACCCCCACTGCAACCGTCAGGCCATACGCCGCGAGGTATCCCCAGTGGACGTCAGGCTTCTTGACAAAAAAGACCGCCGGGATCGCTGCCAACGCAAAGCGCAATGCGGTCAGCAACATGGGATCCAGCGCT
The DNA here is from genome assembly GCF_024449095.1 of Vibrio coralliilyticus. Taxonomy (NCBI): domain Bacteria; kingdom Pseudomonadati; phylum Pseudomonadota; class Gammaproteobacteria; order Vibrionales; family Vibrionaceae; genus Vibrio; species Vibrio coralinecrosis. The sequence goes on from NZ_CP024628.1 coordinate 157,856, forward strand.
TCCAACCCCAGTTTGACGACAGAAAAATTCACTCCCCAGATCGCCATGATGAGCACACATAAGGTGTAATCTTTTAAGCTCATGCTTTACTCCACGATTGGCATGGTATCGGGGGCGGCTTGCTGCCAGATCGCGAACTGTTTAGCAAAGTAGGTGACGATGAGATCCGCGCCAGCTCGTTTAAAACCGGTAAGGGTTTCTAATACGGCTTCCTGCTCATTGACGATCCCCATTTGCGCCGAGCATTTAATGGCCGCGTATTCTCCACTGACCTGATAGACCGCCAGAGGAAGCCGTGTTTGAGTACGCAACTGAGCTAAGACGTCAAGGTAAGGCGTTCCGGGTTTGACCATCAGGATGTCGGCGCCTTCTTGCTCATCGAGTAAGGCTTCGCTGAGGGCTTGACGCCCGTTGGCGTAGTCAAGTTGATACGTGCGCCTATCGCCCTCAAGCTCACACTCTACCGCTTGGCGAAATGGGCCGTAAAACGCTGAGGCAAATTTGGCGCTGTGCGCGAGGATCGCCACCTTAGTAAACCCAGCGTCATCCAACCCTTGGCGGATCGCTCCGACCTGACCATCCATCATGGAGGAGGGGGCGAGCATATCGGCCCCAGCCTCGGCGGCATTAATGCACTGTTTGACTAAGTTCGTCACCGTTTGGTCATTGTCCACGTCATGCTCGGAGAGGGCCCCACAATGGCCGTGTGTAGTGTACTCACAGAAACAGATATCAGGGATCACCATCATGTGTGGGCATGTTGATTTAATCGTGCGAATCATGCGACTGAGCAAACCGTCTTGATGCCACGTATCACTGCCGATGTCGTCTTTGTTGTGGCTTACCCCAAATGGCATGACGGCGCGGATCCCCAACGCATTCAGTGTACGGATTTCATCGGTCAGTTGAAACTCCGGGATCCGCGTCAACCCGGGCAAGCCAGCGATGGGCACCGGTGATGCGAGGGCCTCTTCCACAAAGAGTGGATAGATTAAATCGTGCAACTGCACGTCATGCTCACGAACCATAGTGCGCATGATGGGGGTGGTGCGTAAACGGCGAAGACGTTGGGTGATCCCCAGTTGTGGGGAAGGAATAGAGGAAGATTCCACAGAGGTGACTCCTAAGTGTGGGGGTAATGAAAAAAGGCGACGAAAGGCGATGAGGCGAGACGTCGCCTGAAGAAGAGCATGAGTCAGACGCGCTCGATGATCATGGCCATGCCTTGGCCAACGCCAACGCACAGGCTACACAAGGCATACCTTCCCTGTTGTAAGGTCAACTGATTCATCGCGGTTCCGATCACTCGGGTCCCGCTCATGCCTAGAGGATGCCCGAGTGCAATTGCGCCACCATTGGGATTAAGGCGCGGGTCGTCGGGGACAATGCCTAAGTGGTTGACCACGGAGAGCACTTGAGAGGCGAAGGCTTCATTGAGCTCAATCACGTCCATCTGATCCAGTGACAGTCGAGTCAGTTCCAGCACCTTTTTTATCGCGGGTGTGGGACCAAACCCCATGAGGCTGGGCTCAACGCCCGCGCAGGCTGTCGCGACGATGCGCGCTTTCGGCACCAGTTGGTGATCGCCCAATGCCGACTCTGATGCTAATAACAGTGCCGCTGCCCCGTCGTTAATGCCCGATGCGTTTCCCGCTGTGACCGTACCTTGCGCTTGTACCACGGGCTTCAATTTGGCCAAGGTTTCGAGACTTGATAGCCTAGGATGTTCGTCAGTGTCGACCACCAACGGGTCCTGACGCCGACGCGCCACCTCGACTGGAACGATTTCATGGCGGAAAAAGCCGCGCTCTTGCGCCGCCACGTATTTGGTCTGGCTCCTGTGGGCAAACACATCCTGATCGTGTCGGCTGATACCAAATTTGACCGCGAGGTTTTCTGCCGTTTCAGGCATTGAACAGGCCCCGTATTGCGACTCCAGCCTCGCGTTGATAAACCTCCAGCCCATAGTGGTGTCATAGAGTTCCGTATTGCGAGCAAACGGAGCGTCGGGTTTGCCCATCACGTAAGGCGCCCGTGACATCGACTCGACGCCTCCTGCAATGATCAGGTTGGCTTCGCCCGCTTTGATGGTACGAGCGGCAATGGACACGGCTTCCATGCCAGAGGCACACAGCCGGTTGACGGTGGAGCCCGGTACGTCAGTATCCAGTCCGGCGAGCAGCAAACTCATCCGTGCCACGTTGCGGTTGTCTTCGCCCGCTTGATTGGCACAACCTAAAATGACATCGTCGACGCGACGCCAATCGACCGTGGTATGACGCTCTGTCAGGGCTTTTAACGGTATCGCTGCCAGATCATCCGCTCGGATCGAAGATAGGGCGCCAGCATATCGGCCAATGGGGGTTCTGACGAAGTCACACAGATAGGCGTTAGACATGGGCGGCCTCCTCATGCGTAGGCGCGTAGCAAGCGGCTAACAAGGTTCTGGCCTGTTCGATTTCCGATTGACTCACGTGATGCTCGCGCTCGGCAGCAATCTCAAGATGGACGTGTGCCCCGAGCTGGTCAAAGTAGGCGGCCGTTTGCGTGATGCGCTTGGCGGGCACCCAGGTATCAGTGTGACTTCCTGATAGCCACAAAGGCATGCCTTCAAACACCGCTTTTTGAACGGGGGCCACTGGGCACTGAGGACCGAACAGGCCGCCGGTGAACACAATGACACCGCCCAGTGGTTGCAATGCGCGTCGGACGAACTCGGCGGCCATACACCCACCTTGAGAGAAGCCCATGAGCCAGATCCGCTGGCGGTCGACCCCTTGTGAGAGGAGGGCTTGAAGGATCTGGTCGATGACTTTCAGCCCCTGATCTAACTGGGGCTGGTTGTCGTCCAGCTCGCGAGTGAATCCACGTGGATACCAGGTTGCCTCTGGGGCTCTTGGCAGGCAGTAGGTGGCATCTGGGATAGCCAGTTTGTCAATCAAGCTCGCCATGTCGTCGGCGGTTTGTCGGCGACCATGTAAAAGGATCACTACAGGATTGTCGTCACCCAGCGGTGCGCCTTTCATGCTCATTGTATATGGGTGAATGTCAGTTTGAAGAGGTAACACAGTCGTTATTCCTTGTCTTGAGGGGTTATATTGTCGCCGCTGCGATAGGGTTGGCTTGGGGGGGGGGACGGCTGAGGCCTAACAGGGCTCTGGCTTCGTTCACGGTGGCTACGTCTCTGCCCAGCTCATGAGACAGTCGGACGACACGATCGACTAACTGGGCATTGCTGGTGGCGAGCTCACCTTTTCGGTAATAGATGTTGTCCTCGAGTCCGGTGCGCACATGACCCCCGAGTAAAATCGAGTAAGTGTTGAGCGGCAATTGCGCCTGACCGATGCCGATGGCTGACCACAAACTGTTGGCGGGCAGACTGTCCACTAGGTGCAGCAGATCTTTACAGGTTGGGCGGACCCCACCGTGAATGCCCATCGCAAAGGCAAACACCAGCCTTTCACCAAGGTAGCCTTGTTGCTGGAGCGTGACGGCTTCGTGAATGACACCGGAATGGTAGATCTCTATTTCCGGCATGACCTGATTGGCTTTAAGTGCCTGTGCAAGTTTTTTGGCGAGCGCGGGGCTGTTGATGAAAGGCTTATCACCGTGATTGACCGAGCCACAGTTGAAAGAGGCGATCTCTGGACGGTACTCGAGGTGGTTCCAAGCCTCCTCTTCCGGGCTATTTTTTGGCAGGTTTAGGCCCGAAGTGCTGAGGTTAAGAAGGATGTCGGAACGTTCGCGGATTCGCTCTATGATCTCGCGCCACACAGCTTGGTCGTAGGAGGGCCGACCAGCGTCATCCCGAGCGTGAATGTGGGCGACGCTAGCACCAGCTTGGCTGCACTGGATGACGGCGTCAGCAATCTCTTTCGGTGTGTGTGGTATTGCCGGTTGCTTACTTCTTGGGGTGATCCCGCCGTTGACGGCGGCGGTGATAATTAATTTGTCCATAGGTTTCAATTGTTTATATTATTCAATCACCTTCATAATAAATGTATAAAATTAAAGTAATGTCCCCAAAAAATGGTGACGCAGAAGGGTTTATTGAATGAAAGCGGCAAGGCGCGGCGATTCGAAGCGTCTGAGGCAGGGGAAGCGCAAAATGTTACGAGGAGAATGAAGACAATCCGTGTATGAGCGACGAAGCGGGCACAAGCGAGCCTTTTACGTCCGTGTTAATTGGAAGGGCAACAAGGTCATCAATAACTCGAGGGCTAATGTCGAGGATATGATTGTTCTGGATGAGCCATTCATGGATGGCCTCAGGTATGGCAAGGGAGCGAGCGCGGCGATACCTATGCGCTCACCAACAGCCCTGAGTGAAAGATACTTGGCACCCTAGTTTAAAGGCGCGCCAAAGAGACGGGCAAATTTTTCGAAATCGGTGATCACATTTTCTTCCATCCAGACAAAGTACTCACATTGCCAACGCTGTGTTCGCTTGGCCGACTCAGAAAACACTTGAGACTTCTCCACACCCCGACTCGAAGTCCAGGGAGGGAAGACTCGCACGGCCATTTTCCCTTTCGCTTTCTCTGACCTGACCACCCCTTTCTTTAGCAGCACCGATAAGGGAAAGATAAACATCCCTTGTTTGGAGGTTTGGTGATCATGGACCTCCACAAACAGGTAATCCAAATCCGGTTTCTCAAAAGGCCTCGTCTTTTTCGGCTCGGGACCCTCCCCATGAGAGCGCTTCCAGATGGTGAGGAAATGCCCCGGCCTATCGGGCGTAACGTGGCCCTTTCTATACAGGATTTGTTGGCCATCAATGGAGAACGCGAGCGCTTCATACTGACGATTCTGAGGGTAAGGGTCTAAGACGATGGGGTGGGTTAACGTGTAGCCATTCGCTAAGATGTTGTGACGCAAAAACCAATCCAACGCCTGGACATACGAATTCTGTGACAAAAGTATTTCCCCTGGAAACACGCCCGTAGCGCACATTCATGATCAAAGGCGTGCAGGGCAAAGTGAATGGTAGAGCGCCCGCGAAAAGCGTGAGTGGGGCGCTCAGTATGGTGACGTGACGGTCAACGCATTGACCTAACCTCTTTTTGCGTGTCTATGACACGGAGAGATCGCGCGATCGCTTGCGTTTATCTCGTGACCAATAATGCGCAAGTATTGAACCTGACAAGTTATGCCAGATAGAAAAGAGCGCAGCAGGCAGTGCCGAGATGGGGGAGAAAAATTTGAGCGCTAATGCCGTGGCCAATCCAGAATTTTGTAAGCCAACCTCGATCGCAATCGTCTTACAGGTCACATAGTCAAACTTGAGCGCTCTGCAAACCCAGTAACCCAAAACAAGCCCCATGGCATTGTGCAAAATGACCGCCAGCGCGATCCCCAATCCGACGATGGCAATCTTATCATGGTTAAGGGCCACGATAATGGCGATGGCCATGACAATCGAGAGCATCGAGACAAGCGGCAACACAGGGGCTATTGTCATCACTGGACGACGAAAGAAGTGGTTGAGGGCGATCCCAATGGTGATCGGGATAATGACGATTTTCACCAGATTGAGCACCATTGGTCCAACGGGGACGTCGACGTTCACGCCCAGAAGGGCATCGACTAAAAATGGGGTCATCACCACGCCTATCAAGGTGGAAAAAGCGGTCATGGTGATGGATAAGGCGACATTGCCGTTGGCGAGATAACAGATCACATTTGAGGCGGTGCCTCCTGCGACACTGCCTACCAGCACCATACCAATGGTGAGCGCCATATCCATATCAAAGGCGTGAGCAACAAACAGAGCACTCAGTGGCATGACGGAGAACTGAAGAATGAGCCCGGCCGTCACCGCCTTCACACTGGATGTGACACGTTTAAAATCATCGAGCGTTAGCGTTAAGCCCATGGACAGCATGATGAGCATCAGCAAGGGAACGATTTGGGGTTTGAGTGGTGTAAATATCGCAGGTTGCAGGTAAGCGACAACGGAACCCAATACCACCCAGAGTGGAAACGCATTGATTATTATTCTAAGCATAAGTGATTCAATCTTTTCAACTTTTGGCTCTCAATAGTACATCGATTGTGTGCACTAACTAAACAATAATTCACCCTTTAGTATGCTGGGCTTCTTGCTTGATACCCGTGTAGCAAATTGGCTCATTGTCGAAAAGGCTGAAAGTTAGGCACCAACAACACGGCGATGGGATCGGATCATTGTAGCAGGGAAACAGAGATGTTGATTACGCTTGATATTCGCTCATCGTTTCAACTAAGTTATCCAATGAAAATCCACGACATTCAATGTCATACCCCTTTAGATTTAACTTTTTCAACAGGTGATGGGATTTCCTATTAATTTGGCCTCACTGTATCTTTACTTCGGCAATGAGTATTGTCTTATCTAAATCATTAGAAAGCTTGAAGTTATCCTCGTTCAACGACCAGCCGAGATGGGAAAATTGCGTCATAATGGGTCCGTTGTGTCCAAAGCCGCTGTGCTCTCAGATAAAGCAACGATTCGTCGACGTCGATTACTCGGTGACTTGGTCCTTTGGCTCATCGTTGGAATGGCATTCTTCCGCAACGGACCTATCGCTGAAGTTGCAAGACGAATGAACGTCTGTGCTGAGGGAAGGCCAAAACCGTGTTTACCTCGCTGCCTCGCGACCAGGTATCTGAGCTATACCATGAGAGGTGGGAGATAGAGCTTGGTTATAGAGACATAAAAAGCTCAATAACACAACGCTTTAGTGCTGAGAAGTAAGACCGTAGACCTTGTTGACCAAGAACTATGGGGGCCGTTACTTGGGTATAATTTGGTAAGAAGAGAGGCCAGTCAAGCTGCTGTTGAACACGGTCGTTCGCCGAATGAAATCAGCTTCAAATACGTTTGTCAGTTCATAGCCAGTCAGTTGAAAGTAATGAGCAAAGAAATATGACCAGAGAATACACCTAAGCGCCTGAAGAGCTTATGTGGTGACTTACCTGTCTTTTTTATAGACAAACGCCCTAAGCCAAATCGGCCTAGGGCGGTAAAAATATCAAAGACCCGCTATCCGGTTAATCGCACGCAGCAGCGCTTAAGTGAACTACGTTGCGGCATGACCGGGCTTTTTTGTGCTGAAAGTAAGCAAAACGGATTTGCTTGGCAGAGAGGACGAACTTTGATTTAACAGTTGGTATTTTCAACCCGTACGGTACAGACACAGCCCTCAGCTGGACAAGTGCTAGAAGACCTTCCTCCAAAGGAATCATAGATGACATAGCAACCCGGCGGCAGAGTGGTGATGTTGCTACTGTTAAGTTCAGTCTCAGAAAAAGAGTGTTCAAAACCAATCACAGTATGCCGATTACCGATGGCTGTTGTGAGGTCATCGCTTGTGCCAAGAGTTATAAAATCAAGCATGGTCAATGCGTCACCTGATTCCCCTTCACTTTCAGGGCACAGTGCTCCCCAATCGACCTCAACGGTACCGATACCAAAATCCAACACATAATCCTGTTGATTTCCCGGATTAGACGTACTTGGTGTTAATCCGTTAATGTAGGCTTTCGCACTAACCTGATTAATCACGCCTTCCATTGCGTTGGCAATACCTTCCAATGTGGCTTCACGAGCAGAGGATTGAAGGTTAAGAAATCTAGGCGCTGCCACGACAGCAAGAATACCTAAAATAACCACGACAACGACCAACTCGATTAATGTAAAACCAGTTTTTTTCATCAAACTCTACTACGTTTATTTGCTACCACATGGCAGGGTTACCTGCATGCAAATGTTTATAAAGAAGGGGGCAATTATGACTATAAATAATTGATTACAACAGAGCCTAATCCCTAATTACATTACTAAGATTAATAATTGAAAACCAAAAAAGCCACTGAAATATTGAGATATTTATTAGGAATACACAATCCACAGGTGAAATGCTCTTATGCCTTATTTAGATAGAAGTTTCTTCTCTTGACTGATTTTTCAGATGTTGAATAAACATCGGGATCTTTTTGGCTAAATGTTTTCTAGACGCGTAAAAAGCATACAAAACCAAGTCTGCAGGCTGATGCTCCATGTCTATCATGGCCAGCTCACCAGTCGCTAACTCATGTCGACAACTCTCAATTGGCAATAGGGCTGCGCCGAGTCCAGCTAATGCTGCTGTTTTGGCGAGATAGCCACTGTTGACCTTGAAGGTGGAACTGACCTTTTGAGTCACTAACTCGCCCTCAGCGCTTCTAAACACCCATGGGCTGCCATTTAAAATTGTGTAACTGGTGATGCAGGGAATATAGTTGAGGTCGGTAATTTGATACGGAGTTGGGTGGGTTTGTAGCCATTTGGGAGAGGCAACAACAGCACTGGGCCATCGCATGATCTCTTTAGCTACCCAGTTGTAGTCATCGAGTTTGCCACGGTGAAAACTGATAACAATATCAAACCCATCTAATGGATCGTCCTTTGGATTAATGCTTGTGTCACAGCATAATGAAATTGAAGGGTGCTCCAGACAGAATGAAACGACCGCTTGGGCTAAGACGGGTGAGTCTGGCATCAGCACTTTTAGCTGTCCTTTAACTTCATGAGAGTGCTGGGTCACTTCTTCGAGGGCGTCATTGAGTTTGTCTAAAAGAGATTGAGTTCTGACGTAAAGGTGCTCCCCTGCATCTGTTGGGTTGATTCTGCGTGTTGTCCGGTCAAACAGTCGAACATCAAGGCGCTCCTCCAGTAAAGCGATATGGCGACTGACATTGGAGGTTGGTAGATCGAGAAATTCTGCCGCTCTTTTGAAACTGTTGTTTTCGTAAACACAGTGAAAACTTTTGAGCCATTGTTGGTCAATTCTATCTAACATATTTATCCCAAAATATTGGATTATAAAACCCATTTTACCCACTTTATTACCAATAACTGGCTTATACAATGTTGGCTCTGCAAGTTATTGAAAGGGCTCTCATGGATTGGTTAGAAAACCTCTTTAATAGAAAAAACAAAATCAGTGCTCGTAAAGCATCGATCCCAGAAGGCATCTGGACCAAATGCTCTTCTTGTGAGCAAATCCTCTATCGTTTGGCGTTAGAAGAGAACCTAGAGGTTTGCCCAAAGTGCGATCATCATATGAGAATGAAGGCGCGTCACCGATTAGACAGCTTCTTGGATAAGGAGAATCGAGAGGAAATTGCCAGTGATCTTATGCCGAAAGATTTACTCAATTTCAAAGATCTGAAGCTATATAAAGATCGTATCTCGCTTGCTCAAAAGACGACAGGCGAAACCGATGCTTTGGTGGCCATGAAGGGGGCTCTGTGCGGGATGCCAGTCGTCGCATGCGCATTCGAGTTTGCTTTCATGGCGGGCTCTATGGGGGCTGTGGTCGGCGCTCGATTTGTGAAAGCGGTTGAAGTAGCGATTGAGGGTAATTGTGGATTAGTGTGCTTTTCTGCTTGTGGTGGTGCCCGTATGCAAGAATCACTCATGTCTTTAATGCAAATGTCCAAGGCCAGTGCAGCGCTCAACCAATTGTCCCGTTGTGGGTTACCTTATGTTTCGGTGCTGACTGACCAGACATTTGGCGGCGTGTCCGCTAGCTTAGCCATGCTTGGAGATATTAATATTGGTGAACCTAGAGCGATTATTGGTTTTGCTGGTCGCCGAGTTATAGAGCAGACCGTGCGTGAACAACTGCCTGAGAACTTCCAGCGTAGCGAGTTTCTGTTAGAACACGGAGCCATCGATATGATTATTGATCGGCGTGAGATGCGACAGCGTGTCAGTGGATTAATCGCGAAAATGACCAATACGACACTGCTTGATGATGCTAATGCGGTCTAGTTTGCCCGGCAAAGCACTCTTCAAAGCAAGGCTAGTTGCTTATTTTTCAAAGTAATAAGAATCAATTGCATTAACCTCATGTTATCACTATCCTAACAAGTTGATTTTGATTCTATAAATATCGCCACTATGAGCTCAGACGCTTTCTTCGATCACCTATTCGAATACGCGCAACAAGTAACGCCTTATCTGGCTGGTGTGATTGCACCGATCCCCGAAGATGCGCCTCAGCAAGACATCATCCACGTCGATCATCCGTGCAGTGAAAATATCCAGGATTTGTATGAACGCCTTAAGGCGGCTCATCCTGAAGCTGGCTCTGCCTATTGGCTAACCCGAACGTGGGATCTGATTTGTTGGCAACCAGTTTACCTTTCATTCATCTCGATCTATGCGTTGCATGGTTTGCCTGATCTCACTCGTATTGGACAAAAAGTGCAGTCGGAGTTTGTAGCAGGCTTTCAATTCGAATCTACAGAGCATGTTCATGGCACAGAGGCGGAGTTAGTAGCAAAAGCTGGTATTCAACTGCAGACCTTGTTTGCTTTTTTCCGCGAAGAAATGAGCCAGTGGACGCGGATTCGTCCGGGCTTTACCAACCACTTGTTCGCTGATGGTGTGCTGGGTTGTCTGGTCAAGCTGAGTAAGTTTGCCCCTGATATTCCGAATGACTATTTGCTTGAACAGGCTTCACTTTGGTTGGATGCGTGTGGGTTGCCAGCTAAATTGGCTAAAACACTGACCGTGGATGAACAAAGTGAAGAGTTGAAACTGGTGCGTACCAGTTGTTGTTTGGTATACAAGTGTCACGGACGTAAACTCTGCGAGGATTGTCCGCGACATCCAGAAAATAAAGCCTAGGTCTGCGTTCCTAACGTTCCGGCGCTAGGTTGTTTCAGCGCGATGGTGAGGATGATCGCGGAAAGGCCAATACAACTGAGTAAAGCCCCTTTTGTCGTTTTCTTGTTATAAAAAAATCCCCACTAACAAAGTTAGTGGGGATTCAAGATTGTTTAAGTGACTTAAACGAGTGGTATCGGTATCACTTAAGCGTAGCTGAGCTTGTGATGTTGCAGCTCGGTGCGCATGCCCATCAACAGACTGACACACATGGTCAGCAGAATCACAGTAAATGGTAAGCCAGTTGAGATGGTTCCTGCTTGCAGCGCTTGAATGGCTTCTGTGCCACCAATCCAAAGCAACATTGCCGCTATAGCGCCTTCTACTGATGCCCAGAAAATGCGTTGTGGAATCGGTGCATCCACTTTTCCGCCTGAAGTTATGCTGTCGACAACCAGTGAAGCAGAGTCAGATGAGGTGATAAAGAACACCATGATTAATATAATAGAAATTACAGAAAGCACTGTCCCCATCGGCATAGCGTCAAAGGCATAGAACAGTGACAAAGTAATATCTGTAAGGCCATTTTGACCTAACTCACCAACCTGATTGATGACCTGTTCGATTGCGATTCCCCCAAAGGCTGACATCCAGACAAGAGTGATAGCGGTTGGTATCAGAATCACGGCCGTCAGGAATTCTCTTACTGTTCGGCCTTTGGAAATACGAGCAATAAACATACCGACACATGGTGACCATGATACCCACCAAGCCCAGTAGAAGACGGTCCAGCCATGCATCCAAGCTTCGTCTTCGCGACCATATGGGTTACTCAGTGGCAGCATATTTTCAACGTAACCGGCGATGGTAGTTGGAATAGTGCCGAGTGCCGTTGCAAAACCAGCAATGATAACGAACATTAGCAGCGCAAAAGCCACAAGTAAGTTGGTGTTACTCAGTACTTTGACCCCGCCATCAATGCCGCGAATAACGGAGATAATGGCTAGGCTGGTAACAAAAGCGATCACACCAAGTTGAAGGCCGAGTCCACTCTCGATACCAAAAACATGGCTGATACCACTGGCGGCTTGTTGAGCGCCAAGCCCAAGTGAGGTCGCGAGACCAAACAAGGTAGCGAGAACTGCAAGCACATCAATGATGTGACCAAACCAGCCCCAAGTACGGTCGCCCAAAATAGGATAAAAAACTGAACGGATCGATAAAGGTAGGCCTTTATTGAAGGCAAAGAAGGCCATTGCCAGAGCTACGACTGCGTAAATTGCCCAAGGGTGAAGACCCCAGTGGAACATGGTTGCACCGAGTGCCACTTTAGCTGCTTCTTCAGTGTATGGCTCGACACCCAGCGGAGTTTCAAACCAACCAGTGAAGTAAGCAACAGGTTCTGCAACGCCCCAGAACATTAAGCCGATACCCATACCCGCAGCGAACAGCATGGCAATCCACGAAAGGTTGGAATGCTCAGGTTTGGCATCGACACCACCAATGCGAATTTTGCCATAAGGTGATAAAACTAGGCCAATACAGAAAATTAGGAATACATTTCCAGACCACATAAACAGCGTGTCAAAAGACTCGATGATTTGCAGCTTTACGCCATCAATAGTGGATTTTGCAACGGTGGGATCGGCGATAAGAAGGGCGACAAGAAAGACAATGATCAGGCCCGCGCTGGCTCCAAAAACAGGGTTATGTACGTCAAACCCCCATTTCTGAACGTTGTCTTGACCGACGGTATAATCGGTATTTTCAATACTATATCTATCCTTAGTACTACTCATTAATCCTCACTAATTATTTAGAGCTCGAAGTAAAATTCGTGCAGAGGTTACCAGAATACTTGGTAAAACTAAAGAAAATCAGGTTTATTAAAAATAGTTAAGTAAATAGTGGAGGAGGTATTTAGTAGAGGTCTAACTAAATATAGGGTAAGCCATATGATGTTGTTTCTTGCCGTAATGCGAGTGATACATGTTGCAATTCTTTATGGTTGAGCGTCCTGAATTATCTTGGCTGGGAGAGGGAACAAAACATCATGTTATAGGGATGAGTCAAGCCAGTTTCACCGTGTTTATGCGATCCTAAGTTGAGCCATCTGTTTAACAAAATGCTAGGTGAAAGTATAAGGACAGCCTAAAGGTGTGAAAGTCCCCTTATTCTAGCGTTTTAAATGCTGGACTTGGCCTCTAAAGATACGCATATGGTCTACTATTATCAGTACGTTACTAATGTAGTCGATGGGGATGGTATGGCAATAAAACGAAGGCTAGCTAAATGGTTTTTTTTCCTAGTATTTGCCTTACTGGGTGCGTTGGCGATCTACTACTTTGTGACCAAAAATACAGAAAAAAGTCTCTCTCAAGTAAAAGACGCTTTGCAAGTGGAGGCGATGACCAAGGCTGACTACTTTCGTGAGCATATAGAAAGAAACATCGCCGCTGCTAAATTTCTTCACTCGACACCACCTATTTCAGGGATCACGAGAGCGCTCAGTAATGATGGTTTAGATGTAGCTGATGGCACCACATTGGAACAATGGAAAGCGCGTCTGAGTATTATTTTTAAAGGGATGATAGAGAACAACCCAGATGTCATGCAGTTGAGTGTGATAGTGGCAGATGAGTCAGGACAAGAGTTTATTCGAGTTGATCGCATTCAGGGGAAAGTACTTATCTTGCCTGACAATCAATTACAGAGTAAGAGTAAAGAATCCTACTACGGTGCGCTCAAAACGCTTAATTTCAACGAAATCTACATCACCCCGATTAACTTGAATCGTGAACATGGTCGAGTAGCGTTTCCTTTTCAACCAACTTATCGGATTTTTATGCCGATTTTTTATGAATCTGGGAAGCGCTTTGGTGCGCTGAAAATTAATATCGATGCGAGTTCTTTATTAACCTATCTGACCCAGGCACATGTTTTGGCGGACGATAACTGGCTGGTAGATAGTGATGGGTACTTCATTACTGCCAAGAACGAAAAAAAACAATTTACACGCCAGTTGGAGCCATCCGCAAATATCCATCTGCTATACGATATTCGAGAGGTCGAAAATGGATATTTTGAAATTACGTCGAAAGCTGGAAGCGGAAGTTGGCTAGCAACCAAGGAAGAGGTTTATCTTGGTAACAATATTTCAAAGCAGCTTACCCTCTATAGTGTGATTAATCAGCTAACGGTACAAAACATCGTTCAAGAGGAGCTCACCGAGTTATGGTTAGTGGTGGGGTTTGTTCTTGTGTTTGCTCTTGTTGCTCTTGCATTGTTCTACCGTTCATACCAGTCAAGCCTACAACTCAATCAAATGAACTCTCGATCGAAAACGGTTATTGAAAACGCTTCTGATGCGATTATCTGCCTTGATGCTTCTGGAGCCATTACCACTTGGAACCGATCTGCTGAAAAGCTATTTGGCCAAGCTGAGCACTATGTGATTAATAAACCTCTATCGAGTATTGTTACATTATCTGAGCATGATTTATCCGAAGTATTAGAGCGGGCTAAAAATACACAAGCGATACAGCTCATAGAAGACCAAATCACGACGGATGATACAGTATTTATTGAGGTAAGTGTTGCCCCTATTGTTTCTGATGGCCAGCGAAGAAGTAACTCCTTGGTAGTGAATATTCGTAACATCACTGGCGCTGTAAAAGCGCAAGAAGCATTAGAAAATTATAACTCTGAGCTAGAAGAAAAAGTTTCCCAGCGGACAGAAGAGTTGCAGGCGTATAGTTTTCAGCTAGAAGACGCCCATGAAAAGGCGCTAGAAGCCAGTCAGGCTAAAAGTAAATTTATTGCCACTATTAGTCACGAAATGCGTACTCCTCTCAATGGGATGATGGGGATGTTGAGTTTAATTAAGACCGGTGGCCTGAGCGCGGTGCAAAGTAACTACCTCACTATGGCTGAAAATAGTGTCAACACGCTTGCTGTATTGATTAACGATATTCTCGATTTATCGAAAATTGAATCCGGGAAGTTGGAAATTAATCACATCCTTTTTTCACCAAGAGATGTGCTAGAAACTCTAGTGCAAACTTGTGCGGTCAAAGCCCGAGAAAAGGGGCTCGAGGTGATTTTAGATACAGTAGATATCGACTACAAAAAGGTGTTTGGTGACCCAAATAGAATAAAGCAAATTGCGAGTAACCTGATCAATAACGCGATCAAGTTCACCAATGAGGGAGAAGTCAAGGTTCTGGTCTCAGTGACTCAACAAGAGCCCAGTGTGGTGAGGTTGGTTGTGGATGTTTACGATACGGGAATAGGGATTGCGAAAGAGAATCAGCATCGTCTTTTCCAACCATTCTCTCAAGAAAAGTCTGAAGTTTCAGAGCAATATGGTGGCACTGGGCTGGGGTTATCGATATGTCGACAGTTGTGCAAACTGATGAATGGCGAGATTGAGTTTGAATCTGAAAAAGATAAAGGCAGCCATTTTAAGTTCTTCGTTGATTTTGATGAGAGCCAGTGCGAGCAGGAAGAAAAAGCGTTGATTTTGTCGGGACAAGCAGTGGCAATCGCACTCAATAATGAATCTCTATTAGAATCGGTTACTCGCACGGTTCATTCATTAGGGGGAGAGGTCTTGCACATAACAGACACTGCCTCAGAGAGCCTGAAACAGTCTGATAGGGTAATTTTTGATGATGCTCACCCGTTGCGACAAGAGATAATCTCAATGGTTAAAGCCAGAGCTAAAACAGATAGCCCGCTACATGCGATTGAACTGTGCGCACACTTAAACCAAGCTTCGGGGCATTACCCTAATTCTTTTAGGATATCGAAGCCAAGTACTTATTTGGACTTTTTGGTTGCCTTTAGAGGGGAGCAAACAAAAGATGTCAACGTTGAGATCATAGAAAATGAAGCCTCCTCTATTGATATCGATCTGTCCGGTACCCGAGTGTTGGTTGTCGACGATAACGAGATAAATAGGGAAGTGGCTCGCGGTTATCTGGAGCGAGTCGGTGCGTTAGTCTTTTTTGCTCATGATGGCGAGCAGTGTCTTGAAGTTGTTAAGAAGTCGTTTATGAAAGGGGTACCTTTCGATTGCATCTTATTGGACTGTCAGATGCCAGTGATGAATGGATACGACTGCTCCCGTCAATTAAGGTACAACAGCCAGACATATGGCAGTGGCAAGCTGCCAATTATCGCCATGACGGCGAACGCTTTCTCTGGTGAGCGAGAGAAATGTATTTCCTATGGAATGAACGATTTTATTTCCAAACCCGTTGATGCAGAGCTTCTCATCAAGAAAGTTGAGCAGTGGGTGGGGTTGCCTGATGAGGTGCTTTCCATGAATCAAGCAGAGGGTTTTTCCGAAGAGATGGTAGAAGGTGGTGAGCCTGAATGGGATAAAGATAATGCTCTTGTAAGAATGCGTGGGGACCATGAGCTTTTGCACACTATTGTTGAGATTTTTAGAGAAACGGCATCAGAGCATATTGAAGCATTAGGTCAATCTATTAAGGAAGGTAATTCACAAGAGATATTTGAATGGAGTCACAAGTTAAAAGCCGTTTGTGGCGATATAGGAGCTGATAAGCTAAGAGAACTCTTTAGCAAAATTGAAAGTGAAGCCCGTAAAACAGAAGGCATGAATATAAATTATATCTCTGAAATCTATAAAAAAGTACTGTATTCAGATATCCGTTTACGCAGGGAAATTGATGCCTACCTTGCGTAGTATGCGGGCTAGAATCGCTTGATTTAATGCCTGTATTATTAATGGTCATATACGATATAAGGTGGTACGCGACGCAAACCCAACCACCTTTAATTGTATAGCATTTCTGTTCTTTGCGTTGATTCAGACGTTGGAATTACGAGAAGAATTATACGAATACATCCTGATGTTATCTCTAGGGAACCAGCCCAGTTTCTCATAGAATTTTTGTGCATTGAGGTTGTCGTCGTGGACAAACAGATGAGTTTTAGCAATGCCGATATTGGCTAGCGCGTTAATGGATTGGCTTATCAACTGATAGCCAATTCTCTGACCGCGAAACTGAGGTAAGACAGCTAGGTGTTGCATATAGCCCCGCCTACCATCGGTGCCAACCAAAACAGCGCCGATAATGTGACCTTCACTGATCGCTACGAAGCTTAAATTGGGGTTTCTGTCGAGGTAGAGTGCGATGTGCTCACGAGAATCGGCATCTCTTACGGACATGCCTTCAGTCTGAAGCCACAACCGGATTACGGCGTCGTAATCTTCGATTGTCATTGGGCGGATGGTCACCAATTTAGCCTCCTTGCTAAGCAGATGATGTTGGACGTAAAAATGTTTTAAGTCAATAACTATCAATAAGTTACCGCTTTGTCAAAATTGGCGCCTAATAGCCGCTTTCCTGAAGAGAATGAAACTGCGCTGAAAGGTGGTTTTTACTCATTGTACAAATAAGTAAGCCTTGCTGAGCATTGTCGGATGTACCTGCTAATTCCCCTTGAGCATTCCAAGCACTGTTCTTGCCGCAAGTATCCCATCCACCTGTTTTCGATATGTGATTGCAAAGGAGGACTGGGAACGCATGGTTACGAGCAATGCCAGACAAAATATTAGCATCAGGGGTGAAACCAGTTGGTGAGATCAGGGCACTAACAAGATAAAGGTCTGCTTTGTTGTCGGCTGCGCCTTGGGCGTGCTCAGGTTCAGTAAAATCAGCACATACGGCGAGCGCAATGCACTTATTATTAATGTTGAGCACGTAATTGGTTTTTCCTGCAGCGCAATAAGTGCCTTCACCGTCATGCAGGTACTGTTTGGAGTAGAACTCGATCTCTCCGTTTGGAAAGCAAATAACCGCGGCAATATGTGGTTTTGAGTCTGGCACTGCAAGCGGACAGCCCGCAATGATCGTAATATTATGTGCAGTAGCTGCGGACGAAAGTGCATTAATCGCAGGAGTTGATAGGTCAAAGGCAAGCTCGTCGGCTAGATCCAGCTCGTACCCTGTTAAAGACAGTTCGGGAAACACAACGAGATTTGCACCAAGCTGAGAAGATTGCTCCACATGCATAAGGTGAGTGCGCAAATTGGCTTTAATGTCTCCTCGCTTGGCTGGAGCCTGAGCCAAACCAATGATAAGTGTTTGTTCCATCTTAAGTGACGCCTTTTCTTTAGTAGCTTGCCGCTAGGCTATTGGCAACATTTGCCTGAAATCTGAATAGGTGGACAGGGAACCGTGCCATAAGAGCAAAATACACAGCAGTCTCCTGCCAGTGGCTTAAGTAGTTCGCCACAGCTTTTACATTCATAGAAGTAAACGCAGGTGTTATCTGGCATAGATTCTAGGCTTGAAAAACCTCACTTAGGGCAAGTCAGTTTGGATTCTGTTACTACCTCCATGGTTGCACCTCCACCGTTTGCACTATTTAAGCATAGGTGCGAATATCAGACTAGGGCTTCAACCACTTTAAACCATGGTAAGGTTTTGATTTTAAGCTTTTTAAGCGGCTTGCCAAACTTCCACAGTGAACCTCCAGTTTGTGCCCATCGGGGTCGAGAATATAGACAGAGGAACCTTCACTTTGGTTACTTTTCCATTGTTCAACGTTGTGTTCCTTCAGGTGCTCGCATAAGGTAGCGAAGTCTTCCTCAGCGATATTAAATGCGATGTGACTGTAATCGGTTTTAGGGCAAGGTGAGTCTAGAGATAAGCACAACCACAATTCTCCTATCGAGAGGTAAGCGCCTTTCTCCCATATGACCTCTCCTTCAAAGCCAAGAACGCGAGTATAGAAGTCCAACGAACGTTCTACGTTACTTACCGCGAGAGTGATGTGGTTGAGTCCGGTTATCATCGTTACCCCACAGGTTTTATTTGATTAGTCTGCGCTTGGCTTTTCACAACGGAAGAAAATGAAATTAGGGTTGTTCTTCAAACGCTGATAGGTAGCTTCACAAGCGGATTTCACTTTTTCATCCAGATTACCTTCGGTGATACGAGATATCTTTAGCCCAGACGCACTAATTGCCTCACTGACTTCCATTAGAGAGCGTCGATAGAAGCCTACTTTTACCGGCGTACCGACCGTGTTCCACTCTTCTTCGATGTATTCGCGTTCAAAGTAATTGCCCGAGGTTGAACATTCAAAATCTGCAAAAGGGTGGTGGGTTGAAAATACGATGTAACCACCGGGTTTAAGAACTCGATACACATCTGAGAAGACTGGTGTGAGATCTTCGATATAGTGCAACACTAGAGGGCAGACGATGACGTCGGCGCTACTGTCTGACTCATGAGGCAGGCCTTTCGCAATATCCTGTACGTAAGCGCTGACTTGATCGCCCAGTTTGGCTTGTACAAGATCGATCATATCGCTAGACGCATCAACACAAGTCAGGTGCTTCACCGATTGGCTGATAAACCACTCAGCATACACGCCGGAACCGCAGCCCATGTCAACAACATCAGCACCTGAAAGGTCATCGAGAAGCGCCATGGTTGAAGGGCGCTCGAGCAAGGCGTTGTAAATGTTGTCCTTGACGACAGCATCGTACTGTTTAGCGTGTTTGGTGTACATTTCAGACATGATCGAGACCTTTTGTGTGAGCAGCGAATCCGCTATAGGAGAGAAGCGTATTGTAAGCGCGAATGTCCGGCGTGAACAAATGTTGATCTTTTATTGATCGCGTAATGAATCGATCGCGGCGTGAATGGAATCAAATTGAATCTTTATAATACAAACTTGAGCTTTGCTAAATGCATGTACCTGAATTAGTTCGGTTATTTCGGTCAAGTCGTATTTTTTTGGCGTCATGTTTAACCCGATTGTTTCAGAGTCTGACGCTAGTTGGAAACACCTTCCAGCAGAATCGATGACCAAATCGTTGGTGTCGAGTATCAGTGATTCTAGCTCTCGAAAAAGCATATCTTGTGAAGCGAGGTAAACGAGTTCGTTATCACCTTCGAGCTTAAGAAAAGCGGGCCATTGGATTTCATTGTTTTCGTGGTTGATGGTATCTATCAAAATGAATTCCTTTGATTGACTGGTCTAGACAAATTAAAAACAAGAGGGCAAGTAAACTATTGCTGGTGTTAGCTTAACGTGGCCTAATTATCGCGTTATACCTTAAAAGTAAAAAGCGCACCACTGCTTGGGTGGGGCGCTTTTTATCTGTTGATTGAGCGAGAGTGTTAGACGCGCTCAGATATCACAAACTTTTTGAAGAAATCCGATAGGTCAATGGTCGCAAGATCCTTGAATTCACCGGCATCATAGAAACGACCTTTACAAGTAGGGCAACTTTCAAACCAAATATGTGGCTGTTTTGGGTCGACGAGTCTCAACATTTGGTTGTTTGGGCAAATTGGGCATTGAATACGATCGATTGCGTTGTACGCTTTGCCAATTTCCTCATCACCATTGTCGATGACATCTGCAAGTGGCTTCATCGCTTCGATTTCATGGGCATCTAACCAAAGCCCTTTACAATCAATACATCTTTCCACATCACCTAGCGGTGTCTGAAGTTGCTCAAAGTTAGAGTCACATTTTGGGCATTTCATGTTTTTACCTTGTATCCAATCTGAATATCGTTTTGCTGATTATTGTTGTCTTTGATTACCCGCGAAGTCGCTATGTGCGATGGAAATACACTCTAGGCATAATTCTCGGGAATCTCAGTGTTTATTGTATAATTCACCATTATATCAAACAGTAAGAATGCAAACGAGTATGTGTGCATCAAAATGAGTAATTGGACAATTGAGGGTTTGAAGCTCAGAGATTCAATCTTGCACTGGAACTACTCAAGATTATCTAGCGCTTGGTAACGATCAAAGTCCACTTTGTGGTAGGTGCCTTCATCGATCTTAATGGTGTGAAACTCTGCCTCACCTTCAGAGTTGATGAAATTGACTTCAAGCCACACCTGATCGTATTCGTCGAATAACCAGACGCGCCACAGCAAGTTAGAATCGATGACACGTTGGTAAATTTCATAGGTGTCGTACAGATGGTGATTCACATCCCCAGAAGCGCTCTTTAGATCGTTCGGTAGCTTAGTGACTTGAACGAGGTAATCCAATTCAATCATGTCGCTGACCTCTTTTTAATGTACTTGGAGTCGAGCTAGCCAGCTCGGCGGCAATATGACTAATACAACGTACTGCTGATTGACTGACAGCAGAAAGCTGATAAAAGCCATGTATGACGCCTAAATATCGCTCACAATACGCTTCTACACCATGTTTCAACAGCAGGCGGTAAAGCTGCTCACCTTCGTCTCTTAATGGATCAAATTCTGCTGTGATAATAGAAGTTGGAGGTAAACCTCGAAAGTCACCACATAGCAGCGGGTTGAGTTCAGGGTTTGCATCAATGTGCTCTGGACTTTTATCACCAAGATACATATCAAAGCCAGATAGCAGCATTTTGTCGGTAATGATGTAGTCGGTTGCATTGGCTTTGTAGCTGGCCGATGAACCATGTGGATCAAGCATTGGGTAAATAAGAATCTGGCGCTCAGGGAGCCAGTTTTGTCTTTGCTTAAGGCGCATTGTTGTCACTAATGCGAGATGGCCGCCAGCACTATCTCCTACCAAGGAGATACGTTCAGTATCACCACCATATTTCGAGCCCATTTCTCGGATTGCGACAACGGCATTGTAGGCATCATCGTGAGCGGCAGGATAAGTGTGCTCTGGCGCCAATCGGTATTGAACGCAGATCACCACATTGTTGGATTCGGCCGCGAGTTGACGCAACTGCTGTTCATGGGTGTCAAAGCCTCCACTGATAAAGCAACCTCCGTGAAAGTAAATCGTTATCGGCAAGTGAGAAGCGTCGCTGGGTCTGAAAATTTTGAGCGTAAGCCCGTTAACGATATCGATATACGCCTGCGCCATCTCAGGGCCTTTGCCTGCCAGCTCAACTGTTGATTGATAACCGACACGCCTTGCTTCAACAGGTTGCTCTGAAGGACAAGGTTTTCCAGCGTCAATGAATCCTTCAACCAGTTCTCGGATACCTGACTCCAAGTGTTCAATCATTATTATTCCTTACTGCTAGATTGCATAGTCATGATTCTAATTTTATAAATTTAATATGTATATACATACAGTTCGGCTTTTGGGAGAGAAAAGCCTTAGGTGAGTAAAGGCAAAGTAATCTCAGCTCTCAAGAGGTTTCAAACAGATCGCCCTGAGCCGCCTCCAAACTTCGTCGATGATGATAGGCGCTACCCTGCGGAGTTTCATGAGAATCAACGCCATGACCATGTTCCAGAACCGTCTCCACGGAAAAGCTGGTGATCACGATTTCACCAATGTGGTCTAGCTTAGAGCGAATATTCATGACGCAGCGGATAGAAGAGCCATGTTGGAAGCTGATTTGTTTGCTCAGAACATCTTGTTTGAAGCTGATATCTTTCATCGTAAAGCTGATGTTTTGCCCTTGCCAGATGCCTTTCCATTGATAGTTGCCTTGCCTTAATACTGGCGAAACTATTTCTATCACTGCATCATCTATGGTTTGCATCGGTAGGCGGTGAGTAGGTAAAACATATTGCTTAAAGGCGGATCGGCTGATGTGAGATTCGGGCAAAGCTTCCTCTCCGGATTCAGTGAGACTGTTGACGCCTAATTGGATCACTTTCGGATAATTGTCTAAGTGCTTAAACAGGTTCGAGCGACGAGTAATCACCTTGTAGTTTTCGTTAACAACTTCTGCAACTTTAGAAATGGTTTCAGGTGTGACATTGTCAGACTTTACTTCAGCTTTGAGCTTTTCGATTCTCAACTTGCGCTCTTCAATGCTTAAACGTAGCTCTTCTTTCTGGAGGCGTTCAAGCTCAGAGTCTGATTTTGGGAGAAGAGGGAGGGCCAGTGAGGCAATACCGACGATCACTGAAAGCATGCCAGCATTGGCATTAGCTACCTTCCAGATATCGCGCAAACCGCCTTCCTGATGAGCTTCACTTTCTATCAGAATATTCTCTTCTAGTGCGTTAGCAATTTCCAACAGTATGGCAATGATCTCACACTCACACTGATTACGTACCATTGCATCCATGGAATGCGAATGATCATCAAAATAATAATGCACCTGAAATTTGCTTGCTAACACCTGTTTATCCATACAGTAATTTTGTGTTTCCCAATACAAGATACGGACTAAATTTTCGATTTCAAATGCAACAGCGTGATTATGTTCAAAGTTTGGGATAAAGATAGAAAGTTGATCATACCGAGGCGGAATTTGTATGAATGATGAGAATTCTGATTTTACGTTTTGTGGTTACTTCAAAATAAAACTCCACACGATAATGTGTGGAGTTTAGATTTGAGCTAGATGTCTAAAGCGGCTTTATGCAGATTTAGGACACCTTATCCAACTTTGGGGACGGGGTGTCTTCCTCCGTTTGATCGGAGAAGATCTCTGCTACTGCGCTTCTTTCCAGCTCCCCTTGTAAATTGCCTTCTTCATCGACCACAGGGAGTGAGTAATCACAAGAGATACTTTCCATCAGGACTTCTTCAATGGCAGCATCTGGAGAAATGGCTGGTACTTCTTCGTAGATCTCTTCATTGAACTCTTTGCTTGATGTGTCCTTTGCCGCATCTAGTAAGCTCTCTTTGGTGACGATACCCTGATAGCCTTCTTCGGTCACATGATAGGCGTAGTCTTGCTTGATGCCTTTCATTTGTTTGATAGCTTCTTGAATGCTAGTCGCAGTAATGCGATATGCTGGAGGCTGCATTACCGTTTCTACGGTCAGAGCTCGTGCACGGTTGACATCTTTCACGAAGGCCTCAACGTATTCATCTGCTGGGTGGAGCAGGATTTCGTCAGGTGTTCCTTGTTGAACCAATAAGCCATCCTTCAGAATGGCAATGCGATCCCCGAGACGAAGAGCTTCATCAAGATCGTGAGTGATGAACACAATGGTTTTATGCAACTTCTCCTGTAACTCAATGAGTTGGTCTTGCATTTCACTGCGAATCAAAGGGTCGAGCGCTGAAAAGGCCTCATCCATCAATAAGATTTCGGCGTCAGTGCACAGTGCTCGTGCAAGACCCACCCGTTGCTGTTGGCCACCGGATAATTGCGCAGGGTATTGGTTCTCGTATCCTTTCAAACCAACCGTTTCTAACCATTGCTCGGCTTTGGTCCGCCTCTGGGTTTTCTCTACGCCTTGAACTTCAAGGCCGTAAGATACGTTTTCCACGACAGTTCTGTGTGGTAACAAACCGAAGCGTTGAAACACCATCGACATCTTATGGCGACGAAACTCTTCCAATTGCTTCTGATTGAGTTGCATAACGTCTGTGCCTTCAACCAGAATCTGTCCTTCAGTTGGGTCGATGAGGCGATTAAAGTGACGGATTAATGTCGACTTACCTGAACCTGAGAGACCCATAATGACGAAGATTTCACCTTTGTTGATTTTAAGGTTGATATCCTTGAGGCCGACGGTATGCCCAGTATCTGCAAGTACTTCCTCTTTGCTGTCGCCGGCTTTTACCCGTTCCATAACCGACTCAGGTTTGCGTCCGAAAACTTTATACAAGCCACTAATTTCAATAAGAGGTTTAGTCATGTTTCATGTCTCCTAGGTGAGCTTGAGTACGTTTTGCGTAGGCTTGCGATGCTCGGTCAAACAGAATCGCTAAGGCCACGATAGCAAAGCCATTGAGCAGGCCTAGGGTAAAGTATTGGTTGGTAATAGATTTAAGTACAGGTTGTCCTAGACCTTTTACCCCGATCATCGATGCGATAACGACCATCGATAGAGACATCATAATGGTTTGGTTGATCCCTGCCATAATGGTTGGCATGGCAAGTGGAAGTTGAACGCCCCATAGTCTTTGCTTGGCGCTGGCTCCAAAGGCCGTGGCTGCTTCGAGTACTTCTTTATCGACCAACCGGATGCCAAGGTTAGTGAGACGAATAACGGGAGGAATAGCGTAAATTACGACGGCGATCAGCCCCGGAATTTTACCAATACCCAACAGCATGACCACGGGGATTAGATAGACGAATGCTGGCATGGTTTGCATGATATCCAGCAGGGGAGTCACCGCTGACTGAATACGATCGGAACGTGCCATTGCGATACCAATAGGGATTCCGAGGGCGATGGAAAGCAGTGTACAGACGGTGATAATACTCAGCGTACGCATGGTGTCTTCCCACATACCGAAGTAACCGATGAGTATCAGCGACACGAAACAGCCGAGTGTTAGTTTCCAGGAGCGGCTGGCGAGGAATACAAGACCGGTACAAATAGCAAGAATAATGACCCAAGGTGTTGAAAGAAGCAGTTTCTCAAACCAGATGAGAAAAGAGAGGAGCGGGTCAAAGAGAGATTCAATGAATTCTCCGTATTCTCGAGAGAATTCTCGATAAGCACCATCGAGTGTTTTTCTAATCGCTCTTAAATCAGAACGTTCCATTTCAGGAAAGCTGTTCAGCCAGTTTTCTGTAGACATCATTTAATTCCTTTTAAAACCAAAGCCAGACAAGGCTGGCTTTGGAGTACTTCATATCAGTGATAACGTCTTGTTAAAGCGCGCTTTTTACTTTGTTAGCGACGTCTTGAGAAACCCATTTAGTCCAGATTTGCGGGTAATCTTCCAAGAAGTAATACATGGTTTCTTCACCATCCGCTTGGTTGTCTTCCATCCACGCTAGTAACTGGTTCATGTCAGCATTAGTGAAGCCTCGTTTGGTAAAGTATTGATAAGCGTCTGGTGCACGATTAGCGAAGGCTTCGGTTGTAATCGTGTGTACTGGTGATGGTGGGTACATTGTGGCTTTAGGTGCATCGCAGTCGGCGTTGGTGGTACAAGAGATAAACTCTTTTTCATCGACACCACTACCAAAATCAACTTTAACCATGTCATATTTACCGAGAACAGCTGTTGGTGCCCAGTAGTAACCAAACCATGGTTCTTTTCGCTCATAAGCTTTTGCTATGGCGCCTGATAGGCCCGCACTTGAACCGGGGTCAACAATGACGAAGCCAGAGTTATCGAGTTTCAGTGCTTTAAATAGGTTGCCAGCGCTAATTTGACAGTTCCAACCGGCAGGACAGCTATAGAATGCTGATTTATCAGGATCTTCAGGATGCTCAAATAAGTTCGCGTGCTTTTTAACACCTTCAATGGTTTTCATTTCAGGGTACTGTTTCACCAAATAAGACGGAATCCAAAACCCTTCTTCACCGCCATCAACCAGTGAGCGCCCTGCATAGCGCAGCCGCTTCTCTTCAACACCTTTATCTAGAGCATCTTTAAGGCTGTTACTCCATAGCTCAGGTGCGACATCTGGTTGACCTTTTTCGATCATAGATGTGCCCGTTGGCATCGTATCGCCTGGAATAAGCTCGGCTTCACAATCGTAACCGTGTTCAAGAATAAAGCGGTCAATGTTGGCAATTAGGCTGGCAGAGTTCCAGTTCATATCAGCGATGGTGACCTTGCCACATTCATTGGCAGAAGCATGAGAGATAAAAGCGGCGTTGGTGGCAATGAGGGCTAACACTGCAGTTGCGTATTTCATTTCAAATTCCTTTCTGAAGTATACAAGCACAGAGTAGTAAAAAATTAATTAGTGTTCAAATGATTAATTTGTGAATGTCAAGAAGTGAGATGTTGGTTTAATGGCTAATTTTCAGGTTTTGTAGATAAAATGAAGGTTTTAAATAAAACCCTCTATTAGAGTACTAAATATAAGTGTGCGAATCACTTACTGAGTCATCCGTTGACCATACATTACGGATATCCGGCCAGCCCCAATTGGTGAGCTCGACATCCTTAAGAACACCATGAAAGCGCAAGGTTTGGCGGTGATGGAAAAGTGGTGTTAACCAGTATTGATTGATCAATGCGGAAGCTATGGGCTCCAAAGCATCAAGATATTGATTTAGAGGCGTTTTTGAACGAAGTGTATTGAGCGATTGAGTGAGCCATTGTTTTGAGTCTTGGCCAATACAGCTTTGTAGAACCGGATTATGGTACAGGCTGCTAAAAGCGGAAGCGTGTCGATTGTCATCTAAGTTGATATTCGTAATGATCATAGACTGGTTGAGTTGTTGATTTTGAGCCAGTTCATTGAGCTGTCGGTAGGAGTAGGTTTGAACTTGAACATCGACTCCTAGCTCAGCGAGAATCGCTTTGACGGCAAAAGCACAGTTTCTTAGCACTGTATAGTCGTAAACAGCAATGTCGAGTTGTTTTGGCAATTCAACACTGGGTGCCTCGGGTCGAATAACTGGATGCCACATCGGTAACATATTGTGTGCTATTTCACAGCCAAATAATGTCTGATTTGATTTGAGCTGTTCAAACACACGCACAGAACTCAAGTGTGAAGATAGATAGCGTCGCTGAGCATCATTCAGTGTGGTGGAGGCTATTTGATTGAACAGTATGAACATACAGCCGTCTTCGATACGTGACTGCTGAGTATCATTGCGGACCTTAATGTCGACAGCATGAGAAAGGTAATAATGACACTCGCGGCTTTCCTGTGCACCTGGCTGATTAGTCTGAATCTGTTTGTTCGTTAATTCACTTTCATCTAGCTTCCAGATAGTCACTTGATCCGTGAGTGCTCGACACCCGTAAAATCGCTCGAATGCTTCCAAACAAAGGCGGGTCCGTGAATGTTCACTTACTTGAAAAGGCCCGGAACCAATCACAGCATAGCTGTGGGCATTATTGACTTGGCTGGTGGGTTGAATCGAATATTTGACACCTGAGATCAGGCCCCCAAACCCTTGATCAGGCTGTGAAAGCTGGAAGATCACCTTGTTCGCCATTGGAGACGTCACGCTGACTAAATGGGCTAGTTCACTTTGATAATTGGCCAGTGTTGAAAGTTTAGCAAACAGGCTAACAATACTGTCTGCATCTATGGCTGCCCCGTTATGGAAAGTGAGTGAAGGTCGAAGATAAAACGTCCATTGGTAATGTGTTTCATCATAGTGCCAATGATGAGCAAGCTGAGGTTCAAGGTTACCTTCGGCATCACTGCTGACCAAGCAACAGTAGATTTGGCGTAATAAGTATCGCTCGCTGGAACGCTGTAGTTGATGGGGAACGAGTCGTTCAAAAGAGCGTTTGTAGGTTAATTGGATATGGAGCAGGCCTTCTCTAAGTGAGGCCCCTGATGTGCTCTGTAACAGACGCCCAAATGCAGTTTCATCGTTATCGAGAATACCCAAGGCCTTTTCATACTTTCCTTCCAATATGCGCTTCGCCGCCAGCTGTGATTTCAGCTCATTCAGTGGATGATTGAGTAATAAACTGGAGCGTTGGTTTCGGCCCACCTTTGGAGCCCACTCCAACCACTCAAGCTGTTGCATCTGGTTGATTAAATTTCTTGCATGACGAGGGCTAGTGAACAGGAGTTCAGCCACTTGAGGTAGGGCTATTTTGATTTCTTCACCCACTCCTAATGGCTCGAGTCGGGAGTAGTAGCGCAACAAGGTTAAATCTGACACAAGGGCTCCAGATAGTAAAAATAAGCACAATACAAAATAATCATTTCCCTATTTTAATAATAAAAGTGAATTTTCGTTTCATTTAAGGCTGTGAATGACTTTATAGGGAAGTGATTAAATAAAAGTTCTCGGTTTTTCTGTTCCTATTATAGAGAAATAATAAGCAGGTCAACACAGGATTAAGAGAGAAAAGATGAATTACAGCAAACAGAAGCCACTAGTCTGTTATTACTATGAGAGATTGGAAAAAGCGGACTCTTGGCTGGAACGTTCCGCTATTTTGGCTTTAATACATCTTTGCCATTGGTAAGTGGCTAAAGACAGCAGCACAGCCAAGCAACATGCTCCAAAAACCCCCACGAACATGATTGGCCGTGCTGCTCTTTTTATACCTTACGTAAGCGATTACCTCTTGTGATGGATATATTTACTTTATCGCTAACCCCTTACCATTGAGGTAAGGCTTGATGTGTGGACGGCATTCTCCGGCCAGCTTCCCCGTCACTTGTTCAGACCATGTGCTCTGTTTCTGGTTGCTGCTTCGAGCGGCATAGTAAGTTTGCATCGTCGTATCGTAGTCTTCAATATCTTGCAGGTTGAGAGGCTGGTATTCATTCTCATGTACGATTACGTGCGCAGGTAGGCGGGGTTTGATTTCAGGATCCTGATCGGGATGACCTAAGCATAATCCAAATAAAACAGCGCTATTGGCCGGCAAGTTAAGCACGTCATCCACTTCTTGAGCGCAGCTTCTTAGTCCACCGATGTAAACACCCCCTAAGCCCAGAGATTCTGCAGCAAGCAAGCAATTTTGAGCCATAATGCCGCAATCTACTGCACCAATCAGTGTGAGTTCAGTAAATTCAGGCTTTACCTTCGGGTTTATCTCAAAATGCCTCTGATAGTCAATACAGAATACAAGGAACTCAGCAGCGCTTGCTACGTATGGTTGATCTCCTGCTAAATGCGCTAAAGCTTGACGCTTTTCGTTATCCGTCACACGGATAATAGACACGACTTGCAACATGCTGGAAGACGAAGCAGCAAGGCCAGATTGAATAATGATATTGAGCTGAGATGAGTCAATGGCCTGATCGGTAAATTTACGGATAGAACGGTGAGACAAAATGGTGTCTATCGTTGGTGTCATGGCTGAGTCCTTTGTTCTTTATATAAGTTGCATGTGCAACATATCTAGTATCTTATTGAAAGTCGAGTAGAGATCATGGAGTTGTTACTTTTCTGTTTCACAGCTATTGTTCACATCTGGATGAAGTTTTGAAAATGAATAGAAATAAGAAGGGGTTATGAAAGAGTTAGTGCTACATACAGTGACTGTATTTATGGGTTTTTTCGCTATCATGAACCCGATTGCTAATATTCCAATTTTCCTTGGGCTGACCAGTGATGAGGATCGCCAGACAGTAAAGTCGATAGCCTTACGCTCAGTCTTAATCGCTTTCGGGATAGTTTTTGTCTTTGTGATCTCCGGAAAATTAATTTTCGATTTGTTTGGTATTACCTTGTACGCATTGCGTATCACTGGTGGTATCTTGGTTTTCCTTATTGGTTTCAATATGCTGCAAGGAAACTCAACTCATTACAAAACGAAGGAAAAAGCCTATTCGCCAGAGCAGCAGCAAGCGGCTTTGAGTGTGGCTGTGTCTCCTTTAGCGACCCCGATACTGGCTGGGCCAGGAACGATTGCTACGGCGATGAACTTCGCGACAGCTGGTGGCTTTGATCAGACCATTATTACCATTGTAGCCTTTGGTGTATTGTGTGCCATTACTTATGTATTGTTCTTGTTTGGTAATAAACTGGTAAAAGCGGTGGGTCCGAGTGCATTGAATGTAGTCACCAAAATGATGGGTTTGATCTTGGCAGTGATTGGTACTCAAACGTTAATAGAAGGTCTAGTCGAAGCCTACAAAACCGTTTTGGCTTAAGTTGTTTGAGTTATAAAACTAAGGCCACCCAGTAAGGGTGGCTTCTTTCATTAAGCTCTTTTTCATTGAGCTCTTACTATATTCCCATTTAAGAGTTAACGCAGCAGCCATCGGGATATAACTCTTTTATGTTTGGTAGGTTGGCTGCATGATAAGCTGAGCCTTGCTGCAGCTGAATCATTATAAGGCTTGGACGATAGCTAATAACTGTTGGTTGAACGCTTGGTTAGTTACTACGCCTTCCTCAATGTCGAAATTGTCGTAAAAGTTTGGTAGTGACAGTGCACCTTTTACATCAGCAGCGAAGTAGGGAGCCGAACCTTGAGCTGTGTTCAGAACACTGCTTGCACCGCCAGCACCTGGAGAGGTTGCTAAGAGAATGACAGGCTTGTTTTGGAATACTTTCATATTGATACGTGAAGTCCAATCAAACAGGTTTTTATACGCTGCGGTGTAAGACCCGTTGTGCTCAGCAAAGGAAATAACCACGATATCAGCCTCTCCAATGGCTTTAAAAAATAGTTGTGCCTGTTGTGGGGAGCCGAGTTCTTTTTCTCTGTCCTCACTAAAAATAGGCATTTCATAGTCGTTGATGTCTATAAGTGAAATGTCTGCGCCTTCTATCTGTTTCGCCGCGTAGAATGCCAATTTTTGGTTAATAGAATGTTTGCTGCTGCTTGCGCCAAAGGCTAATACTTTCATCTTCATGTCCTCACTTACTCTTGGTGTTGAGTTAACTATAGTTTGATTCCTTTAATTGATTAATAGGGTAAATGTGTAATTATTATTTCCATATGACTTGTAATTAAGGTGTAAAATGAAAACGAATCTGCTGGATGGAATGGTGATCTTTGTTTACGTTGTGGACACAGGAAGTTTCACTCAGGCTGCTCAGAACACTGGCCATTCGACTTCTTACATCAGTAAAGAAATCTCTAAGTTAGAAGAGCGTCTTGGGGTTAGGTTGATGCATCGCACCACCCGTACCCTGAGCCTAACTCCTGAAGGCGAGCTGTATTATGAAAGCTGTAAGCAGTTGGTCGAAAGCGCAGAAGATATAGAAAACGCATTAGGTGGCAAACAAAGTGAGCCCCAAGGGCATTTAAGAATCAGTTGCCCAGTTAGTTTGGGGGTGGTGGAATTGAGCCCGATGTTAGTCAAATTTATGGCTCAATACCCGAAAGTGACTTTTGAAGTAAACTTAAGCGATCGCAGAGTTGATCTTGTCGCTGAAGGGATTGATGTTGCGGTGCGTGCCGTACACAGAGCCGAGGATTCAAGTTTAATCAGTCGACGGATAAAAACCACAGGTTCTGTGACGGTAGCAGCGCCAAGTTACCTTCGAGCCCATGGAACACCAAAGTCTCCTATAGAGTTGTCCCAACACAAAGCTATTACTTATAGCTACCAAAAGAATCCTAATTTATGGGAGTACATTGACGCTGATGGAGAAGCCATCAAAGTCGAAGTCAATAGCGTTTTTTCTGCAAATAGCCCTGATATGGAAATGAGCATGTGCCTCGAAGGTGTTGGTATCACTCGCTTACCAGAAGAACATGCTCGGGATGCAGTTGCGACAGGCCGATTGGTTGAGCTGTTCAGCGATCTTCCCAAAAATAAAATCGACCTTTGCCTTGTCTATCCGAGCCGTAAGCATATGTCGGCGAAGGTTAGGACCTTTATTGATTTTATGGCAGAGCATTTCACTTAAATCTAGACAAATGAATGTAGGGAGGCCAAGCCTCCCTTGGTCATAGAGCTTTGTAAAGTTGAACTCTGTCGCCGCGGTTAGTTCCGCTTATATAGACTCCTGTGATCTGGCTGGCTTGTGTGGCCGTTGAAGGGCTCCAGTCCAGCGTAACACCATGAAATGCCTGAGCAGCACTGGCTGGTGTTCCGGTTTGAGTGAGCACATATCCTAAGCTGGTTGAGTTCCAGTGAGAGGTGGACGTTTTTTCCCATTCCTCAAGCAGCTCTTTGGTCACCAACTGCGAAGCAACCTTTAACTTCGGGCCTGAGATATTGGCGAATTGGAAGTAATCTACCCCACTCCGATTAACAGTGATGGCTTTGTCATTTTGGACAAACAGATTGGTTGTCTGACTCGCATCGAAACTGATTTGTTTGGTCACTTCTCGCTTAATATTGTCTAGCAGGTAGACGCTGGTGGCAGTAATGACTACAGTGAATTTACCGTTGGGAGACGAGTCCATCAGCTTGGCTTGGCCATCAAGGTTTATTGAGTCGAGTTGCTGAGTATTTGGGCTTTTATCTGTCCAAATAACTTTGTTCTCTGAGGCTAGCGCCATCACTATTTGTCCGCCTGCAGCGAAGCTAGCATTTAAAACATCGGTAACATTCAGCGCTAGCCTTTCCGTGAGAGTCTTAGTGTCAACAAGTTTAGGGGGAGACTGGCGGTTATCAGAAATAATCAGAATTTCATTATCATCTTTAGAGAAGATAATGGTTTTTTCGTCAGAGCGTAATGTGTAGGTGATGGGCTCCATATTGAGTGTAGTAGCGTCTAAGCGGCGCAACTGGTCTCCATCTGCATTCAGGCCATCGTCTAGTTTCGCTATGATAATTCCCTGCTGATAAAGAGCATGCATCCATTCAAAGTTGTCGTTGTAGCAAGAAGAAGCGGACAGTGGAATGGTGGGAGGTGTACTTGGTAGAGTCACGGGAAGATCGCTACCAGAAGCGCCTCCATAAGCATCAATTTTCAATTTTCTTGATGCAGTTTTGCTAGCGACGTTGGTATTAGGGTTGCCGGTCTTATCCTGAAGGCTAGTTAGGAAAATACCGTTACCACCAGTGGTGTTGCAGACAAAACTTTGGTTCCGAATTCCATTGGGCTCGTACAATTTATAGGATTGAATACTGTTAAGGGCTGGAATCACTTCTTTCAATGTGTTGGAGGTGTCTTGCTGATATCCAGGAAGTCTGTTGGCATTGCCGCCATAATGGTCATGGTCGTGGTCGTGGTCGTGGTCGTGGTCGTGGTCGTGATCGTCATAAGCAGTAATGCTGTGAGAACGAAAGGCACTTGATGCGCCGATAGCAACCGATTGTTTTGTGGCCGTATCCAGCTCTCGGACATTATCGCGTGCATCAACGTAGATTATTCTGCTATTGGCAGGGTTAAGGGCGATCGATTTCATAGCGGCCAAGCCAGCATCGCTTTGTGATCCATGAATTAACAGTGAACCATCAAAACTGACGTGACGTGATGTTTGAGTTGCCAGATTTATTGAGGAAAGATCAAGCGTCTTGTGTTCAATCATTGCATCAAGAGCTTGGGCAATATTCACCATTGGCGAACTGCTTGAGCCCTGGGTCTGAGCTTGTTTCAGCGATGCCATCAGAAGATTTGTCGCTTGCTGAGGGCCATGGCTGACGTCCACCGATGTGAAGTCAACATCGACGTATTGGCCCAGTACGGTTTGTAAGTAAGCCTTTGATTTTTCAATATTACCACCGGTCACTGGATTGTATAGCATCTCACTGTGGAGCAAGGTTGTGAACGGAGAGATGATACTCAATTCTGCTGGAGAGGTTAGTATGGCGCCATTGGCATTGAGCATTCTTGAATAACCGCTTGTCAGCGCGACATGTTTTTCATAGTCACTACAACTGCCATCTAGGTCGGTATCTGCGCATGAGGCGATGTTTTGATAGCTGTAAGTGCTGGCAATAGCAGTGGATGATGAACTGCCTGACTCTCCGCCACCACCGCATGCGGTTAGAGCTATAGCACTAGATACAGCAAGGGCTACGCTGCATATTGTTGTATTTTTAAGCATGTTTGACCAATAGTTTTGTTAATTAAAAATAATACCTAGCATTTATCCCTGTTATTTAATCACTATGTGAAATAAAAGATCAAATGATATTGATAATAAATATCATTTAAATTACTATCGCCGCCGAAATTTAAATTAGACCTACAAATTTAAGGAGTATCCAGCGGTGAAAATGCTGACCAAAAAGCTCAGTGTCGGTGCGATTTCTGTGGCGCTTTTCGGCTGTGGCGGAGGAAATGAATCTGACCCAAAACTGACTTCAAATGAGACGCCTGCAACAGGCAACTCTGGCTCAGTATTATCTGGTGTGGTACTCGATGGTTATCTTTACAAAGCGAATGTTTGTCTGGATAAAAACAACAATGCGGTCTGTGATAGTGGAGATGGTACAACGGTTCAGACGGACAAGTCGGGTCAGTACACATTGCCTTTTGAAGGCAACGTCGAAAATTACAAGTTGCTGGTAGAAGCCATTGCCAATGTGACGGTTGACATGGATAACCCCAATCAAGCTGTCACTAAAGGTTTCACTCTGGAAACGCTGTCATCACAACCTCACATTATTAGCCCGATGACATCAATGATTGCTAGCTTATCCTCCAGCTCTGGAGTGGCATTTGATGAGTCTGCTGAAAGCCTTGCTAGCGAGCTAAGTGTTTCTGCCGATGTGCTTAAGTCTGATTATATCTCAGGCGACTCTCAGGCAAGCCGAGATATACACATGCTGGCGCGTGGGATTACTCGTGTACTTCAGTCCGCACAGGAAAGCTCTATCAATGATGGTGTGAGTCAGGAAGCGGCAAGAAAAGGATCGATTCAAAGACTCGCAAATTTAGATGTTGCTCAATTAAAGATGCGTACCGATCAATTATCTCATGGCGCGAGCAATACGGAAGACGCGTTAGCTCAGATCGGTTCTGATTACTATGAGCATCTTAAAATTAAGCCAGAAGACTTAGATGGCGACAAAATCCTAACCAGACCGAGAGCACCACGCGGCGGGGTCGTCAATGACGCTGCTGACACGTTTGATTGGCAATTTGTTCCGGGTTTCACAGAGGTTAACGCTTACGAATTCTCGTTAGATAGAGGCCAAAGCTGGCAACCAGCAACGTCAAAGCCCATTAATGTTGGTGCTGCGGCAAGAAGTGTTGGTGATGTTCAGGTACGTATCATGGCAAAGCCAGCGAGATCTTTGGCATCGGGTATGGCGCTTTTATCGACTCAAGCGTTCACTGCGACGCTTGTACCTGCAGCGCCGACATCTTTGACACTCAATGACGCTGACAATAGCTTTGACTGGAAACACTCGGCAGATTTTCAACTTATCTCTCACTATGAGTACACACTGGATGGTGGCAAAAATTGGCACGATGTAGTGAGCAAACCACAAAACATCGCTGATATTGCGATTCCAGTCGGAGACTTGAAGCTCAGAGTTAAAGCTGACCCAAATTCAGGCCGTCCTGCTGGACTGGTGGTGAAATCAGAGACCGCGATGACGGTCACTCCTGATGCACCTGTCGCTCCGGTTTTAATCTCTGCGAATGATGATTCAGATATCCTTGCTTGGGAAAACGTGTCTGGTTTTGATAACGCGGCTGATTATGAAATCAATCTCGGCAGCGGATGGCAAGATGCGTCAGCGAACCCTTACCAAATTGGCAATGTAAACATTCCAGCCAACACCATTCAACTGAGAGTGAAAGCGAATCCGATTAATGGCCGTCCGGCTGGTAAAAGTCTGGTGGTGAGCAGCGCGTTTAACAAAGTGTTGAACAAGCCTGTTGCACCGACGCTTCCAGTCATCAACGATGCTGACAACCTTCTGAACTGGACGAACGTTGACGGTTATCCGAACGCGGAGCAATACGAATACTCACTTGATAGTGGAATCAGCTATAGCCCAGTAACATCAAAGCCTCAGGCTATTCCTGATGAAGCATTAAAAGTGGGACAAGTCTGTGTACGTATCAAAGCATCAGACGATGATGCTGTCGGTGAAAACTTGTGTTCAGACAAGGTATTCACTGTCACTCCAAGTACGCCAAGTGCGCCAACGAATGGGCTGGTTAATGATGCGTTAAATACCTTCAATTGGGATTGGGTCGATGGTTTTAATTCGGATAGTGATTATGAATATCGCGTCGACGGTGCAGCTTGGGCAACCGTACAGAGCAAACCTCTTCAACTTGAAGACAAAGTTTATGCCGTTGGTAGTTTAGAGATCCGTGTTAAGTATGATCCCGTCACAGGACGCCTTGCTAGTCCTGTTTTGTCAAACACCAAGGCTCTGACAAAGCAACCGGATGCGCCAGCAGCGCCAACAGGTGTGGTAGTGGATGACGCCGCTGATACCTTGGACTGGACCTTTGTCACTGGATTTACCTCATTGTCCGACTATGAATGGTCAATGAATCAGGGAACTGATTGGGCTCCAGTGCTAGAAAAACCTGTAGCAGTGGGAGATGTCGCCAAAAGTATCGGTCAGGTTCAAGTACGCGTTCGTGCTAATGGTGAAAACGGCATGCCAGCGGGCGCACAAGCCAGTAATGATACTGTATTCACAGAGCTGCCAAAATTACCAGCACTGACAGGTGGAAACATCGTTATAGGTAGTGACCGAGCTAACACCAAACACCCCAACTTAATCTCTTGGAACTTCCTCTCGACCACCATTGCGGATAAAGCCGTCACCTTTGATAAGCCTGAGTATTATGAATTTACGGTCGACCAAGGTGCTAGCTGGAAACCTGTTACATCGGTTCCTCAGTTTATCGGTACACAAGCTTATGCGAAGAGTAACGTCGGTCTGCGTGTTAAAAAGAGCGTATTCCCAGGTTTGGAACACCCGGCGAGTGAGATTCTTTGGGCATCCAGTTTGGAAGGTAAGTTTGTTGCGATTCAGTATCTTCCGATGGTGTCAATGCTGCAAGTACCAAGTTATGCGGATTACAATGGCTGGGTAGGTAGCAATGTTAAATGTATTGCTGAATATGATACTGAAGGTAAAGGTACACCTATCTTCTGGTCAACTGCTGTTTCTATCTCGACTTCAGATGAAGTAATGAGCGTGATATCTGAACTAAACAACTGCGGTATCAGTCAATGGACTTTGCCTACAGCTGAGGAAGTTGCATTACTGTCGAAGAGAAACAGTGATTCTTTGCCTTCAACAGTGCGAGGCAACATGATCAGTGATGCTTCTTCGTCCATTTGGGCCAACAAGTCCGGCGTACCCGTGACCTATGCAAAAGGTATAGAAAAAGAGCCTGGCATGCTTCTCAACTATGCTTATGCGAAATGGGAAACCATATCTAGCGATAGGTTGCTCGCCGACTCAATCATTCAGTTAGCTAGTGCAGAAAAGCTATTATCTGACCAAAATACCTTAACGACAGAGTCTGAGAATTTTTTATCTAACTGGTTTACTGCACTCAAGAATCAAACCAAAACGTCTCGAATATTACTTACTGACGCTTCAGATCAACTGGAGACTGTGAACAAGGCCATCATGCCATCCAGTTCTCAATTAGTGCAATTTGAATCAGTGTTAAAAGATTTTAAACAACAGTCCAACTTCCTGCGCTACAACACTGACACGGCGAGCATTAGTTTCCTGGTCAACGTAAAAAGCCTTGAGACTAAGCTTTCTACCATTCGTGAAAACATAAATGCTTTAGTCGTAACAAAAGAGCTTCTGCAAGCCGCAAAACAAATAGCGAAAATACATACACTAGATAGTGAGCTTGTTTCTGAAAAAGATCGTTTATTGGCAGCAAGTCTAGGCAGTGATATTCATTCTTCGTCATTGGCATTGAGCGATTTAGTCGCTCAAACGGAAAGTGAAATCCAATCACTTGCGATTTTGAAGCAACTATTAGATACGAATTTAGCGGCTCTTCCGGATCGCTTTAAGACACTTGGTTTGTTAATTACCCCTCTTACGGAGGAAGTTGCACACGCTTCTTCACTTCAGGATATTTCGGCTCTGAAAGTCACAATTGTAGACGGATTAAATCGAGCGCATGACGCTGGGTATGTTGTCAGTCAGGGTGAAGCGACCGTATTGGGACGGTTTGCCAAGTTGGACTCACTTGGTCGTTTCTTGCCGGCAAGTGCGACATACGCTCAGGGCTGGCGTTGTGTATTGGATGTGAGTTCTGGTGATAAGAAGAGAACATGGACTCTACTCCAAGATGGTCAAATGGGTGGTGTCGACCACGTCTCTTTCAATGCAGCAGGCGCTGACATAAAAACCTTGCTAGGTGCTGGTGGTTACTTAGAAGCGAGAAACGACCGTTCTTTTTGCGGATTCAGTGACTGGCAAGTACCGAGTTTACCTCAGTTAAAAGGATTAGCGACAGCTACCATGCTAGATGGTAAAGAGGCGACTTTAGATCTGGTTGCTTTTCCCCATCATCCTAAGAATCAAGACCAGAAAACGGCCACATTTTACTACTGGTCAGGTGCTGAAGACAGTGCTGACAAGCAGATGGCTTATCACTATTCCAGTCAAGCGAGCATAGGTAAGACGGAGAGCTTCTCACACAGCCATTACTCTGACCAAGATGTCACGTTAGCGCGTTTAGTTCGTGAAACGGTTCAACAGGTTAACTGGACCTATCTCGCGCACAATGGCGATGTGGTTCAAAGTAGAGAACAAGCATCGTGTGCAAGAAATGAATCTACCGGAGCCGTTTGGCAGATATTTCAAGACGACAACTCCAGTTCCCGCACTGTTAACTATCGAGAGGTAAATGAAGCACTTGCTGCACACCGCTCGTCTCATGTGTGCGGGTTGAACAACTGGAGGCTTCCATCGCAAGAGGAGTTACTGGGTTTACTACCAGTCGATGCACAGTTGTTCAAATACAATGCGGTGAATAACTTTGGCACAACCAGAAGATATCTGACCAACAGGATAACGGATAAGCAGTATGACTTTATTGATACTGGAACGGGTGAACATGGCGCTGTCAGAAGATCAAGCGTCCTAGACCAAAGCCTTTACCTATACCGATTTATCTCAAAATAATAATAACTTTCAGCCCTTTTATTGGGGCTGAACCTTCTCTTTTTCAGGAGTCTATTCATGTTAAATAAAAATAAGCAACGTGGCGCAGCTGCGATTGAATACGCGATTTTGGCAGCGGCAATGTCTGTTGTTCTTCTTTCATTTGTTGGGGGTAGTGATGGCAAGTTAACCAAAGCCATTGTGGGTGCCTACGAGACAGTGATCGAATCACTGGAGCAAACTCAGGATTCTGGTAACTAAACCGACAAGGCTGAAGGAATAATCATGACGGCTAAGCGATTGATGATGTTGTCTATCTTATTGTCTAGTGTAGGCATAGGGTTGCTGCTGCTTGGGCAAGATAACTCAGAACATCAGACGAAAGAGCAACCTGAACAAGTGTTCCAGCGAGTGCTGGTTTCGGGTCAGGATATCGGTGTCGGCGATGTCTACACGCCCAATATGTTTCGTTGGCAATCTCTGAGTGAGGAGCAGCTTTCTGATTACGTCGACTACGTGACGGAAGATGAGATCACTTCCATTAACCTAGCGAGTGGTATTGCACATATTGCAATTAAACAAGGGCAAGTTATCGCTGTTGCTGACTTGATACCACCACAGGGTGGGGCTTCATTGGCCTTGAAAGTCAGAGCTGGGTATAGAGCAGTATCGGTGCCTGTTGATCAGGTGACTGCCAATTCTGGCTTTGTTCAACCGGGTGATAAAGTCGATATTTTGCTGCTGGGTTCTAAGGTCAGCGAGTTGAAGAAGTACGATAATGTGGTTGAAGGCCTTTACGTCAGCACTATTGCAACCAACGTTCGTATTCTTGCTTTCAATAATCTCTCATCATCTGAAGGGTTCCAGGAAAAGCGTCATGACTACGGGGCGAAAATACCGGATAACAGCTCTGTATCACTTGAAGTGACGCCAGAGCAGGCAACACAAATTGTGCTTGCTAACCAGTTAGGCCGCTTGACTCTTTCATTGCGTGGTTCGGGTGAAACAGACTTTTCATTACCGCAAAGCCATACCATCACAACGACTCAGCTGAATCCGGAAAGCAAATTGATTGCTCCGGACGTAGACCTGATTCAGTTACGACCAAACAGCGACAAAAACTAACAACTTCAGGACGAAACAATGAACACATTACTGCGCTGGTGGAGCTTGTTGCTGCTTCCCGGTTGGCTTTTTGCGCTTCCAACATGGGCAAATGCCCTCGAAGTAAACATAAATGAAGCAAAAATGATTCGCCTGTCAGAAAAGGCAAAGTCGATTTTTATTTCCAATACACACATCGCGGACTACCAACCTATGACCAATACCAAAATCATGGTGTTTGGTATGCAGGCTGGCACTGCCACGATCACTGTTCTTAATGAGCAGGAACGAGTGATTTACAGCAACAAAATTCGTGTAGTCCACGATACACAAGAGTTGGATGAACTAATCAAAGCTCAGTTCCCTGATGCTTCTGTGAATTCTGAGTCACTCGGTGGCAAGCTGTGGCTTAAAGGGTCTGTACCGACTCCGGCAATGGCGCACAGTATCGTTAATGTGGCGAAAGGGTATTTGTCTCCAATCGTCGCTCCGCAAGAGAGCAATAACAATGACTCTTCAAAAAGCAGTAATTCATCGGAGAGTAACTTTGAAAACCAGCAAAACTCGAATGGCGACGAGCTGATTAACCAGTTGGTCGTGACGATGCCAACGCAAGTTAACATCCGTATTCGAATTGCAGAAGTCTCACGCAATGTATCGAATAAACTCGGCATTAAGTGGGGCTCTCTGGTCACCAATGGCAGCACCGTTGAGAATACGGTCGGTAGCTTTCTTTACAATAAACCTTGGGATGTAAGCAGTTGGGGCAAACCTAACCTAAGTGCGCTGGTTGATGCGCTGGCTTCTACTGGTGATATGTCGATTCTGGCAGAGCCAAACCTGACCGCAATGTCTGGTGAAGAAGCCAATTTCCTAGTCGGTGGTGAAGTGCCAATTCCTCTGATTCAAGGAGACACTGCGACGGTTGAGTACAAGCCATTTGGTGTCAATCTAAACTTCAAACCTGTTGTGCTTGGCCCAGATAGAATCAGCTTAAAAGTTGAGCCTGAGGTGAGCAGTGTCTCTGTTGATAATCAAGCGGTTTTAAATGGCAATGTGCTGCCTTCCTTCACGTCACGTAGAGCGTCAACAACGATTGAACTGGCTAGCGGGCAGAGCTTTGCACTTGGCGGTTTGCTGCAAAGCAGCGAAATTGAGCAACTGCAAAAACTGCCGGGTATGGGGGATATTCCAATTCTAGGTGGCCTTTTCCGTTCTAACGAGTATCAACGCCGTGAAACAGAACTGATCATTATCGCGACCGCTTACCTTGTCGAGCCAACACGAAGCGATAACTTGCCGATTCCTACCGATGCTCTGATTCCACAAAGCGATCTGGAGAGACTGTTGGCGCTGCCTGACGAGGATTTCGTCGGAACCAGTGGCAAAGCAACTTACACCGACAACCGCAAGCCTCGTTTACTGGGCGACAACGGATTTTACTACTGAGGTGCGCATGAAATTACAATCGTTACTTTTGCCTGTTTTGCTCGTCCTGAGTGGCTGTGCTTCTGATCAAATAGCGCGTCAACCTGCCATTGATGTGGTCTCCGTAACCAATAAGCTTACTCTTGCGGTCGAAAAGAAATCGCTCACTCCGCAGCAGCAACAGGATATCCGATCCTTCATCGTTCAGCGTGGAAACCCCTATAGCCTAAGAGTGAAATTGGTGAGCTATTCGCCTAAAGGACAGTCTCAGGTTAAGCCTATTTCAAACCTGTTGCTCGGACAGGGGCTTGCAAAGCACCAGATTATGACGGAACGTGCGACCGGAACTCAATCTGGTGATGTGCAGGTCATCGTTGAGTCGTTTCGTGCCAAAGTGCCTGGGTGTGGTACCGATAAATCACAGCCGGTCATCTTCAACCAATATAAAACCCATCAGGCATACGGCTGCAGTAATGCTGCGGCCTTAGCGCAAATGGTCGCTAACCCGAAGGATTTGGTTGTGGGTGAAAAGCTCGGTCCAACGAATGGGGCAAAAGCCGTCGCGGCCATTGATGCTTATGTTGCTCCAGCAAGCACCAATGAAAATAGTCAGGATAACGGCTCGGTGATTTCGATTAATACGGGGGGCAACTAATAATGAAAAATCAGAACCTTTCAGTATTGGTGGCAAGTTCTCCGGTGCTGGACAGCTACCATCTAAGCCTTGCATTTGCAGAGCAAGGGATCACTCAGCTTACCCAGGTTTCTTTAGAGCGTGAGCAGATCATTAAGCAGGCATTGATCCATAACCACAGCGTTATTGCGCTAGATGTGATTGGTTTGTCAATCGAAGAGGCTCAAAGTCTTGTGAGTAACCTTGTTCATCGTACAGGCTGCAAGGTCATCGCAATTGGTGATGATGAGAAAATCACTTATTACCGCAGTTTGCTATCGGCCGGAGCCCTCGAATATCTGGTGAACCCTATTGCACCGGATGCGTTCGCGTCTTTCGATTTTGGTCACCATCACAATGGAAACCAAAATGGGAAACGTATCTCTGTGGTGGGTACTAAAGGTGGCGTTGGCACTTCCACTGTCGTTGCGAATCTCGCACGAATGATGAACAGTCGTGGCCAGTCGACGGCAGTGGCTGACCTTGATTTTGCCTCAGGGGATCTGGATTTACACTTCGATGTTCAAGGCAATACCGCTTTGGTTGAAATGTTGCAGTACCCAGAGCGCCTAGAGCCAGTAGTCTTTGAACGAAGTGGCATTGCGGTTCAGCCAGACTTAACCTTGTTCACGGGCTATTTACCTCTGGATACGGACCCGTTTTGGCCGGACAAAAACGCGTTAGAGCATTTCAGTAAATACTGCCTGGAGCACGCTGATAACCTTATCTTCGATATTCCCTCGTTCTCTCTGAGAGATCAGGTTGGTATGAGCGTGCTAAAAAGTGCAGATGTGCGCGTTATCGTCGTTGAACCAACTTTGTCGTCAATTCGCAATGCTGGGCAAATCTTTAGCTTCCTTTCTGCTGGGGCAGAAGCTGGCCTCGCTAAAGAAAACCTTTTAGTCGTCAATCACACAAAATCGAACAAAGCCTCCTTGATTGCATTGAATGACGTTCACCGTGCACTGGGTGTTGATATTGATGTTTCAGTGCCTTTTGCACCGAATCACTTCTTAGCTAAAGAGTCATTGGGGCAGTCTGCCATCAAAGGGAATCGCAAGGTCAGCCAAGCGTTTTCTGACCTAGCGGATAAAGTTGAAGGCACACAGCAATCACGCTCATTCAGATTCTGGAAGCGAGGGGCGTAATGTTTAAGTCGACAAGAGCGAAAGAGCCATTAGCGGTAAGTCACGCACACAGTGCCGTAGCAGCGCAATCGGATCCTATTCGTGAACATTATCACCTGATCCACTCTCAGGTGGTGAACGCGATTGAAGCCAGTGTTGTCATCAAGCTGAGTCCTCAGGAATTAGAAGCGAGGATTTTACTGCTGGTGACAGACGTGGTTTCGACTCATCAGCTACCGCTGGGCAATCGTGAAGTCGCGTTAGTGGTCAAACAGCTGGTAGATGAGCTATTAGGTTTGGGGCCGCTGCAACCCTTGATCGATGATCCCATGGTAAGTGACATCATGGTGAATGGCCCCAATGAGGTTTACATCGAGAAGTTGGGTAAATTGCAAAAGACGTCGGTCGAGTTTCGCAGTGAAGAGCAGTTGCTCAACTTAGCCCGTCGAATCGTCAGCAAAGTAGGCCGTCGAATTGATGAAAGCTCTCCACTGGTTGATGCGCGTTTAGAAGATGGCAGCAGGGTCAATGTCATGATTCCTCCGCTTGCATTGGATGGCACGTGTATTTCAATTC
The DNA here is from genome assembly GCF_024449095.1 of Vibrio coralliilyticus. Taxonomy (NCBI): domain Bacteria; kingdom Pseudomonadati; phylum Pseudomonadota; class Gammaproteobacteria; order Vibrionales; family Vibrionaceae; genus Vibrio; species Vibrio coralinecrosis. The sequence continues at coordinate 201,657 of NZ_CP024628.1, forward strand.
GTAAATTCAATCAGGAAAAACTGTCTCTCAATCAGATGGCGCAAAATGGCGCCATGTCAGACAGTATGGTGCGCTTACTGGACATCATTGTTCGTTGTCGGTTGAACGTCTTGATTGCGGGTGGAACCGGTGCAGGTAAAACGACGCTGCTCAATGCGATGTCATTCAGTATTTCGCCTCATGAGCGGATTATCACCATTGAAGATGCCGCAGAGCTTCAGCTTCAACAGCCGCACGTGGTTCGGGCTGAAACCAGACCTGCAAACGCAGAAGGGCTCGCTGCTGTCAGTCAGCGAGAGCTGGTTAAGAACGCATTAAGGATGCGCCCTGATCGCATAATCCTTGGAGAGGTGCGTGGTGACGAAGCCTTTGAAATGATGCAGGCCATGAACACTGGCCACGAAGGTTCTTTGTCGACCTTACACGCGAACTCTTCGTTAGATGCATTGGTTCGAATTGAAAACATGCTGATGATGGCGCAATCCACCTTGCCATTGTTTGCATTGCGTCGACAAGTGGCTGATACGATTGATGTGGTGGTTCAGGTAGAGAGAATGCGTGATGGCAAGCGTCGTGTCGTCGCTATCACAGAGGTTATCGGCTTGGAAGGCGAGCAGTATGTCACCAACGACCTCTACCGCTTTGAGGTTCAGGGCGAAGATCATCAGGGTCAACTGCTGGGCAAGTACATGAGTGCCAGAAGCTTGCCTGCTTTTGCATCCAAAGCGCAATATTACCAACTTGATAGCCAATTACGTTCGGCCATGGAGCTCGACTTATGATCCTTGCTCTGGTCGTGATTTGGTGCCTGACCGTAGCGTTTTCCCTTCATTACTACAGCCAGCGTCGTAATGTAAAGCGACGCTTATCGAAGTACATCCCTGAGGCGGGTACGAGTCATTTGAGCTCGATTGTTAAATCGCGCCAGTCTGGCGGGAGAGTGCGCGAGTTCTTGTATCGTACTGACGCCTTGTTGCCACGTCAGGACAAACTACTGCTTGCTTTGTCAGCATTCGCTTTACCGCTTGGCACGATATTCTGGTTGCAAGCGCTGGCATGGTATTGGCAAACCGCTGTTGTTTTAGTGTGTTTTGGTGTCTTGTTCTGCACGCTGTTTGTTGTGCGTCGTAAAAAGCAAATTGAAGAGTTTGATACCAATATCGTTCAGGTGTTGGGGCTTGTTAGTCGTGCGGTGTCCGCCGGACTTTCTGTTCCTCAAGCCATCGAGCAAGTGGCGAACTCTCAAACAGGGTTATTAGGGCGGGAATTTGCGCTTATTACAGACAATTTGGCGTTAGGTATTTCACTGCGTCAAACACTTGATGAAGCCTGTACTCGCCTTCCTTACCGTACTTTTCGTTATTTTTCTGTCGCTCTGATTCTTAATCAGAGTAACGGTGGCCAGTTGAGGGAAATCCTCCACAATCTGAGCCGCACCATGCATGACAATCGAGCCATGCTCAAGAAGGTAAAAAGTATGACCGCGGAACCGAGAATGACGGCAAAATTTCTTTCATTGCTGCCTTTGTTACTGGTGGCCGTTGTTGCATGGATCGATGTGTCATTGTTCGAGTTACTGGTCTACACCGAAAGCGGTCAGTCGATTTTGATTTATTGTGCAGCCAGTATTGCTTTTGGCGGCTTCACGCTCCATTCGCTGACTAAAAATAGGAAGTTCTCATGATATCTATGATTGCGACCTTGCTGATTGTGGTGGGCGTCATTAGCTCCGTGGTTTGCTTTCAGCTTGCACGTCAGCAGGACGTCATCCATCGCCGCTTGAAACAGGTCAGTATTTCGACACTGCACACTCGCTCACTAGGCGAAAAATGGCGATGGAAGTCGAACCCTGCTCGTCAAAAACAATTGGCATTAATTGGCTTTAGCCAAAATCATGCAGAAACCCAGTTTGTGTTGATTCGCTTTGTCTTGATGCTTTGCGGCGCTGGCTTGTGGCATTTTAGCCGCTCTTTAGGTTGGTCAGCGGTGGATATTGCTCAGGATATAGCGGTGGCAATCGCATGCGGTATTGCGGTTGATCGACTGCTCGAATGGCGTGTTAACCAGGTTCGTCAGGAAATCTCCAAAGTGGCACCCGATGCACTCGATCTTATGGTGGTCTGCGTCGCTTCTGGGCTGACACTGGAAAATACTTTTCGTGTTGTCGGTGAAGAAATGACGTCAGTTTCTCCGGCTTTAGCCCGAGAATGGGCACTGACCGCAACGGAAATGTCAGTGTTGGATTCTCCGCAGCAAGCTTTGCTGAATCTGGATCAGAGATTGGAATTGCCAGATATCAACAACATGGTTGTGACCATGTCTCAAGCGCTTCAGTTTGGTACGCCTCTCTCGCAGGCATTGAGCCTGATTGCGTCTGATAGTCGTCAATACCAGTTGCTCGCTCTCGAAGAATGGGTAGGAAAAATTCCAGCCAAAATGTCTTTCCCACTTGTGGTGTTCATCATGCTTCCAGTCGTGGTCATGATTGTCGCCCCTGTTGTTCTCAGTCTGTTTAATACCTTGGACACACTATGATTAAACCATTCATTTCTGCCTGTTTTTGTCTATTGGTTCTTGGTTGCCAGTCTACGGACAATCAGGTTGAGCAATCCGATTTTCAACTAGCTGAAACCGCACTGACAAACGGTCATGCGGATAATGCGCTTAACATCTATAAGCAGAAACTGGAGATGACTCCAGATGATCCCCAGCTTTTGTTTCTGGCGGGCAGTGCCAGTAATCAAGCCGCTCGTTACGATGAAGCGCTGCATTATCTCAAAAAGGGCAGTGCACTTAAGCCCTCCCCACAGTTTGATCGTGAATTAGGTCGCGCGCACTTAGCATTAGGAAATGTTCGTTTAGCGACGGAATCACTGCGCAGAGCGGTGGAAGGAAACGAGAAAGACGAAGTGGCGCTAAACAGTCTTGGTGTGAGTTACTCACTGCAAAAAAACTATACGGATGCTCGTGATGCATTTCAGCAGGCGATTAACATTAGGCCGGACAGTTTAGAGTACCGAAACAACCTCGCGTTGAGCTGGATGCTAGATGGTCAGCCAGGTCAAAGTATTCGGATTCTTTACCCAATTTACCAACGCGGAGAAGCGACAACTAAGCTGCGGCTTAATCTAGCATTATCTTATGCGTTGCAAGGTGAGGTCGATGCTGCACGAACGATCGCGATGGGCGATCTGACCAAAGCGGAGTTAGAGAACAACTTAGCGTATTACCAGCATCTTGCTGAGCTGGGAGCTAGCGCATGGTGATGAAGCGTCATTCTGGGAGCCAGACGATAGAGTTTGCAATGGTAATTGTTCCCCTGATGATTGTGCTACTGGCGGCATTTGAATTTGCTCGCCTGATGTGGGTCACCATGATCTTTGAATCTGCCGTCAATGCTGCGGTTAGGGATGTAAGAACACTGCCACCTTCCACGACTTTGGACAGTCAAATCCGCGATCGCATCGCCTCGTTTCCATTGCTCGATCTAGAGAAGATCGACATTGACCCTCCACGTTATAGCGATAGCGTTCAGTCTTTAGCATTGGGGAGAACGACCACGTCTCTAACTGCGGTGATGGCCGAGTACCACATTCGATATCGCTTTACCTTTTTATTGGTGCCAGCCCTGTCTGAAACGTTTCCTTCAGTGGCGTCTTTAAGCCGAACCGTATTGGTGAGTCATGATGCGTAGTGTGTCAAAGCAAAATGGCGCAACCGTGATCGAGTTTCCGTTTGTTGTGCTCGGAATTCTAACCATCGTTTTGGGGCTGTTCGCAGTGTACAAGCTGCTCTACCTTCAAAGTCGTGTCGATAGTACGGCGTATTCGATGGCGAGTGCTGCTGCTAGAGCGTTAGTGCCACAAGGTAGCGCCAAAGCCTATGACGATGCGAGCGCTAATCAACTGTTGAGTGTTGCACAGCGTTCTTTACCCTCAGGCTTTGAAGCAGAACGTATCGGACTGGTGCTTGAAATTCGAACTGTGACTGCTGGACTCACAGAGCTCGTCACCCAAAAAGCAGGCAGTGACTGCGAGGTAGAACAAACGATAGATGCTCTTTCTACACTCGCCCCAGTCAGCCGAAGTTCGATCGCCTCGTTAAGTGGTAAAACTGCGAGCCTGTATCAGGTAACGCTATGTGTCTCCGAGCCGTTGGAGTCGGATAGTGCCATTTTCAATTGGCTGCCGTTACCGCTTCCAACATCCATGCGCAGCCAAGCTGCCATGATAGGGAGGCGCTACAGTGCTTAAGCAACACACAGGCTCCGTCTCCTTATCCTTCTTAGCTCTGCTGATTCCTTTGGTGGTGCTGTCTGCTGCGACCATCATGATTGGTTTTCAGATACAACTGAGCAGCCGTGCGATGCAAGCCGTAGACGCGGCTTCCTTGGCGTGTGCATTTGCCGACTACTCCGATCCTAGCGTTAATCAGGTTTATTTGGAGTATTACCAGCCCAACGTAAAACTGGTGAAAAGCGAGATATACAGTGCTTCAGGCTGCGAGCTGAACATGGGGTATCAACTGACAGGGCTATTCTCATCATTGAAATTTGCACAGGCCTCGTATTCAGCACAATCAGGTTCCGTGGAGCAAGCGCACGTCAATCAGTCGGCCAGTGTGACACCAACGGAAATGACTCTAGTGTTGGACATTTCCAGCTCCATGACAGGGTCAATCGACACATTAAAGAGCATCCTTACCCGAGCAATAGAGCGCATTGAACAAGACAATGTACAAATCGATGGAAGGCGAGCAATTAGCATCTCTATCGTGCCTTTTTCTGATGGGGTATCTGCCCGCAATGCCGATTGGTTAGATGACAAAGGCGTCTTTTGTATCGATGGGCTGACCAAAGAATCTGGCGGCTCTGTATTGGTGAATGAAACCGTTCAAAACCTAGACCGAATCCATTCCGAGAAGGCGGTTAATCATCGTGCACCGGACGAGTTTCTCGCAGATTGCAGTGCCTCTGCCACCCTTGTCCCGCTTACCGACAATATGAGCGAAGTGAAAACAGCAATTAATGCCCTGACGACGACAGGTGGCACTCGCTCGTATCAAGGGGTTATCTGGGGAGCTCGTCAACTGATTCCCAGATGGCGCCATGAATGGGGATACAACCCTTATTCGCTCTCACCTAAGCAAAAGCTGGTTCTGATGACTGACGGGGCTGACAGCGGTTATGTGTTGGATGATCTGATTGATGCTGGCCTTTGTGACCGTTTAGCCAATGAATTTGCTATTGAGCTCAATTTTATTGGTTTCAATGTCCAAGACAGCCGCCTAGCTCAGTTTCAGAGCTGCATCAACGCCGCAAATACAGACGGAATCAAGGGGCAGGTTTTCTCTGCAACCAACACCGAGAAACTCGATGAATACTTTTCAAAGATATTGGAAGTTCAGTATGACACCACGCTTAACTTCGGACAGAAATAAAACAACAAAATTATGGAGAAAATAATGATTAAACAATTGGTTGTGCTATTCGCCTTATGTGCTTCCTTCTCAGCATCTGCGTTTAAAGAAGGAGACACCATCACAGATTCAGCGTCAACGGGACTCAAGCTGGATCAAAGCCAGCTAACGATAGTGGATTTCTTTGCGGAGTGGTGTGTTTCATGTCGCCATGAACTGCCTTTGGTTAATCAGCTCTACCGTGAGCTGGAAGGGACAGGCGTGACGGTTGTCGGCGTGGATGTCGATGAAGAGGTCGAAGTTGGCCTTGAGTTTCAAAAATCGTTAGGTTTGACCTTTCCTGTCGTCAACGATCCAAAGCAACAGTTGATCGCCGAGTTCAAGCCGATTGGTATGCCAGCGCTCTATTACATCTATCAGGGCCAAGTACTCAAAGTTCGGTTTGGCGCCATCAACGATATCCGTAACGTTATTCTCACTGATCTGGCTGATATGGGAGTGCAGCTATGAAGCCAGTCGTTCTTGTATTTGCTCTCTGCTTTCCGGCGCTGAGCGTTGCTGCACCCAAAGTGGATTTAAGTCAGTTAGGGAAAAAAACTTCCCAAGCTACGGAAACATCTGTCAGTGGTTCCAGCATTGAAGAAGAGGTGATTTCTGGTCAGGTCTACACCAGTGGCAGTTCTGAAATCGGTGCTCGTCGCAACGTTGAATTAGTCAAACCTCAGGCTAAGGATTTAACGCTGAATAAGCCAAAAGCCGTCGCAAATGAAAAGTCAGCACTCGCTTTTGTCGACGAAGCATTGGGTATCGAACCCGTTAAGCCGTGGGAAAAAGGCACGCTGGCTAAGAAAGAGATGAAACCCGGAGGGCCGGTGCCTGAGTTCGACTTATTTTCGGAGAAAGTCTTCTCATACAAGCAAGGTTCAGTGGGTGGCAGTGGCGTCGGTGGCGGCGGCTGTGGTTGTAACTAAATACTAAAAATAAATCAGAATGAAAAAACTACCTTTAACGCTGCTGAGCGCAGCGGCAGTGGCGAATAGTGCGCTAGCAGAAGACCATATCTCTGTTCACTATCTAAATTACGAAGAGTACGACGATAAAGTGGAAGCAGGCGACAGCGTTGTTTCTATCGAAAAGAGTTTTGGTCTCGATTGGACCATCAATCTTGAATTGGGCTACGACACGGTTTCTGGTGCGTCACCGTCTTGGGGGCCAACTACGCCAATTGGCAGTGCAGCGGATGCGGTCAACCGTGCGACGAAAACTCAACAGGCTCAAAATATGACGGATCAGGTGATCCGTGCTGGCTACGATCCCCACAGCAGTGGCTACAAAATTCAGAAATATGAGCTGGAAGATACCCGTAAATCGATCAATGGCAGCGCGACTTACCGAGACGAGTTGCGTAACGAGTGGACTTTCGGCGCTAACTTTTCCAAAGAAGAGGATTACCGCAGTATTGGCTTAAATGGTAAAGGGCTAATTTACGCCGACGCACAGAAAAACCGCTCATACAGTTTAGGGTTTTCTACCCTGTTTGATGAAACGATGACGTTTGGCAAATATCAAACTTCGACCAATCCACAATCTTGGGAAGACATCTTTACAGGGAATGTTGAGGCTGGGCTTTCACAAACCTTCTCGCCAAATTACTACATGGTCTTCACCGGCTATGCGGGTTATCGTTCTGGCTATCTTAGCAATCACTATTTGACGGTGTTGCGTGAGGTGGATATTGATGGCGATGGTTCGATCGGTACTGACGAAGTCTTTCTTGGTCAGGACTCACGCCCGGATACTCGTTTGTCAGGTGGCGTGAATATTCAGGCGTTCTGGTCAATGTCCGAAAATCTAGTGGTTCGTCCTCGTTACAAATGGTTTCAGGATGACTGGGGAGTGGCCTCTCATCAGCTTGGAGGTAAACTTTCTTGGACGGTCAATAACTGGTTAACTTTAGCGCCGGGTTATTTTTGGTATACCCAAAGTTCAGCTGATTTCTACCGTGACCCTAATGGCAGCGATCCTACGTTTGCTTCATCGGGCTATGCGACCTCTGATTTACGTCTTGGTGATTTTACGGCCAATGCCTATGAATTAGGCGCAAGCTTTAAAGTACACAAGAAACTGCGCTTCAATCTGCTTGGTGCTTATTACGAGCAGTCCAATGGTTTTGAAGCGCAGTGGTGGGCAGTAGGGGCAACCTATGAGTTTTAATCCGCCGTTTGTTCACCGACTTCAGGCGATGACGGTTCCTTGTGAAGTTCAGTTGTATCACTCAGAGAAAGCCGCAGATATCGCGGCTTTGATTGAGTCTAATACTCTGAGATTAGAGCAGAAATTTAACTTTTATGATTCTCAATCTTGGCTCAATCAGCAAGTGAATCAACGTCAGTCATCATCTGTGGTTTTGGATGATGAAAGCTACGCTGTATTTGAAGTGTTGAAGCGTTTGGTTGACGGTACGAAAGGTGTTTTTGACCCAACGGTCGGTACTGTGAAGTCAATGATGGCCAGCACGCCTCAATTGGACAGAAATGCGGCTTATGAAGGTGCTAAAGCGTTTATGGGCGTTGATGCTTGGTCTCTATCAGATAAAACGCTCTCTATCCCTCACGCAGAGACTCAATTTGACTTGGGTGGAGTGATTAAAGAGTTTGCGGTCGATCAGGCGGTGATGATCGCAGAGACATTTGGTGTTTCTTCTGCGCTGGTGAATTTTGGTGGAGACATTCGAGCGCTTGGCACTAAGCCAGATGGTTCACCTTTCAATGTGGCGGTGCTTAATCCGAAGAATAAGCATGAGCCATTTTTTTCATTGCCACTGGCTGATGCCGCTTTGACGACATCCGCTCATTACGAGCGAAGCTTCCAATTTGGCGATGAGGAAAGCTCACACATATTGTCGCAACGTGGGACACATCCCCAAGTGCTCTCTGTCAGCGTCTTAGCTCCAACAACACTGGAAGCCGGCGCCCTCAGTACGGCATTGACATTAGAGCCGACTTTACCAGTCCCTGAACAAGTCGGCGTTGTATTTATCGATGATCAATTAGCTATTCATCAAGATACGGAGTTTGTAGCGTGATCAGAATTTTCATCCTGCCATTACTACTGTTTATCTCTGCCTTTACGTCTGCGCAGGAGCCTGACTTTTTGCCCGTCGAAGAGGCATTTCCTTATCAATGGTCGGTCAGTGAACAAGGTGTGCAGATCCATTTCGCGACTCAGCCTGAATATTATCTCTATAAAGGCCGATTTAAGTTTTCAGCAGATAGCGGCGTTGAATTGACTGACCCTCAATTTTCTTCACCGGGAAAACAGAAACAAGACAAGTACTTTGGCGAAGTCGTCGTTTTCGATAAGCCAGTAACTGTGCTGGTACCTTATGATGGCGAAGGTCAACTGAAGGTTCGTTATCAAGGCTGCTCAGAAAAAGGTCTGTGCTACTTACCTCAGACGATCAAACTCGACTTGCCCGCCAATACACTTAATGACAGCAGCTCCTCAATTTGGGATAAAGTTGGCGGTTTGGCGGAAGACACGGCGGGCCTGTCTGAGCTCTTAGGCAGTGCGTCCAAAACTCAGGCTCTCCTCATCTTTTTCCTACTTGGGTTAGGGCTGTCACTGACACCCTGTGTGTTGCCTATGGTGCCTATTTTGTCGAGCATCATTGGTGGTGACGCAAAAATGACAGGCCGGAAAGGTCTAGTTTTGTCGACGTCCTATGTATTGGGTATGGCTTCCAGTTATGCGCTAACGGGGATCTTAGTCACAACCCTGGCTAAAGGCGTTAACCTGCAAGCGGCGATGCAGCAGCCTTGGCTGCTATCGATATTTGCGGTGGTGTTTGTCTTGCTTGCTTTAGCGATGTTTGGCTTCTACGAGCTGCAATTGCCGGCATCTATTCAACAGAAACTAAATGCAAGCTCAGACAAACTGGGCGGCGGTAAAGTGGCGAGTGTGTTGGTGATGGGCGCTGTGTCGGCGTTGGTGGTGTCACCTTGTGTGAGTGCGCCATTGGCTGGGGCGTTACTCTATGTTTCCACCACGCAAGATTGGGTCTTGGGCGGCGTCACTCTGTTTGTGATGGCTCTGGGTATGGGTGTGCCACTGATTCTGATTGGTATGAGTGGCGGTAAATTGCTCCCCCAAAGCGGCCCTTGGATGATTGTTGTGAAACAACTGTTCGGTGTGTTGCTGCTGGCGGTCGCGATTGTGTTGTTGAGCCGTTTTATTCCAAGTTGGCTGACGATGCTCTTGTGGGCGGTACTTGCCATTGGAAGCGGTATTCATTTTGGCGCGCTGGATTCAGCGCAACCAGGTTGGGCGAGGACCCATAAACTGGCCGCATTTATGTCTTTGTTCTACGGATTGATCTTATTTGTCGGCATGTTGACAGGCTCAAACGATCCTCTTAAGCCACTTAATGTTGCGCAGGTTTCATCAGACAAACTATCCACAGTTTTACCATTTGAGAAAGTCAGCTCTGTTGAAGTCTTGGATCAACAATTAGTACTCGCGAAGCAGCAAGGTAAACCGGTACTGATTGACCTTTATGCCGACTGGTGTGTCTCGTGTAAGGTCATTGAGAAAGAAGTGTTTGGTCATGAATCTGTACAAAAGCAGTTTGCTGACTGGAATACGATTAAGTTTGATGTCACAGAGAGTACCCCTGAGCAGATGGCGTGGCTGGCAGAGCGCAATGTGTTTGGTCCACCGGCGGTATTTTTCTTTGATACCAAAGGAGCGGAAATTGCTCAGCAGAGAATTGTTGGGGCCACAGGGCTTGAGCATTTTCAATCTGTGATGACCCAATTGCAGTAATTAACAGAAGGCGGCATTTATGTCGCCTTTATCTTATGCACGTTATGGGCGTGCAAGCCAAGACATTGCTGTCGAATCTGGCTACTATACTTATGGGCAAAGAATAACCAATCAGGCAATGATGGCACATGGAAGGCGTCGTAGATCTTAATCGTTGGCAAAAAGAACACATCAGAACGCAGCAAGAGTTACTTCATCTCTATGCTGAAGTCCGGGCTTTTTATTTAAGTGAGCCATTTTCTGGCTACAACGTTCGGATAAAACGGCTAAAGATCCTCAAGCAAGCTTTACTTGAACACAAGGAAGAGTTGGTTGAGGCTCTGCAAAAGGACTATGGTGCGCGTAGCCGTTTCGACAGCATGATTTGCGACATTCTACCCGCGGTCTCTCACATCAATTACACCATCAAGCATCTAAAAAAATGGATGAAACCAAGTCGACGTAAAGCGGGCTTATTGCTGTCTCCCTCTTCAATCACAGTCGAGTATCAACCACTCGGTGTGGTCGGAGTTATTGTCCCTTGGAATTTTCCAATCGTGCTGAGCATTGCACCTATCGTGACGGCGATTGCGGCGGGAAACCGAGTCATGGTTAAGTTGAGTGAGCATACCCATCATACCAATCAGGTACTCAGCCAGATCTTGTCTCGCTTAGACCGACACATTTACCCCATTGAGGGTGAAGCGGATATCGCCAGCTATTTTTCTCAACTCCCCTTTGATCACCTTATCTTTACGGGGTCGACGCCAGTCGGGAAGCTCGTCGCTCAGGCGGCGGCGAAAAACCTTACCCCTGTGACGTTGGAGCTCGGTGGTAAGTCGCCTGTCGTGATTGATAATGACATTGATCTTCGAGCAGCGGTTGATGCCGTGTTACTTGGCAAGTCAGTCAATGCCGGGCAAATTTGTGTTGCACCAGACTATGTTCTGCTGCCTCAAGGAAAAGAGCTGCTATTCATCAACCTGTATCTGAAACGTTATAAGGCGCTGTATATAGATGGCGATAAAGCACCAACGGTAACCCACATCATCAATGAACGGCAGTATGACCGTCTTCACGCGATGTTAGAGGACGCAAAAGACCATGGTGCCTGCATTTACACCATAGAGGATGTGACGTTGGATGAGCGTCAGATGCTGCCGCATTTGATTACAGGGGTTACAGAAAACATGCAGGTGATGCAGGAAGAGATATTCGGTCCACTGCTACCCGTGATTGGCTATCGCCATCTGAATGAGGCGCTCAATTACATTAACGTTAAACCAAGACCGCTGGCTTTGTATCTGATGTCGACAGATCGCCTCCTTCAGCGGCAAATTATCGAGCAGACCCACAGCGGCGGTGTTGCGATTAACGATACTCTGTTACATGTGGCGGCGGAAGATGCACCGTTTGGCGGGATAGGGGAATCTGGTATTGGTCACTACCATGGCTTCGAAGGTTTTCAAACATTTTCTAAAGCGAAAACGGTTTTGCGTTCACCTGCTTGGTTGCCGAGAAGTCGCCTTCTGCTGCGTTTCAGGAAAGTGGCTGAGAAAGGCTTGAGTCGCTTATTTATCCGCTAGCCGCAGACCGAGTGCTTACACTACTTAATCTGAGTTGCTTAGGAGTTGGTAATGCCAGAGGCCAGATTTTTCTGGCCTCTGGATAATGTGACCACATGGTCGATATTGGCTTGTCTAGACTTTGAAAAAGCCCAGCTGCTGTTTTTGTTTTTCCGCTAGAGTAGACAATTCATGACTTGCGGCAGCTGCTTGGGTAATTCCAGTCACGTTCTGGCTCACCAGTTCATAGATATTACTGAGGTTGCTGTTGACGTCGGAAGTTACTTGTCCTTGCTCCTCAGAGGCGACTGCAACTTGCGCATTAATGCTGGTCAATTCTGAAATGGAAGTGCTGATGTGGCCAAGCGCTTCGCTTACCTTTGCGGCTTGAAGCTGGTTATGGCTAATCATCTCTAGACTAGAGTTCATGCTATCATTAGCGACACCTGATTGGCGTTGTAACTCTTCAATGATCACTTGGATCTCTTTTGTCGACTCCTGAGTTCTAGCTGCAAGCATTCTCACTTCATCGGCGACAACCGCGAATCCACGGCCGCTTTCTCCCGCTCGTGCCGCTTCAATGGCCGCGTTAAGCGCCAGTAGGTTGGTTTGTTCTGAAATGCTCTCAATCACTTCGATCACTTTACCAATTTGTTCTGACTGCTCTTTCAGAGAATTGACCACGCCAGCCGCCTGGGACAACTGATGCGCCATTTTCTCACTGGCTCGCGTATTTTGTTCGAATGTTTCTAAACTTTCTCGAGCGAGCTTATCTGCGTTAATAGATGCAGAGTCCGCGTTGTTGGCATTTTGGGTTACTTCCGTGGCAGTACTTTCCATTTGGTTGATGGCGGATGCAACTTGCTCAACTTCATTTTTTTCCTGATCTGAGTTGGCGCTTGATTGTGTCATGACTGCGGCAAGTTCAGTAGAAGCTGAGGCGACGTCCACACTGATTCTGACTAGGGAATCAACTGTGCTTTTCAACTGGCTTACAGTGCTGTTGAAATCACGAGATAGAGCGGTGACTTCATTGTTCCCTTCTTCTTTTACCGAGACTAACAGGTTGCCTTGTGCGAGCTCTTTCATCGCGAGTTGCAGTTTCTTAATCGGTGTCACTATGATGCCAGCGAGCATCCAGCTAATCGTGAGTGCTGCCGCTAATATCAACAAGAGTCCAACAATACTGCTGTTCATTACTTTCGAGTGGGTGCTGTCGTTTGCCTGCACTTCATCAAGAGCCAGTGTATTTAACTTCTTCGAAAGTCTATCGATTGCCTCAACCATTTGGTTGCCTGCGGTTCGGTAGTCACTTGCCGCACGATCATACTTGGTTTGAAAATTAGAAGGGGGAAGGTCGTTACTGTGACGAATATTAAGCAATGGGACCATGACGTTAATTGAGTAGTTCACATAATGATCAATGGCGTGGTTCATGTCCGTGATTTCTTGCTCGAGACCTTTGACAGTGGCGAGTGAATGCAGAAGTTGGCGGTTTTCTTGCTGTTTGTTCCGCAAATGTGTTGCTAGCTGTTTAACATCTTCAGCACGAAACAGGCTATAGATGGCTTTAATTCGCATACCATAGGTGTTATCAATGATCTGAGAGAGCGAGTCTTTATGATTAATGACATTCTCTGTTGAGACGGTAACGTGATGAAAAGCATTTTTAAGATTGGTTGTACTGTAAATAATCCCGACTACGAGTAGTAGTAAAGTGAATATGACAGGAACCACTACTTGGAGCTTAATGGAAAGCCCGCTGAGTAATTGGCGCATCGATTGTCCTCTTCTATATTGTGATGAATTGTCTGTTATTGTTTTTATAATTAAGAGGAATGATTCTAAGTTTTCCTAGGTATAATTCAATCCAGAAAATGATAATTTTATAAAATAACCACTAAAAGTGGCTTAATTATTTTCCTTTTAAGTCATAGTGTTATTGTTCTAGTTTGTTATCTGTTCGTTTGGTTTTCACAGTTTGTTACATCGCTGTTGGACTTATCAGTAAAACGTCATCAAAAATTCCTAGCAAATCTCACCTGTCATATAGGCTTCAACGAAGTGAAACACAATTGTCATAATTGAGTCCTAAAGTGAGCACCGTTCAAGTGAAATATAACGGCAATGTTGCCAACTAAGGAAATTGTGATGAAAAAGACAGTTATCGGTGCAATCGCACTTCTAGGCGCAATGGCAGTGACTTCAGTTTCTGCTAAAGAAACTATCTCTGCAGTGGGCTCTAGCAGCGTAACTCCACTGATGGAAGTTTTCTCTGAAACATACATGAAGACTAACTCGAACGTATTTATCGAAGTTCAGGGTCCTGGTTCTTCTGCTGGTGTAAAAGCAGCGAAAAACGGTTCTGCTGACTTAGGTATGTCTTCTCGTAACTTGAAAGATTCTGAAAAAGAACCTGCTCTTAAAGAGCTAACGGTTGCACTAGACGGTATCGCTGTTGTTGTTAACCCTAAGAACGACCTTAAAGCACTGACTGCAGAGCAAGTAACTGCAATCTACAAAGGTGAAATCACAAACTGGAAAGAAGTTGGTGGTGCAGATAAGCCAATCGTTGCGATCACTCGCGATACTGCTTCTGGTACTCGTGGTGCATTTGAAGACATCATGAAGCTGAAGCAAAAAATCTCTGGCAAGAAAGTATCGGCTATCTCTCAACGTGCACAAGTGGCAAACGGTAACGGTGCTCTGAAAACTATGGTTGCGTCTAACCCATACGCAATTGGTTATATTTCTCTAGGTACAGTAGATAACTCTGTAAACGCTCTACCAATTGATGGCGTTGAAGCAAACGTAGACAACGTGAAGAACGGTTCTTACAAAGTTGCTCGTCCATTCCTTGTTCTATACAAAGAAGGTAAGCCTTCTGCAGAAACTCAGAAGTTCCTAGACTGGATGGTTTCTGATGAAGCACAAGGTCTAGTTGACAGCAACGGCTACATCTCAGTTAACTAATATCTAGTAAAACTCCTTAATTGCTCAGCCCACTTTGGGCTGAGCCTTTTCTTGACTTCAAACGAACCAAGTTCGTGAGAACGGTAAGAATTTTATGACCATCGCAACAAATAGTGACGAGCTTATGAATACTGAAGCGACTCAAGTTTCTAAGCCTAGCCTACGCGCGAGCAAGCGTGTTGACTGGAAAGAGCGTATTTTCCATGGCTTATTCCTTACCAGTGCAGTTATTGGCATTGTGTCTCTGGCGGTCATCGCCTATTTCATCGTTAAAGAATCTATCCCTGCGTTTCAAGAAGCGGGTGTTTCTGGCATCGTATTAGGCCAAGACTGGCTACCTCCTGCACTTTACGGTGTTGCAACCATGATTGTTGCTTCCATCGTATCGACATTTGGTGCGGTTATCGTTGGGGTACCAGTGGGTGTTTTAACGGCGATTTTCATTGCTGAAATCGCACCTAAGCGCCTCGCAGACATCATCCGTCCTGCCGTTGAATTGCTAGCAGGTATACCTTCGGTTGTATACGGCTTCTTTGGATTAGTTATCATTGTTCCCCTGATTCAGGATATTTTCGCAGTCCCAGCAGGTAATACAATTCTGGCCGGTATTATTGTTTTGGGTGTGATGATTCTGCCTACCGTGATCACGGTATCAGAAACCTCGATTCGCGCTGTGCCTCGAACGTACAAAGAAGGTTCACTGGCTTTGGGCGCATCAAAGATTTTCACTATCTTTAAGCTGCTGGTTCCGGCAGCACGCTCGGGCATCATGACCGGTGTGATTCTGGGTATTGGTCGCGCTCTAGGAGAAACCATGGCGATCATCATGGTGATGGGTAACGCCCCTGCAATGCCTCAGGGCATCCTAGATTCAGCCCGTACGCTAACTGCGAACATTGCTATTGAAATGTCTTACGCAAGCGGCGTGCATGCTAATGCTCTCTACGCTACAGGTGTTGTTCTGCTGGTGTTTATCATGATGCTTAACGCAGCCCTGCTTTATCTCAACCGCGAAAAAGCGAAGTAAAGTGGTTTAAAGGTGATGACTATGGATCGCGCAAAATTAAAAAAAGCACGCCAGTTTAAAGACAATATCTTTAACGGCTTTATCTGGGCTGCAGCAGCACTGACGGTCGGTTTTTTGTTCTGGATTATCTGGTACATCTTGTCGAACGGTTTGCAGCACGTAGACTGGAATTTCATTACTGATAATTACACCCGTACTGGCGAAGAACACGGTATCTTCCCGATGATTGTAGCCACTATTTATATGGTAATCGCGTCCATCGCCGTGGCGGCACCGCTTGGCATTATGACGGCGATTTATCTGACTGAATACGCTAAAGTGGGCAGTAGACTGGTTAAGGTTATCCGCTTCTGTACTGAATCGTTGGCGGGGATCCCGTCAATCATATTCGGTCTATTTGGTATGACTTTCTTCGTCGCAATCTTAGGCTTGGGATTCTCGATTCTTTCAGGCGCGTTGACTCTCAGTATTCTAATACTGCCAGTGATCATCCGTACCACGGAAGAAGCTCTGATGGCAGTACCGCAAACTTATCGTGAAGGCTCATATGGTTTGGGCGCTTCAAAAATCTACACTATCTGGCGTTTGATCTTGCCTAGCGCAATGCCAGGTATCTTAACCTCGGTCATTCTAAGTATTGGTCGTGTAATTGGTGAATCGGCTCCTGTCTTCCTGACAGCGGGCATGGTGGCACGTATTCCTGATTCGTTACTGGATTCAGGACGTACGCTGACAGTTCACCTTTATAAGCTGACTACTGAGCTGTTCACTATTGAAGAGTGGAACCAAGCTTATGGTACAGCTACCGTGCTGATTGTCGTTGTTCTCTTGATCAACATGATCACCAAACTCATCGCAAGTCGCTTCAATACTGCGAATTATTAACCTGCGACTTTAATTGAAAGCACAGACACGAATTTTAGATTTAAGAGATTGAGACAATGAACAAATTTGATATTGAAAACCTAGATCTGTTTTATGGTGAAAACCAAGCATTGAAAGCGATTAACCTTCCTATTCCAGTACGTCAAGTCACGGCATTGATTGGTCCTTCTGGCTGTGGTAAATCAACGTTACTGCGTTGTCTGAATCGTATGAACGATTTGATTGAAGGTGTAAAGATTACAGGTAAGCTGGACATGGATGGCACGGACATCTATGGCAACATTGATGTCGCAGACTTGCGTATCAAGGTTGGGATGGTATTCCAGAAGCCTAACCCCTTCCCAATGAGCATTTATGAAAACGTGGCTTATGGCTTACGTGCTCAGGGCATCAAAGACAAGAAACACATTGATGAAGTTGTGGAACGTTCACTGCGTGGCGCAGCTCTATGGGATGAAGTAAAAGATCGTTTGAAGTCCCATGCGTTTGGGCTATCAGGTGGTCAGCAGCAGCGTTTATGTATTGCCCGTACCATTGCGATGGAACCGGATGTCATCTTGATGGATGAGCCTACGTCGGCGCTTGATCCAATTGCGACGCACAAAATTGAAGAGTTAATGGAAGAATTAAAGAAAAACTACACCATTGTTATCGTGACTCACTCTATGCAGCAAGCACGCCGAATTTCGGACCGTACGGCCTTCTTCCTAATGGGAGAGTTGGTTGAGCATGATGACACTCAAGTTATCTTTAATGATCCCAAAGATGATCGTACAAAAGGATACGTAAATGGTGATTTTGGTTAATCACTGAGTCGTTTTACTGGCATTATCACTATAACAATAAGCGATGGTACTTTGCCCCTCTTCATGAGGGGCTTTTTTCTTGATGCCGAATTGTTATCTTGGTTTATCGTTTTTTTAAGTTGAAGACGTTACCTTCATCGGATTTAGTTGAGAATTTTTCGTTATACATGTTCTGGTCAGCCATGGAAATCAACTGATTGAGACTAGTCGTATCATAAGGATAGCTGGCGACCCCTATGCTAGCAGAAAGCTGAACTGTCTGGTTTTGCAAAGTGATACTCTTATCAAAGCAGCGATTAATTGTTTGGATAAGAGCGTCTATTTCTTGTTTGTCAGTTTGCGTGGTTAAGACCGAGAATTCATCTCCGCCAATTCTATAAATAGAGAGTTGGTATTGGCTCATTAGCTCAATTAAGCGGGCTGAAACGATTCGCAGGGCTAAATCACCGGCTTGATGCCCATGTGAGTCATTGATCTTTTTAAACCCATCGAGATCAAGCAATATCAAAGAGAAACTGGTCTTCTCTTCAATGTATTCTGTTAATTGATACATAAAAGAGAGGCGATTGGGTATGCCTGTGAGTGAGTCGGTGACAGAGGCTTGCTTATGGAACACGGCTTCTTTATGAATGATATAACTGACGATACCAACACACGCAAACAGTAATATCATTAATACAAACTGAGCATGTGTCAGTGCCTGAGCCAGCTGCATTTGAGATTGGTAAAGTGGGCTTTTAACACGAAAGTTGGTATTAATGTAGTGAATCATCAGCATGTACTGATGTTCAAAATCCTGACTCAGGTTCAACGCAGGATCGCCACTCTCTTGGAATTGTTTTAATTTGGGCTCTAAAGTTTGAAATTGATGAAAAAGTGATTCAAAAAATGACTCGGCCCCGGGTAATGAGATCAGCGATTCACTTTCACGGTTGTTGAGCAGTAGATCAAAGCGGCTCCAGGTTAGTTCATATTTTAACAATACCTTATCTATGTAATTGTGATCTTTTTCAGCCAATAGGGTTGTGGACTTTAGCTCAGAAAACTCTTTAGTTAGTTGAAAAAGATACCAAGTGGCTTGGTTTTGTTGCTCGTTGTAGGAACGAGCTAAGTCGCGAGTTGCCGAGAGAAGGTATAAGTTTGCCACAATCAGTATTGCAGAGAGAAAGATCAGCAGTACTTTCGCTCTTGATAAAACTTGATTAAATCCACGTACTCTAGTCAGTATTCTCATTGTTTTTTTGATGAATCATGATCTCGTCAATTTGCCACACCATTTGAGAATGAAAAGCAGCATTATCAATCTCAGGGTATTTGTCTAGATTAAAGACCAACCAATATGGCCCTTTATTTCGCACTTTCATTTTTTTACCATTCATTTTGTAGGCGATAATCGGATCGTATTTAATAATGTTTTCTATCGTTGTACTGGCTGCGTAGTCATTAAGGGCAATGAAAGATACGGCCATTGTTTCCTCTTCTACTAAGTTCGCTAACATGTCTGAGACTCTAAAGCCTGTGAATTTATTGGCATCCGGATACCATGGAAGCTTGGTTTTAAAGGAGGTTGGAGGGTATTGCGAAATCAATTGTTCATAAGCCAAAGTCTTTGGTTGGCTGTTTTCAAAACGGACGACTAAGTCAGCACCAAGAGTGGGCAGACTTACCAGAAGTAAAAAGGCGAGAACAACACCTCTCATAAAACTTCCTTAATGATGATTCGCTAATGACTGTTATGTTATTAAGTATATGTGCAGATATCCATCATGGAAATTAATTTGCCAATTAAGTTGGTTTGGTTTGACGTCACTGTTTGGGTGACAAAGGGAAATGCTTGGTCTGCATACAGGCGATTGCTATATGAGACTTCAATAAAAAAGCCCGGCTAATTTAGCCGGGCCTCTGTCAAATATTTTTAATTTAAATATCTGATGGTTACATGTCTTGTTTTTGCTTTGCTTTACAAACCGCGGCAGTAAACACGACGTCAGTCGAGCTGTTCAGTGCGGTTTCGGCAGAATCTTGTACAACACCAATAATGAAGCCAACCGCGACAACTTGCATTGCGATTTCATTTGGAATACCAAATAGGCCACAAGCCAGTGGAATCAGCAGCAGTGAACCGCCAGCAACACCAGAAGCACCACAGGCAGAGACAGCTGCTACCACGCTTAAGAGCAATGCAGTCATGAGGTCGACCTCAATGCCCATAGTGTGGACTGCTGCTAGCGTCAGTGTCGTAATGGTAATTGCTGCGCCAGCCATGTTGATGGTTGCGCCAAGCGGAATAGATACTGAGTATGTATCTTCATCAAGCTTAAGCTTTTCACAAAGTGCCATGTTTACTGGAATATTTGCTGCGCTTGAGCGTGTAAAGAAGGCAGTAACACCACTTTCACGTAGGCATTGGAATACCAACGGGTATGGGTTCTCACCTGTCTTAACAAGGACAATGATTGGATTCACAACAAGCGCAATAAACAACATCGAACTTAATAAAACGCCCAGAAGTTGAGCGTAGCCAGCCAGAGCATCGAAACCAGTGGTTGCTAATGTAGAGGACACCAGACCAAAAATACCAAATGGTGCTAGGCGGATAATAAAGCGAACAATTTGAGATACGCCGTGGCTGAGATCTTCAAATACCGCTTTTGTTGTTCCAGAGGCATGATGCAGTGCTAAACCAAGGCCAATAGCCCACGCCAGAATACCAATGTAGTTAGCATTCATCAGCGCACTAACTGGGTTATCAACAATCTTGAACAGTAGGGTGTTCATGACTTCACCAATGCCCTGAGGCGGTGTTGCCCCTTCAGCACCGGAAACCAGTGTTAATGTGGTTGGGAACATGAAACTAAGCACTACTGCCGTCAAAGCTGCAGTTAAGGTGCCGAAAAGATACAGAACCACAATAGGACGCATGTAGGTGTGTTGGTTTTTCTTCTGGTTGGCAATAGATGCAGCGACCAGAATAAAAACAAGAATAGGGGCGACGGCCTTTAGTGCGCCGACAAATAAGCTTCCAAGTAAGCCGACACTTTGTGCATACTCCGGTGATACAGTGGCTAAACCGACACCGAGAACGATACCGGCTAGGATCTGTAATACCAGATTTCCGCGCGCAAAGCGGGCAAAAATAGAGTTGTGTTGCATAGTTATCCCTGCAATGAATTATTTTATGAACTTCTAGTAATTTCAGTTATTGGTAACTGAGTGGGACAATACTAGCGTGTTGAAATAATGTGTCTAGAATTAATTGATTTTTAGCATGAACATTTATTAGAAATGTTAAAATGTGAATATTGTGTTATATATGTTGTCGTTGTTGTACTAAAAAAGGGGCGAGTAGCCCCTTGTTGCTTTACGAAGTTTGTTTTCGGCTCCGGCTGGCCGTTTGTATGTTCTTATACATCTTTGTCTGCTGTTTGTAGGCAGCACGACGCTCAGCGAGCGTCGCTCCGTTACGCTGTTGCTCCCGCATTAACTTGAGATAGTTATTCAGCCGACGATGCTCAAGTTGACCAGTTTTAATCGCATGAGTAACGGCACATCCAGGCTCGCTTTCGTGATGGCAATCAGAGAATCGACATTGGGTGGCTAATGCCTCGATGTCTGCAAAGGTTTCAGAAACCCCTTCGGCACAGTCAAACAGCTGTAATTCTCTCATTCCCGGCGTGTCGATTAATACCCCGCCTGTGGGAAGAAAGTGCATCGAACGGCCTGTAGTGGTATGCCGCCCTTTGCTGTCACTCTCACGAATACCGCCAGTTAGCTGGACAGATGCGCCAAGTAGCCCATTGACTAGCGTTGATTTTCCAACACCCGATGATCCTATGAATGCAATAGTGGAGCCTGTTTTACACCAATGCGTAAGCGGTGTGTATTGGTTAGCATCAAGTGCGTTGATCATCTCTACTATAAGTAAAGGGTCGAGCTGCTGAACTTGTTGACGTTTAGCTTCAGCATCAGCAACTAAATCCGCTTTTGTTAAGACAATCACTGGCTCGACTCCAGACTCGTTTGCAGTGGCAAGATAGCGTTCAATACGGCTCAAGTTAAAGTCATCATTCAGTGCACAAACGATAAATACGGTTGAAACATTGGCCGCAATTAACTGCTCTGCTACTTTACTGCCTGCTGCTTTTCGAGCAAATAAAGATTGGCGCTCTAACAGGCGCTCGAAGCCATGCTCTTGGTTCAGTAACAACCAGTCACCGACAGTCATCATGGGTAGTGATTTACGGATCGGTAAAGTTATTTCACCTTGATCGCTGACCAGTTTGTAGCCACTACGGTGATGCTCTGTGACACGTGTAATAAGGCTATGTTCCAGTTCTTCAAGTGTAAGTTGTTGTTGAAATAAGTTGTTCCAGCCGAGTTGAGGCAAGCTCAATAGCTGTTTGGGATTGATATTCATTGTGTACCCCAGACTTGCAGAAAGACTTCTGCATTTGTAAAGTCAGCTAGGGTCTTGAGACCCCGGTTTTAATACACCGGGCAAAGAGAAGGGAAGGGGTAACGGATGATTACCTAGGCTTCTTCACTAATTCTGCCGGGTGGGTTCTTGCTACAATCATCATATCCTCCTAAAAGTGCTTGTTTACCTTGGTTACAAAGCGATCATACTCAGCCTGATTGATTATCGTCAATACTTTTCTACTAGGCTATTTTTTTGAACTTTATATCAATAGTTGTCAATCAGACAGTAACTTTTCTTGCCGATACCGAGTGGTTGTTTATAAACTGTTTATGTGAGTTGGTTTATATGGATATCACTGCGTAATGACTGAAGCGACCCAAAGTGAGACTGCGGAAGCGATAGAACTCTCTTCTGTTGAGCCGGAACAAAAAAAACAGCCCTCTAAGCCGTTGCCCGATAACATTAAGTATGGTGAAGATGCATTTTATGACGTCAAACCATTAAGTGAGGTTGCCTTTCTGATCACTACCCCAACGGGTAAAAATCTTAAAGGAAAAACCAAGTATATTGGCCTTCATTCGAATAATCTCATGCTGCTAGAGGTACCCAAAGCATCACCTAAAGAAATGGCGGTGTTTTTTCAACGAGGCTATGCGATTAAAGCATGTGTCATTTCGGAGTCAGGAGAAGGGGCGAGGATATATTTCAAGAGTAAGCTTGAGTATGTGATTGATGCTGGTGGTAATAGCTTGTTCTTAATCACCTTGCCAGCGGCAACTCAGGTCGCTGCCGGATTGAGAGAAAGTGCTCGCTTGGAGCTGGCTTTGGACGGTGTGCTTTCGCCCCAGTCCCAAAATGTTCAGTGCCAGATCCGAGATATTTCGAGTACTGGCTGCTTGATCGTGGTTGAGCGCCACCTGACTAACCATAAAGTAGGCGATTTAATTTCCCTCAATATTTTAGAAACCGAAAGCGATAAAGTGATTGAGCCACAGATACTCGAAGCTGTAGTGAGAAATATCAAGATGACTAGCCGCTACGGTAAGCTTGGTGTGCAATTTGAGAAGGACAGTATTGATTCTGTTGCCAGTTTGATCGAGCGTTTGCACTTTTGCCAAATGAGTCAGAAATTTACTATTTAGCTTCATAGGAAGGCCTAGCCGGTAGACTAGGCCTTTTTGAGTTGTTATCCGAATAAATGGCCTAGAAGCCTTTGATGTTCTCTGCTTCCAGTTCAGTAAAATACTTGACTGTCTTAACTTTCAACTCTTGAGTGGAAGGTGCATCACATACGATGACAGATTTAGGATGAAGCTGAAGCGCAGATACTGTCCACAAATGGTTCACACT
Organism: Vibrio coralliilyticus; assembly: GCF_024449095.1. Lineage (NCBI taxonomy): Bacteria > Pseudomonadati > Pseudomonadota > Gammaproteobacteria > Vibrionales > Vibrionaceae > Vibrio > Vibrio coralinecrosis. The sequence continues at coordinate 224,904 of NZ_CP024628.1, forward strand.
CCCTTCAACAGCCGCTTCAAGTGCAAGAGCTTTATTATGACCAGTGACCAGAATCATTATTTCTTCAGAATCAAGCAATGTACCTACGCCGATAGTGAGTGCATACTTAGGTACTTGACTGATGTCACCATCAAAGAAGCGTGAGTTGGCGATACGAGTGTCTTCGGTCAGGGTTTTGATACGCGTACGAGAAGATAAAGAAGAGGCGGGTTCGTTGAATGCAATGTGCCCATCATTACCTACACCGCCCATAAACAAGTTAATGCGGCCGTATGATTTAATTTTGTCTTCGTAACGCTGGCACTCGGCTTCGTGATCCACCGCATTGCCATCTAACAAGTTGATGTTCTCTTCCTGAATATCGATGTGGTTGAAAAAGTTGTTATACATGAAAGAGCGGTATGACTCGGGGTGGTCGGCTGGAATGCCAATGTACTCATCCATATTAAATGTCACTACGTGTTTAAAGCTGACTTCACCTGCCTGATAAAGCTCTATCAGCGCTTTATAAGTGGCTAGAGGAGTCCCACCTGTTGGCAAACCTAATACAAAAGGACGTTCAGCCGTTGGTTGGAAGTTATTAATGCGTTTAGCGATATGTGCTGCAGCCCATTTACCGACCTGCGCTGCTTTGTTTAACGGGATTAGTCTCATTGGTTGCCCCTAATGTTGGAATTGTGATGCTCTGAAACATTAATTTGCATTATAAAATAAGTTTGTGGTGGCGGCTATTGTTTTCGGTCAATTTTTGCCTTTTCTTTGCCAAACTGCTTTATATCATCTCAAGCCAAGTGATCATCTCGTGATTTTTAACGAAAAAATTCATCATGAAAATTAAGGCCACAAATATATGCTCCTGTGGCATATTTTGTATTTTATTCATCAACTAATCGTGGGAGTGAGGTACACTTAAACAAAAGGAGGCATAACTCCTTAACTTTTGTTGTGACTGGCCGACAAGCATTTTAGATGGCAACGCCAGTTGAAGGTGAAGAAAAGATATAGATGAATGTTATAGGGATCGCCATTGGCGCGACTGGTTTACTGCTGCTTTGTTTGTTCATGTGGATGCTTGCATTGCAGCTTCGTAAGAAGCGACTGGAACAAGAGCGTAAAGAGCGTGAAGTTGCTTACCGGAAAGCAATGGAAAAAAATCGCAAGCAAGAGCAGGAAGAGCGAGTTTATAAAGCTGAAAATGGCCATGTTCCGACCATCCTTTTTTTGGCTAAAGAGGCAGAACGTTCAAGGCCTAAAGAAGCTCTGTATTGGTACAACAAAGCGGCAAGACTGGATAATGTCAATGGTATGTACGGTGTTGTACGTATCAGTAATAAAATGAATCAGGACCTAGTTTTGAGAGAAGAAGCCAAATTTTGGCAGACCTGTATTCCTGCAATGGAAGGCAGCATTCCTCATAAATTCGAAATGGCATTGGCCTTATTTTATGGTCGAGGTACTGAGCAAAATATTGGCAAAGCAATTCAAGTCATGAAGCAGGCGGCGGAACAAAACTACCTTGATGCACTGATATTCTTGGGTGACTGGTTTGCATCGCCTCACAACCCTGAGCCTAACCCACGCTTGTCTACGGAGTATTACCAGCAAGCGGCATCTCAGAGAAGTAATGAGGGTCGTATGAAGCTTGGGCTTAATTACATCCGTGGAATTGGCGTGACTGCGAATTTTTCACGAGGCTGTTATTGGTTAGAGCGAGCAGCTGAGAAAGGGTATACCGATGCAATGTATAGCGCAGGCGAAGCTTGGATGGATCAACGGCCTAATGGCAATTCCATTGCGTATATATGGCTATTTCTAGCGGGGCAACTAGGGCATGAGCAGGCTCGCATATTGCGAGATCAGGTTGCACTTAGTATTGGAGTCGATACCGTTGTTGGCCTGCAGTCATTGTCGAAACCGATTTTGAAAAAAATTCGCGATAACAAGGTAAGTAAGCATGCGGTTATCAAGGCGCTCAATAAGTTATACAAGCGTAATATCCCGCTTCAAGAACAGGATGTGTTAGGTGAGGAGGAGATCGAGTTAGATTTAGTGAGTGAAGTGCCGCCTATTGTAGAAGAATCGGTTGAAGCCGTACCCAGCGAATCGGAAGTGAAAGAAAAGTTGGATTTCTCGCAATCCAATATCGATAAAGCCTAAACTAAGCCCCTTGATTTCAGGGGCTTCTTGTTACTTGCTACGCTAAATTTACCTGCAGTTGTTCATCTGTCATGTATTTATGTTTATTACTGATATTTCTTAAATGCATGAACATGAATTCGGGGAAAGCTGGGGCAAGGATATCGTTTGGTTGCCAGACAATACCTCCTACAAAAATATAGCGTCCTTGTATTTCCTCATGGTGGAGAGGGTTGTTCATAGGCGTTGACAATTCAGCTCTCACCCCTTCAATGACACAGACAACCTGCCCCTTAGCAACCCCAATAATACGTTGGACTAGGTTGGCTTTCACACCACAGCGCCATGCTTGCCTTGTGGCCATTTCAAACCCATATTCTCTAACATGCCGATTAATATTGACGATTAAGTTCATACTAGATTTCAATCAGAGAGAAAGGAATTAAGTTAAGGGCAACTTATCTAATAAGCGAGCGGATCAATGTGATGACTTCTCAGTAGATGAGGAAAGTGTCATATCTGTGTGTTTAGTTCTCTATTTTTATTCGCCACTTTCGGAAATGTAACTCATTTTATGATTGATTCTAGTTAACAATTGATTCACATTAGGCGCAAACAATAAGAGGGATAATTCATGTCTACTGCCAGCTTTTTACGTCTAATCTGTCTTGCGGCTATCTGGGGCGGGTCGTTTCTATTTATGAAAATAGCGGCCAATACTTTTGGACCGGCATATTTGATTGAGTTTCGAGTAGGATTTGCTGCGCTGAGTTTGTTTCTTATCTCTCTTTATCTACGTAAGAAATTGGCGTTTAGACAGCATTTCCAGCATTTTATGATAATCGGGTTATTTAATACCGCTCTACCATTTTTGTTATTTGCGTATGCTGCGCAAACTTTGAACGCATCAACATTATCGGTGCTCAATTCAACCTCTGTGATCTGGGGAGCTTTGATTGGTGCTGTCTGGCATAAGTCAATTCTGACAAGAAAAGCCGTGTTTGGTATGTTGCTTGGTGTCACAGGTGTTGGGATCTTAGTGGGGTGGGATGCGGTTAACATTGGTATCAGTGCGGCGCTACCTATCGTGGCAAGTGTGATGGCAGCATGCTGTTATGGTATTGCCACTAACTACACCAAAACCGCACCCAAAGTGGCATCATTTGAAAATGCACACGGCAATATGTGGGCGGCTGTTTTGTGGATTCTCCCCCTGTTACCATTTGTTCCGATGCAGGGAGAGCCGAGTAGCTATGAAATGCTATCGGTTGTAGCACTAGGCGTACTTTGTACTGGTATTGCATATTTACTCTATTTCCGTTTAGTTGCGGATGAAGGTGCGGCGTCTGCGCTTTCTGTGACGTTTTTGATCCCAGTATTTGGAATTCTATGGGGAGCTTTGATTCTTGATGAGCCTATTGGCCTAAATACCTTTGCTGGCACAGTGCTCGTATTAGTTGGCACCATGCTCGTCACTGGTTTCTCTCCTGCCCGACTGTTGAAACGGTCTCGGCTTGCCGAGCAGGTTTCTAGCTAAACTTTACTTAACTCTAAGGTCATGAAGCGACTATTGGGATCTGGCTGATAGTCTGCAAAAGGGGAGCAATACTCAAAGCCGAATTTCGTATACAGCTCCCTGGCAGGTTTGAAGAAAGACATAGAACCGGTTTCAAGGCTGATGCGTTGATAACCCCTAAGCTTTGCTTGATCGATGGCAAATGACAGTAAACTTGAAGCAATGCCCTGATTGCGAGCCGCTGGTGTGGTACGCATTGATTTCAACTCCGCATGTGTTGCGGAAAGCGCTTTGATGGCTGCGCAACCTAGCAGTTGCTCATCTTTCCAGCAGGTCCAAAATGTGACATTCGTTGCTTTCAGTGCCGAAGTGTCCAAAGCGTGGACACTTTCTGGTGGTGAGGTTGCATTCATGTCTGCGAGGTGTTCCTTGAGTAGTTTGATCACTTCAGGATGATCAAGTTGATCGGTTTTAATATCCATCACTCCTCCTTGTCGATGGGTTTAAAATAATCTAATTCTGTAGGGTGGTTTTTTCAATCGCAATTCATCCATGAGTTGCTCAAAAATTGTGGATGTAACGATTTGTTGCGGGACGTTGGCCTATATAAGTGGGTTTTGGATCTCATAAATGACATTTCATTAGTATTACATTTCATTGTTACTTGATTCGTGTCTCATAAATTACTCTTATAGGCCGATAATTTTATATAGCCAACACCCAGGCATGGAGCCATTGTTAGAGGAGGCAGAGTTAACATGAAAGAAGTAGAGTTCAGAACGATAGACAAGCTTTTTATTAAGATGTCTATTAATGACAAAATGTGGGTGATTTTTGCCTTGTTTCTTGTCGCTGTAGGCAGCATAGCAGGCGGAAACTATTACTCTAAAATAAAATACATTGAAAGTTCGGCGATCTCAGCTGCGGTTCATCGACTTGACGGTGTGATGAGTGCAGGTACTGAAGCATCGATAGTGGGCCAAGCTAATATTAGCAAAGTGTCTAGTGTCGATGAACCGACGTATAACAATGGGATTGTGACGGTTTCTCAAACGGGTAAAGATGGCAATGTTTACCAACTGACCATGAACAATCAGGCACAAGATCAGCAAGCACGCTCTCAGGCTTTATCCACTTTTTTCTTTAGCTTTGTCTGGGCTGTTCCGTTTGCGGTGTTTTGTTACTGGGTCGCTACCTTTATTGGTGGGGCTCTTTGGGTGTTGTATACCACGACTCAGAAAATTGGTGAGGGTGATCTGACGTCTCGCCTTGGCTTCCACCCAGGTCGAGATGAGTTTGGCACTATTGGGTGTGCGCTTGATAAAGCAATGGATACCTTGACCGATTTGGTCAACAACGTAAAAGAGAATGCGAAGACAATGAGTGAAACGTCTGCGTCTTTTGAACAAGAAATGCGATTGAGTGAATCTCAGATCACCAACCAGTACACCTCTTTAGATTCGGTTGCGACCGCGATGGAAGAAATGACAGCTTCAGCGAAAGAGGTGTCGAATATTTCTCAGCAGGCGACAGATCAAGCAGAGCAAGATTCTCAGCATATCGATGGTAGTTACAAGCGTGTTCAGTCCGCGATCAACGAGATTGAAAAACTGTCTAGTTACATTGAGCAGGCGTCTAGCTCAGTTTCGACTCTGAATGACAATACCACTCAGATTAATGAAGTGATAACCACAATCAATGCTATCTCTGAGCAAACTAACTTGTTGGCGCTGAACGCAGCGATTGAGGCAGCGCGTGCCGGTGAGCAAGGTCGAGGTTTTGCCGTTGTGGCAGATGAAGTACGTACTCTAGCCAGCCGTACTCAGGCGGCGACGGTGGAGATCCAGTCTATGATCGAAAAACTGCAGTCGGAGAGCCAGAACATCGCCTCCATTACTCAACAAACGGTTGAGCAAGCACAAACCAGTAGTGAGCTAATTGAAGACATTGGGAAGGATGTAAACTCAATTTCGGAGTCTGCGCGAGGTATCATGGATATGAGTATCCAGATCTCCACCTCTGCAGAAGAGCAAAGTGCTGTTGCGAACGATATCGCTTCAGAACTGAGTGATATACGTACCCAGTCTAATACTATCCGTAGTGTGGCGGAGAAGTCGTCTCAAGGCGTAGCAAATCTGACCAAAGCATCGATTTCTCTCGCTGATATTCTTAAACAGTATCGTACTTAAAATGTGATTGGATAATAAAAAGGCTTGGTGAGAACCAAGCCTTTTTATATTCGAAGGTTGATGCGTGTTATCGTAGTGTCAGTTTGGTGCCGTCAAACTTGAGATTCGCTAGCAGTTGCTTGGCGTTTTCTGTGCCATTTTCATCAAACTGAACGCCATAGCGAGCATAGTGTAGAGAGCTTTGTAGGTTACAGATCTTTCCAAATAGAGGTTCGAATTGGTTAGATTTCTTTATGCTAGGACGGATTTCCAATGCAATCTCATCGCCAATCTGAAAAGCACGACTCAGTGGAGCGGTAACAAAGCGACAACCACTTTTGGATAAATCACGAATTTGACAATCGAGTTTATGAGTTGTCGCTTTAACACTGGCAGGAAGGTTTACGTCATATCTCGGCTCTTTACGTAACTGGGTCACTTGCATTGCATTAGGTATGGCTAACGCTACCATAGGGATCGGCTCGGTTAAAACGTGCTCTAGTTGGCTTCTGAAGTGAACGATGGCACCTTCTCCACGGTGAGAGATAGCTCGTATAGTGGTCCAAAAACCTGGTTGGAAAAAGAAGTCTAAATCATTGTCAGAAATCTTAGGTAACTCAGCTAAAACGAAGTTTTTAGAGTGAGCACCTATAAAAGTTGATTTACAACGGAATGTGGTCCCTACGGGAGTCGTAATGCCCATGGTGAGTTCACCACCATGCTCAAGCATTGCCAAAGCATCAGTACTGTTGAGTGTTGAAACACTTTTCTCCCTTGAAGCAGCAGGTGCAGATTTATCTTGGTTGGCAACCGCTTGGTTATTCATCTAGCCTCCATTACTCCTGCCATGTTATGTTGAGTAGCAGGTTAATTCTTTCCGAGAAGTGGGTCTTATTTCTCGGGTAGTTAAAATTCTATGTGCGATTTATTGTCTATTTAAATATCAAAATAGCAAATAATTCCGGCACATGTATCACTTTTAGAAGGCAATATGTCAAATAAACTCACATTTGATAGGGCTAACTCACTTTTTCGTGTTCACCTCGAGGGTGAACATGACGCCATCATGAAGTTTGATGTGCAAGGTAGTGTTTATGTCATTACTTCAACTAAAGTGCCAGAAGAGTTACAAGGAAAAGGGTACGGTAAGGTGATGATGGAAGCTATTTTGCCTGAGATTGAGCGACAAGGAGTGAAAATCAACCCTATATGTACGTATGTTGTCCATTACTTGTCACGTCACCCAGAGTGGTCTCACTTGCTTGCTGAGCCGTCATGAAGCAAATCTATGATTATCAAGCGTTATGTCAGCGCTTGGGATACAGAAAATTAGAACATAGAGAGATTTTACAACCTTTGTGGGGTGGCTACGGTGAGTTGGTTAGGTTGTATGTCGATCAAACCAGTATCGTGATAAAACATGTTCAATTGCCTAAGCCTGATCAACATCCCAGAGGCTGGAATACAGCACTTTCACATCAGCGGAAACTTAAGTCTTATGATGTCGAGTTACACTGGTATCGACATTTTGCGGCACGTGCGCATGTTCATTGTCCGCAGCCACAACCCATTATTGTGGATCAAAAAGGAATGGAGCACCTTTTGGTGATGGAAGACTTACATCAGCTTGGTTATGACGAGATGTGCCACAAGGCTGAAAAAGTACATTTGGAAGCGGTGCTCAAGTGGCTAGCATGGTTTCATGCTTCACATATCGGAGAGAAAGGGGAAGGATTGTGGGAAACAGGCACCTATTGGCACCTTGATACTCGTCCTGATGAACTGGCGGCGCTCGATGATATGTCACTCAAACAAGCTGCGAAAGATATTGATAAGGTGCTTGGTAATGCACCTTATCAAACCTTAGTTCATGGTGACGCGAAGTTAGCGAATTTCTGTTTTACTTCTGATGGCCAAAAGGCCGCGGCTGTCGATTTCCAGTATGTGGGTAGAGGTTGCGCGATGAAGGATGTCGTTCTCTTTATGAGTAGTGCTGTCCAGCCTGAAGATTGCAATGATATGGAGGAGTGGATTTTGGATACTTATTTTACTCACCTGAAAATAGCGATAAGTGATTTAATGCCTGAAACCGATGCGTTTGACGTAGAGCAAACTTGGCGACCGTTATTTGCTATTGCTTGGGCTGATTTCCATCGTTTTGTTAAAGGATGGAGCCCGGATCATTGGAAAATCAATGCTTATACGGAAGCTTTGGCTCATCGGGCTATTGATATGTTAAAGGCTTACCTATAAGTAAGCCTTTAACATAATGTCGTTACACGGCTATGGTTTGAGCCTTGCCATGTAATAAGTGTTTTGGTATTTGCCTTCTCTGAAAACCGAATTTTTCGCTTCGCCTTCAATTTCAAAGCCAAATTTTTTATAGCACGCGATCGCCGCTTCGTTATCCGTATTGACCTCGAGATGAACGCGCTTTATTTGCAGCCAGTTGTCTGCTAAATCAAGTACAGTTTCAATCAGCTTACTAGCTATACCCATACCATGATAGTCATCATGAACACCTAGACCGAAAGTCGCACTGTGAGCGGTACGAGGCCGCTGAGAATGCTCAAAACCTATGTTTCCGACCACTTTGCCATCTAATTCCGCGACAAAGCTATAAATACCGGTAGGCATGTTTTCCAGTCTTTGTGTCCACATTGCCACAGAGGGTTTGGGCAATTGGAGAGTTTCGCGTTGTGCTTTAGGTTGAGAGTAGATCTCACACATTGCGGCGGCATCACTGACTTGAGTCGGACGAATTGTTATTTCCATATTATTACCTTCTCGACTGGTTAAACATAGCTCAACAATAACGAGCAAGGACTTAAAGATAAAGTATTGTTTTAACTTATTTTAATTAAGTGAAACTTTACTCTGATGCACGTTGAACGCTATGAGTACTACGGACGTTTAATTTGTAAATAAGTTTGTCTATTCACTAGTGAAGAATTAAGGTGTCTCTGAGCGAATAAAAGGAATAACAAAATGGAACAGTCGGCTAGCTGGAAAACCCCTCAAAACTTCTTAATCATCATCTCTATCGTCGTTCCCATTGCATTTTCCAGTTGGATGGCACTACTCAATAACTTTGTGATTGAAAAGGCACAGTTTGATGGCGCAGATATTGGGCTTTTGCAGAGTGTACGTGAAATTCCCGGCTTTTTAGCCTTTACCGCAGTGTTTGTTTTAATGTTTATTCGTGAACAACGGTTTATGTTGCTGGCATTGGGGGCTCTCACTCTGGGCACCGCTATGACAGGTTTTTTCCCTTCACTTTTTGGATTGTTAATGACGACCTTATTGATGTCTACAGGGTTCCACTATTTTGAGACTCTTAAACAATCTCTTTCACTACAATGGCTTTCGAAAGATGAAGCACCGGAAATGTTGGGTAAGTTTATTTCCGTCGGTGCGTTAGCATCACTGGTGACTTATGGCGCATTGTGGGTCTGTCTGGAAATGCTGAAAATGGATTTCCAGTGGGTCTATCTTACTTTTGGTGGCATTGGTTTTCTATTAGTGGTTTGGATGGCTTTTTCATTTCCGCAGTTCCAAACTCAAGTCCAACAAAATAAAAAACTGGTCTTACGCAAGCGTTATTGGTTGTATTATGCACTGACCTTCATGAGTGGCGCTCGTCGACAAATCTTTACCGTTTTTGCTGGCTTCCTGATGGTGGAAAAGTTTGGTTATTCAGCAGCTGATATCACGATGCTGTTTCTGATCAACTATTTATTTAATTTCTTGTTTGCTAAAAAAATAGGCAAATTCATTGGTAAAGTCGGCGAGCGTAAGGCGCTGTTGTTCGAGTACACTGGGCTGGTACTTATCTTCGTAGGCTATGGTTTAGTACAAAGCGCTGAATGGGCTGCGGCGTTGTACGTCATCGATCATCTATTTTTTGCGCTAGCCTTGGCAATCAAAACCTACCTCCAGAAAATAGCGGATCCTGCAGATATGGCTTCAACTGCTGGTGTGTCATTTACGATTAACCACATCGCAGCGGTATTCATTCCTGTTTCTTTTGGTTTGATCTGGTTAATCTCGCCTTCAGTGGTTTTCTATATTGGCGCAGCGATGGCAGGGGTATCATTTCTTCTATCGCTTAATATTCCGGCCAAACCTGAAGAAGGTAATGAAGTGCGTATCCTCCGTTGGAGTTAGGCAAAAGCCAAGGGTAGAGCCTTCGTTTTTCCGTGAAGAGATGTTTAGCGACAGCCCTTTAGCTATGTGGCGCTTTACTCTATAATTGCCGCGCTTTAGTGTGGGGTATCACCCTCTTTCACCTTGGATACATTATGATTTCGAAAAACCAACTTAAATTACTTCGTGCCTTAGGCCAAAAGAAACAACGTAAGGCGCATGGTCTATTTTTGGTCCAAGGTGAGAAGAATGTACTTGAGTTGGCAAAGAGTTCACTAACGGTACAGCAGATCTTCGCTACGTCGGAGTTTCTGGCAGAGCATCATTCAACATTAAGCGATTTTGAATGTATCGAAGCGCCATTAGATGAATTAACGAAGGCAAGTACGTTGGTGAGCAATAACGCGGCGATTGCGGTAGTGAACACCCCTTGTGTTGACGAACCCAAAGCTCAGGGCTTGATGATTGCTTTAGATGGTGTCTCGGATCCTGGCAATTTGGGGACGATCATTCGTGTTGCAGATTGGTATGGTATTAAGCATATCGTTGCCAGTAATGATTGTGCTGACCCGTATAACCCGAAAACCATTAGTGCCACTATGGGCAGTTTTGGTCGTGTCACAGTCAGCCAATTAGACCTACCTAGCTATTTAGAGCAAGCTAACTTACCGGTTTATGGGGCATTTCTTGAAGGTGAGAGTGTACATAACGTCGAGTTTGCAGCCGAAGGTATTTTGCTGATGGGCAGTGAATCTCACGGTATTCGTGAGCAAGCCGCTCAGTTTGTCACAGACAAGATCACCATACCTGCTTTTGGTGGTGCTGAGTCACTTAACGTGGCGATGGCAACGGGGATCATTTTAGATAACTTACGTCGCCAGCATGGTGAATAAAAAGTCCTGAATGCAGAAAAGCGCAGTGATCCACTGCGCTTTCTTGTATCTGAATATAGAGAATCTACTTCTCTAACATCCCTAATTTATCCGGTACGCCATTCCACTTCTCAGCGCCATCCATAGCTGGTTTTACTTCGGTTTGCACTGGCCATAATTCGGCGAGTTCTGCATTCAATTCAATGTAAACGGTTTGATCTTCCGGTACTTCATCTTCCTGAAAAATCGCATTAGCGTCGCATTCATCAACACATAAACCACAGTCGATGCATTCGATGGGATTGATCACCATAAAGTTTGGCCCTTCGTGGAAAGCATCTGCAGGGCATACAGCGACACAGTCTGTGTATTTACATTGAATGCAGTTATCTGTTACGACGAACGCCATGGTGATCCGCTCTTTTAGTTAGTCAAAATCGAAGAATGGGGATGATACTCATCCCAAGCTAAAATTCAATATCCAGCACGGTGATTGTTACTAATGCTGTCTGATTTAGTATGACAGACAATTTAATTTCTCGTAAAATGCGCGCCATTGTGAGCTGACCGTTTGTCAGACGGTTTTGGCTAAGACACCTATCTATACGAGACATCAACATGATACGTTTAACTGAAATTAAACTTCCTCTCGATCATGAGGAAGAGGCGCTGACTGCTGCCATTACCAAGAAGCTTGGCATCTCTGAAGACCAAGTCATCTCTTTCAATGTGTTCAGACGTGGCTATGATGCTCGTAAAAAAGCCAACATCCTACTTATCTACACGCTAGACGTTATCGTTGAAAACGAAGCTGCGCTTCTTGAGCAGTTCGTTAGCGACCCGCACGTAAAAGAGACTCCAGACATGGAGTACAAGTTCGTAGCGAAAGCACCAGAGAACCTAACAGAGCGTCCAGTAGTTATCGGTTTTGGCCCATGTGGTCTATTTGCCGCGCTGATTCTTGCACAAGCGGGCTTTAAACCTATCGTTGTTGAACGTGGTAAAGAGGTCCGTGAGCGTACAAAAGATACCTTCGGTTTCTGGCGTAAGCGCACTCTAAACACGGAATCAAACGTACAGTTTGGTGAAGGTGGTGCAGGTACGTTCTCTGACGGTAAGCTTTACAGCCAAGTAAAAGATCCAAATTTCTATGGTCGAAAAGTCATTACGGAGTTTGTGGAAGCTGGTGCGCCAGAAGAGATCATGTACGTCAGTAAGCCACATATTGGTACGTTTAAGCTGGTCACCATGATCGAGAAGATGCGTGCGAAAATTATCGAACTGGGTGGCGAGATTCGCTTTAGTACGCGCGTCGATGATATCCACATGGATGGCGAGCAAATCACAGGTTTAACACTATCAAACGGCGAAGAGATTAAATCTCGCTACGTTGTTCTAGCCGTCGGCCACAGTGCGCGTGATACCTTTGAAATGCTGCACGATCGCGGCGTGTACATGGAAGCGAAGCCGTTCTCGGTTGGTTTCCGTATTGAGCACAAGCAGTCAATGATCGATGAAGCGCGCTTTGGTCCTAACGCGGGCAACCCAATTCTTGGCGCCGCCGACTACAAGCTGGTGCATCATTGTAAGAATGGTCGTACCGTGTACAGCTTCTGTATGTGTCCGGGTGGTACTGTCGTTGCCGCTACGTCTGAAGAAGGCCGCGTGGTCACAAATGGCATGAGTCAGTACTCGCGCTCAGAGCGCAACGCGAACAGTGCTATTGTCGTTGGCATCGATCCAGAACGTGATTATCCAGGTGACCCACTGGCAGGCATCCGCTTCCAGCGTGAGCTTGAATCGGGTGCTTACGTTCTGGGTGGTGAAAACTACGATGCACCAGCACAGAAGATAGGTGATTTTCTAAAAGGTCGCGATCCAAGTGAGCTCGGTGATGTTCAACCATCATTTACGCCGGGAATTCACCTTACGGATATTTCTAAAGCGCTGCCTGATTTCGCTATAGAAGCGATCCGAGAAGCAATTCCGGCGTTTGATAAGAAGATTAAGGGTTTTGCATCTGAGGATGGTTTGCTCACAGGGGTGGAAACTCGTACTTCTTCACCAGTGTGTATCAAGCGTGGCAAAGACTTCCAGAGTGTAAACCTCAAAGGCTTCTATCCTGCGGGTGAAGGCGCAGGTTACGCTGGAGGGATCCTTTCTGCGGGTATAGATGGCATCAAAGTAGCTGAAGCCCTATCCAAGGCTATGGTGTCCGATCTAGAAAAGGCATAATTCACATCAGCAAATTACTAAGCTCTTCTGTAATAACAGAAGAGCTTTTCCCCTTAGAAAAAAGGTTGATATTCTGAAAGCCTGAGCCTGTTGCTATCCTTTGGTATTGGTTAATCTATTTCCCATTTTACTCCCACACTAAAATCCCCTTGTTCCGTTGATTGAATATGGGTTTCGATCCCTCTATCTGGAAACTCACTGATATAGCATTCACTAGAGTTGCCGTTTTGCTTTGACGTTTCTCGATTTAATTGTGTCTGCGTTTTATTGGTACATTCGCTACCTGAATAGTGTGATTGTATTGGTGCAGCGTCTTCCGTGTATGGAGATGATTGCCACTGGTTGACACTTTCGGTGGGGAGAACATCAGTTATCTCATCAAGGAAAGTTCCTGCATTTACAAAGCTCGTTGAAAAGGCCAGCAAAATGGCCAGCAAAATGGCCATGCATAAAAATTTGATCACAGTTGTGCCTGTTTAAAAGGGTTTGAGAGATTGTGTTTTATAAAATAGAGGCAAAAACAATGCAGGACAATAAAAAATTATCGTAAAACGATGGTTTTTTATTGATAATTGATTTTTGTTACTTTAAGGTGAACTCAAATTAATGCTACCTAGGATGTTTTATGACACAACAATCGATAAGCACATTCAGCCGAAAATTATTAGTACTATTTTGGTTCTCTCTGATTTTTACTGCTGTGTTGAATACTGTATTTTGGTTTTCTGCAACTCTATGGAATGTGGAGTGGTTCGAGGCGAGCTTTCCAGTAGAGGTCGAGTTGCCTTTGAGTTTTACGCGGTCATTGATTGGTTTTCTACCAAGTATGCTGACAACATTTCTGACAATGGCTCTATTGTGGCAATTAATAGTTCTATTCCGCTTATATGAAAGAGGGCAGGTCTTTGAGCGTCAAAACACGCTATGTTACAAAAAGATCAGCTACTTGCTGATGGCAACACCTTTCGTTCAATTTATCATGGGTATACTTCTCAGCTTTGCATTGTCGTACAATGACGGAAACTGGAGCATGTCCTTTAACGTCAATGACGCTGATATCACAATGTTTGTTATTGGTTTGATTGTTCGCGTCATTGCAGTGGTAATGGAAAGAGCGGCAGAGCTTCAAAAAGAAAGTGAGCTGACAATTTAAGTGAAAAATTATGGCAATTGTAATTAACCTTGACGTCATGTTAGCTAAGCGAAAAATGCGCTCCAATGAGTTAGCAAAATTAGTTGGTATTACTGAACAAAACCTATCAGTGCTTAAAAATGGTCGGGCGAAAGCGGTCAAGTTAGCGACTTTAGAAGCTATCTGTAAGCATCTTGATTGCCAACCCGGAGATATTCTGGAGTATTCCCCGACTGATAATGAGTGCTAATGCTTGAAAATCGAGCAACAGAACAAAGCCAGAGCTTGCCTCTGGCTTTTAATTGGCTTATTCATTAAAACAATCTTGCAGATACTCAATGAAAGTTTTGATTTGACTGGGAATGTACTTAGATTGTGCATATTGGGCGATGATTTTTCCTTGATAGTTTCCTCCCACGTGCCAGTCAGGTAATACTTCAATCACTTGCCCAGAATCAATATAGGACTGAATTGCAAACTCAGGGAAAACCGATATTCCCACACCGCGCAATACTGCTTCGCGTCGAATTTCACTATGGTTGACCGCGAATGAACCACCGACGTTCATTGATAGCTTTTTGTTGTTGTTAGTGAACTCCCACACCCTATCCTTGGGATTTTCTCCTAAGCACAAGCAGTTGTGATTGGAAATGTCTTCGGGGTGAGTGGGGATACCACACCTCTCAAAGTAAGCAGGGCTGGCACACATGACCAAGCGACATTGACTGAGCTGCTTTGCAATTAAACCTTCAGTCGGCTTATCCGTAATGTGAATGATGACATCTACTTCATCACCAATAGGGTCGATATAGTGATCAGCGACTTTCAGTTGCAATGAAATGTTGGGAAAACGGTCAATAAAACTGAGGATCATTGGCATGAGAACCTGCCGGGAAAGGGCTTTAGGTGCAGCGACACGCAGCACGCCTGATACATCAGTTTTATCTACTTGGGCAGCAGAGATAGCCATTTTTGCCGAGTTCATCATATCACTGCACAAGCTGTAGACCTCCTGTCCTGTGGTGCTCAGACGCATCTGTCTCGTCGTTCTTTCCAACAGCTTTTCTTGCAATGCACTTTCCAGCCGAGTGATAGAACGACTGACTGATGAAGGTGACACACCAAGCCTCTGAGCGGTTTTCGAAAAGCTCCCAGATTCGACCACATTTACGAAAATTGCCATCTCAGATAAGAGAGGAATTAATTTATTTGTGTCCACAGTGCAATTATCCTTTGCATTTCAGCTATATTGTTTCGTTCAAGTTACTTATGGATACTAATTAAGTCAATTGACAGTATCCCAGAATATCCAAGGACGTGACGCGTGAAAAAAATAAGAAGCGTCGGTGATGTTAAGGCCGTCGCGAAAGTTGCTAATCATATTTTGACCTTATTTAGCGGTGGCTTAGACAGCTCCTATGTGCTGGAGCTATTAAAAAGCAGTGATGTAAAAGTCACTGCAGTCGCGGTTAACCTCGGCGATGGGATAGAAGAATCGAAACTCAAGTTAATTACGGATCATTATGGTTTTGATCTCAAGATTATCGACGCAAGGCAGGAATTTGTTGAACACAGTTTAGTCTCGGCAATACAGGCGCAAGCAATGTACCTCAATGACTATCCGGTCAGTTCCTCTTTATCACGGCCTATCATAGTGAAAAAGGCGGTCGAGTTGGCGGGGAGCTTAGATTGTGATGCAATCATTCATACAGCAAACCAGTCCCAAAATAGCTTGCGTCGTATTAATGGTGCGATAGAAGCATCAGGTTTTGATGGTTATTACGGTTCCCCCTATGAGTACTCAGCACTGTCTCGTGAAGATAAGGCACAGGCTTTGTTTCATTCAGGCTTAGTGGGATTTAAGACCCGAAACGTCAGCGGGGATTCAAATCTATGGTGCCGTGAATTCGAGTCTGGGGTTTTAGATGACCCTGAAAATTTTGTAGTTTCAGATTCGTTGTTTACCTGGTCAAAGTGGCAGCCAGAAAAACATTTAGACAATGATCAAATTACGATCGGCTTCAGAAAGGGCTATCCTGTCACACTGAATGATAAGCCGATTAATTTACTAGAGTTAATTGCCTTCATTAACAACTACGTTGGCGCGTATGAGATTGGTCGTTTTGTAGGGTTCGATCATCTCGATCAGGATGAAAAGGTACTAGAGGTGCGAGAAGCGCCCGCCGCCTTAGTTCTGATAAAGGCTTATAAGTTACTGGAGACAGCAACTTTACCTACAGATGTTCTCAAAGCGAAGGCATTGCATAACGATATGTGGACTCAGGAGGCTGTTGAAGGCCGTTGGGGAAGTATGTTGCAGTGTGCAAGCTATGCGTTCATCGCTCACACTGCCGAGTCCATCTCTGGCAGTGTCTCTTTCAACTTATCCAGAGGAAGCTTTATCCCCTCTGGGATAGTGGCTGATGAGCCGAAGTATCTACGTGATAGGGACGAGTGGGAAATTGAGATTGCTCAGCAAAGGTCACAACGAGCGCTCAAGTTCAATAGTCAATCTAGACCAAATCGTCAGTGGGTATAGGAACTACCGCCGATGACTTCTATTCAGGACGCAGCCACCAAGACTCTGGCAGACATCAGCCACACACTTATCAAAGAAGACTATGTCTTTGTGTCGGGGCGAAAAATGACCGCTCTGCTGGATACCAATGTCGATGAAGTGATCCGTTTTAAGCAGTGTTGGAGCTCACTTGAACGAGACAATTATATGGCGGATGGCGGGACCTATCGGTACCGGCGCTATGGTCAATTCACTAAGCTGGCTGCTCAGCGTGAAATAACCCTGTTACCGCATGAGCCTTATGTTCAGCCGGCTTTCATTAATACATTGAACGGTGATGTTGAACGTCATTTTTCCCCACTGAGCGATAAGTTTGTCACATCAGATTTGCTAGCAAAGTTGCTATTTATGATGAGTGACATCTACGACGATGCCCTGGGGACCCCTGTGAATTGGAATATACGGCTGCACCCGTATCGGATCATCGCGAATAGCTCGCAGCAGGGGCAACCCACACCGGAAGGGCTTCATCGTGATGGTGTGACTTTCATTGCGTCTTTGATGATCAATCGAGTCAACATCGCTGGTGGTGTAACCAGTATTACTGACGCTAAAGGGGGTTTTCGTGAACAGATCATGTTGGATAAAACCTTTGATTTAGTTATGGCGGACGATGAGCAGACAATGCACGAAGTTACGCCGATTACACCAGTTTGCTCGGAAAAATGCGCGTACAGGGA
The DNA here is from genome assembly GCF_024449095.1 of Vibrio coralliilyticus. NCBI lineage: Bacteria > Pseudomonadati > Pseudomonadota > Gammaproteobacteria > Vibrionales > Vibrionaceae > Vibrio > Vibrio coralinecrosis. The sequence continues at coordinate 242,367 of NZ_CP024628.1, forward strand.
CGTACTCGTCATAGCGTTTACACGGATGGAGGATTGAAATGACAACGGCTGCTGATTCGTTAAAGAAAGGAAATATAAGGTTTCCTATTACGGAATCGCTGCTACTACTGGTAGCGATTTTTTGGGGGACAAGTTATGGCCTGACCAAAAGTGCGTTGGCTTATACCAGTGTTTTGCTTTTTATTTCCATAAGATTTTCGATCACCTTTTTATGCATGCTACCTGTGGTGATTCGAGACTTTCGCCGAGGATTGAATAAGGATTGGAAAATAGCGATTCCCACCGGTTTTATTCTATCGGCGATTTTTTTCTGTGAGGTGTTTGGTGTATCCCAAACCTCTGCATCCAATGCTGCGTTTCTGATCAGTTTATCGGTCATTTTTACCGCTTTTGCCGAATTATTCATCAATAAGAAAAAGGTCAGCAACACGTTGTGGATATTGACGGTTTGTAGTGTTGTTGGAGTGTTATTATTGACCAGCAACAAAGGCTTTGAGCTTTCACTTAACAGTGGTGACTATTTTATCCTCATCGCTGCAGTTTTGAGGGCCCTAATGGTCACTATGACCAAGAGGTTTACGGAAGGCAAAGAAATCACTACATCGACCTTAACTTCTCTCCAGTCTTTAGTTGTAGCTTTGATCGGGATTATATTTGCAGTTGCCTATCTTCCCGCTGCGGAGTTTTCGATTCCCACTTCGATGGAGTTTTGGTTAACGGTCAGTTATCTGGTTCTGTTTTGTACACTATTTGCGTTTTATGTTCAGAATTATGCCGTGCGTCGAACGTCGCCAACACGGGTTTCTTTGCTGATGGGTAGCGAGCCATTATTTGGTGCTATATTTGCCATGGCTTGGTTACAGGAATCATTAACCCCAGTACAAGTTATAGGTGGGGCGCTAATTTTGTTTAGTGTGGTAGTGACATCTACCCGAGAGTCTTAGAAGAGAGCGGACTTATCAGTCCGCTTTTTTGATTATCGGTTAAGGCTAATTTTGTGACCTAAATGCTGGATATCTATGGTGGCATAGCCAAGTGTGACTGCCTCAAACTGGTAACTGAGCTCACGAGCATGCTGAGCATCTTTGCTCAAAGAGTAAAAGGGCTAAACGTTACCTCCCCCCTATGCGATAGGGATTATCTTCAATGGTCTTAAGCTTCGAGTTTTACTAGTGCTAGTTATGGCAACATCGGTTACCATCTTCAACGTAATAGTGAATGATTAACCCCAAGCCTTTGATACATAATTAAGAAGCATGCGCTAACGTAACGAGACGAGAAATCATTCGTTTGTTATAAAAGATGGTCGCTGCTATTTAAGGAAAGAAGATCAATGACGAAGCCGTTGAATGAGTGCATTGTGCCTATGTATCCGACTATACAAGCGTTGGATGTGGATACACTTGAACAGGGAGAACATAAGTTTTGGTTTGCGGTTGCGACGGACGCGATTGGTCACCCTCAAACGCTTCCCGTACGAGTATTTAAAGGTGCAAAGCCAGGGAAGCGTATTATGATCACTGCGGGTGTTCATGGTGACGAGCAAAATGGTATTCTAACTGCGCAAATGTTGGCTCGAGAGCTGGAAGGCAAAGCCATTTCAGGTTGTATTACTATCGTACCAGCGGTCAATTTATCAGGTATTGTAAGACATAGTCGAGACTTTCATTCTGCGGCTCCTGATAGTTCATCGACAAACCTTAATCGCGTATTTCCCGGTAATCCGAATGGAGATGACGCCAGTCGCTACGCCAACAGCCTGTGGGAAAACTTACTCAAACCAAATGCCGATCTCGCGGTTGACCTTCACTCTCAAACCAGTGGTTCAGTATACCCTCTTTATGCATTTGCTGACTATCGACTGGATGATTCCATTCGAATGGCAAGACTGATCAATCCAGATGTTATCCTCAACGATCCGGGAGATCCGGGTATTTTGGAAACGGTCTATAACCGTGCTGGTATTCCCTCTATCACAATTGAAGTAGGGGTAGGTCGCTATACGGACTTAGACATGGTGCAACGCGCCGTTACTGGGGTATTGAATATTTTCAAAGATTATCGGTTCATTGTAGGTGAAGTAGTAAAGGTGGCTCATCCTTGTGTTGAAGGAGAGCGGATTACCAGTGTTCGTGCTGAGCAGGGAGGGTTTGTCATTTGTCACGTTGAATTGATGGAACTTGTCAACAAGGGCCAGATCTTAGCGACTCAGTACAACAGTTTCGGAGATCAAATTCAAACCTACTACTCCCCAGTCAAAGCTACAGTGATTAGTCATAATGTTGAGTCGGTACGAGCGCCTGGATCATTGGTTGTCCGGTTGATTGATTAGTTATAATTTTCGGTTAGGAATAGATTATATCTTTTGGTTGACCAGAAGCGGAACAGTATTTAAACCTAATATTAAATAGTAACTTACTTTTATTTTTGTAATCTCTTCGTGACCTATTTCTCTGGTCAGGTAGCGCTACTTACCTAACAAAAATCCACCTTGTTACTATCCATGGTTGCTAACAAAGATTAGAGTGAGCTGTTTTTCAAGGCGAGCAGGTACTCGCTTCTGTTGTATAAGGAATTCTGAGTATGTCTGAAATTGCCTCTCTTATGGAACACTGCCCCACTATTCATTCACTTGACGTTGACACTTTAGCTGCTGGAGAACATTCATTCCTTTTTTCGGTTGCCACGGATGCATTAGGGCTTTGGCAGAAAATGCCTGTACGAGTTTTTAAAGGTGATAGGCCGGGTCGTAAAATCATGATCACTGCTGGTGTTCACGGTGATGAGCAAAACGGTATTGTGACGGCGTTGAAAGTGGCAAAAGCTTTGGCCGGCAAACCTTTGATAGGGTGCGTCACTATCGTTCCTGCGATAAATCTGAGTGGTATTCTTCATCACAGCCGTGACTTTCAGGCAGTGGATCCGGATGTCTCTTCTTCTAACCTTAACCGTTTTTTCCCCGGTGACAAAGCTGGGAATGAAGCCGCACGTTACCTTGATAACTTATGGCAAAACTTACTAAAGCCAAACGCAGAGGTGGCGATAGATCTACACACCCAGACTACAGGAACCAGTTACCCTCTCTATGTATTTGCTGACTATCGGGTTGACCAAGCGATGAAGCTAGCAAAGCTCATGAATCCTGATGTGATTCTCAATGATCCCGGTGAGTCTGGTGTGCTGGAAACGACATGGAACGAACATGAAGTGCCAAGTATTACGGTCGAAGTGGGTTCAGGTCGATATCATGATGCAGACATGGTCGAACGAGCAGTTGAAGGAGTGCTGAACATATTGCGTTACTACGAAGTGCTGTCTGGGAAAGTCGTTGAAGCAACACCTTGCATTGAAGGCTGCCAGACCATCAGCATTCGGACTGAGCAAGGCGGTTTTGTTGAGCCGCAGGTATCTTTACTGCAACAAGTTGAGAAAGGTCAGCTTCTGGCGGTTCAGTACAATAGTTTGGGTTTCGACGTCGCACATTATCACGCCCCAGAATCAGGCACGGTTCTTAGCTATAACCTTGAAGCTTTGCGCGCTCCGGGATCATTGATTGTGCGGATGATTAAATAAAACAAAAAAGCTTGCTGCCCAAAACAGCAATCTGGGACACTTTTTCTGGTTAATAATTGGTAATACTGGCGCCACATTCATTTGTGGGGTCAATAATGCTGTTCAATCAACCCATCACACTTCGGTCCGTTATCCGGCTGAGTCCCATTAAAGTCATGTTTACTTGGCTGATGGTTCTGGCTGAGAACGTATTTATGATTTTGCTGCCGCTGTTTATCGGTTTTGCGATTGATGGTGTGCTTAAGCAAAATTTGCAGCCGTTGCTTATGTTCGCAGCGATCTTGTTTGTACTGGTGGTCATCAGTGTCGCTCGTCGTTTTTACGATACTCGCGTTTATGGCGGGATCCGAGTGCGGTTGTCCAATTTGGTTGAGCGTAATTTACGCGGCCAATCGGTGTCGGTCAAAGATGCCAGACTGTCCATGTCCCGCGAGCTGGTAGATTTTCTAGAGGACGATTTACCATCTCTTATCACGGCCGTTGTGCAGTTGGTTGCTACCGTTGTCATTCTCGCCACTTTTCATATCAAACTTGCATTATGCGTATTGGTCGCGGGGCTGATCATGCTGCTGATTTGTGGTCTGTTCCATCAAACCTTTACGCGACTTAACAGCGCGTTAAACGATCAGTTAGAGCAACAGGTTCGCGTACTCAGCGGCCAGCCTTTCGCGGCGCTTAGAACACACTTTGAACGCTTGAAACGCTGTGAAATCAAGCTGTCCGACACTGAAGCGCTGATGTATGGGCTGATCTTTATTGTCTTATTTGCCGCAGTCCTAACCAATCTTTGGATGGTGAGCATTCTTACTGATCCTACTGTGGGTCAGGTTTTTTCCATCGTAACTTACTCACTGGAATTCGTGGAAACGGCAGTGATGTTGCCTATCACACTGCAAACCTTGTCGCGCCTGATGGAGATCAGTCAACGATTAAATCAAACCCCCGCTCAATTGGCTGTAGAGGAGAAGCCCTATGAAATTTAAAAAGACGCTTGCAATATTAGCTGGCTGCGGGGCAATTTTCGCGGCATTGGTGATTGTGGATGTTTTAGAGCCTCAGCCAGTTGTGATTGAGCAAAAAGCGCCGATCAAAGTCCCTGTTTCAGTACTGCAAGTGACGCCGGAAGATCACGATTCCAGTTTGACTTTGCTGGCAACCACGACTGCGCGTTGGCCGATTCAACTTAAGGCTTCAAGCAGCGCTCAGTTAGCGTGGTTCAACCCCGATATCGAACCGGGTGTACTGGTGAAAAAAGGGACCTTGTTGGCGAAGCTCAACACCAGCGCTTTAGAGTCTAATCTGGCTCAGGCGAACAGCAGCGTTAGGCAGGCAGAGCTAAACCTTAAACAGGCACAGCACGAACAAACGGTCGCGTTAAAAATGTTATCACCGACCAAAAGCTCACCGTTTGCTCGCCGTGAGCCACAGGTGTTGGCAGCCAAGGCAGAGCTGGCGCAGGCCAAACAGGCTTACACCAGTGCAGCAAAGTTGCTTGAGGAAGCAAGTATTGCAGCGCCGTTTGATGCTGTGATCATGCGTCGTAACATCAGCCCCGGTGAATGGTTGGAAGCTGGGCAGGTGACTTTTGAACTTGCCGCCAGCGACTCACTGGATGTCGAGCTGCCTGTTTCGGAACTTCACTGGCAACAGGTGCAATCCGCGTTGAATCAACCTGAGATTAAAATTGTGAATCGAGATGGCAGCGAGTGGCAGGCACAGGTTCGATATGTCTCGCCGCAGGCTGATCCAACCACACGTCAGCGACAAGTGGTTTTGTCTGTTCGCGAACCTTATCAAGGAATGACTCGTTTACTGCCTAATCAACAGGTGAAAGTCATCGTTAGTCTCGGCTTACGGCCTGAAATTGTGACCTTGCCACTCAGTGCGATCACACGAGATGGATACGTCTGGACAATTGATGAGCAGACCCGATTGCAGAAAGAGTGGATTACGCAAATAGGACAAGCGCGTAATCAGGTTTATGCCCGCTTTGATCAGGACAGCGCTAAGGCTCGTAAGGTGGTGGTATACCCACTGCTGTCGATGCTACCGGGGAAGAAAGTCGCCCCTCAAGCTGCGCAGATATTAGTCGCGAAGCAGGAGGGTAATCAATGAGCTGGCTGACTAAGTGGTTTATCAACAACCCGGTAGGGACGAATCTGTTGATGCTCGCGATCATCGCCAGTGGTGTTATGGCGTTTGGTCAACTCCGTGTGGAGTCCTTTCCGCAAATTGCGCCGTCATCAATTGTGATCAATGTTGCCTACCCAGGAGGTACAGCTAAACAGATTGATGAGAGTGTTACACAGCGAATTGAAGAGTCGATCAGTGGCATTTCTGGTATTAAACAGGTGACCAGCCAGTCTAGCGCTGGTATGTCGAGCGTTGTTGTACGCAAAACCAGCAGCGCCGACCTCAATAAGCTGCTGGATGATGTACGTAATCGAGTGAATGCGATCAATGGTTTTCCTGCTCAAGCTGAAAAGCCGCAGGTGGTTAGAAATGAATTTACTAACTTGGCCGCCTTTGTTGTCGTTTCGGGGCCACGCAGCGATGAGCAGCTTCAACCCATCGCAAGACAGGTCGAGCAAGCGCTAAAAAGTAATCCCAAGATTTCTAAAGTATCCAACTGGGGAAGTCGCAAGCCACAACTTATCATTGAGCCAGATCCAGCGCAGCTCAAGAAACTGGGTTTGAGTCTGGAAGATTTAGCCAACACCATCGGACAGATGTCGCTCGAGTCTCGCACCGGTGAGCTGATTAGTGATAAGGGCCGAATGGTCATCCGTGGTGATGGCTACGCCGATGACGTACAAAAGCTGCGTCGTCTGGCGATCGTCTCTCGTCCATCCGGTACCATCTATTTAGGTGACATCGCTAAGCTGAGTCGTGGCTATGAGCGTAGTGGCTCAATCGTCCGTAATAATGGCATCAACGCAATCGCTCTACTGATCAGCACCAGCCAGACCGACAACCTGCTCAAAGTGAGCGATGCAATTAAGGATACCTTGACGGAGCAACGCAAAATCCTGCCTTCAGACATTGAGCTGAGCACTATGGCAGATATGGCGCCCTATATTGAAGAGCAACTGTTCAGGCTCGGTGATAATGCGTGGCAAGGCCTTTTGATTGTGGTGGTGTTACTGGGCATTTTTCTTGAGCTGAAACTGGCATTCTGGGTGGCTATAGGTATACCGGTCGCCATCGCGGGTACCTTAGGGGCGATGCAACTGGCTAACTACAGCCTCAATGACATCACGTTGTTTGGCTTTATTCTGGTATTGGGGATCCTAGTCGACGATGCCGTGGTCGTAGGCGAGGCCATTCACGAGCAGCGAGGCAAACATTCGAGCGGGCGCAAAGCGGCATGGCACGGCGTGCACTCGGTTTCCGTTGCAACGGTATTTGGTGTTTTGACCACTATTGCGGCATTTTCGCCAATGCTTTGGATTAACAACGATTTTGCCAAGATTCTGGCTGGGTTCTCAGCTGTGGTGATATTTGCGCTGATCTTCTCTCTGATTGAAAGTAAGTTCATTCTGCCATCGCACCTAGCGCAGTTGTCCGTGAGTAAAAAATCTAATGGCATTTTCTCTCGCATTCAGTCTGTCGCTCAAGGCGGTTTGGAGTGGTTCAATTTCAGAGTGTACAAGCCCACCTTGGAAAAGGTGTTGGATTACAAACTGGCATCACTGCTAGGCTTTGTCGCCGCGATCGTACTGGCGTATGGCATGTGGTCGACTGGGACGATTCGAAGTGCCATTTTCCCTGAAATCCCCGGTCGATACATTACCGCGAAAGTCGAGCTAGAAGACGGTGCCCCTTTGCCGTTACAAAAGAAAGCCTTAGATCAAATCGAACAGGCGATGATCAACGTCGAAGACGAGCTGATGCAAGACTACCCGTTGAGCCTGCCACCCGTGGTAAACCTGCTTGCGTGGTCGGATGGTTATGGAGAGGTGGAAGTGACCGCCGAGCTAACCAGTGAAGCCCTGAGCCTCTTGCCGGGTAATTTACTGACCGATAGTTGGCGTACTCATACTGGGAGCATTGAAGGAGCGTATTCAGTTCAGTTTAGTGCGGCTGAAGCGCCTGCTGGTGGAACATTCATCTCGATATCATCCAGTGACCGTGAACTTGCTAAGCGCGTCAGTAGTCAATTGGAGGACAAACTGGCTGCTTTGCCTGGCGTAGCGGATATATATGATGACGGTAAAAGCGGCCAGCCTCAGGTGCGGCTAGTGTTGAATGAATACGGTCAGCAGCTCGGATTGACGCAAGACAAGTTGGCGCGATTGGCGGGTGAGGCATTTGGTGAGCGAGAAATTCATCGCTTGTTGGAACAAGGCCAAGAAACCAAGGTGCTGTTGCAGTATCCTCGTTTAGAACGTAGAACCCTCGCTCAGCTTGAGCAGACGATGGTGTTACTGTCTGAAGGAAAGAGTGTCTTACTCGGTGATATTGCTGAATTTCGTCATGAGCAGGAGCCTCAGATACTCTACCGACGTAATCGTGAGCAAGTGGTAAACCTCTATTGGAAGCAGAACCGAGACGTTCAGGCGCCTGAGCAGACAATGGCTCAGCTCAGCTCTGAGATCAAAACGCTGCATCAGCAGTATCCAGGAGTTCGGATCAAAGCAGGCGGCGAATTTGAAGAGATTGGTGAAGTCTCAGATGGCTTCCGCTCAGCAATGATTTTGACCCTTCTGCTGATTTACATCTTGTTGGCGGTTCCGCTGAAGTCTTATTGGCAGCCGTTCATCATCATGGCAGTAATTCCATTTGGTTTTGCTGGCGCTATCTTCGGTCACTACTTGGTGGATCTGCCAATCAGTTTGCTGTCTATGTTTGGCATGATGGCAATGACGGGCATAGTGATCAATGACTCATTGGTACTGATCACGCGCTTTAACGCTGAGTATCGCAGCGGTGTGCCGCTTAAACAGGCTTTAGTGACGGCTGGAACCAGTCGATTGAGGGCGATTTTCCTTACGACTATTACGACGGTATGTGGTTTGCTGCCGCTACTCAGTGAGACCGCTGAGCAAGCGCAGTACTTAAAACCTGCGGCGGTTTCATTGGTGTTTGGTGAGCTATTTGCCACGGCGGTAACCCTGCTTCTGATCCCAATACTGTTGGGGATGACCAGTCGTAAAGCGGCAAAGCCTGTCGAAGATGAAGTAGCATTAAAGGGAGCCTAATGCTGAGCGTGATTGATTTTATCCGGTTGACGGGCGATAGTGATCTGGTCGCCCCAGTGAGGCCCGTATCTATGTCACAGCAAGAGAAACCAGCATTTAAACTGGTGCCCGAAATTTCGTTATTAGAACCACTACCAGAGCATCTTAGAAAGCGCTTTGCTCACGCATTGAAGTTGATGCATGACGAACTGGCAGAACACAGATCGTGGGAGCAAATTGCTACAGAGAGCGCTATATCTCCTTATCATTTCCATCGTCAGTTTAGCGAATTGTTTCATGAGACGCCGGGGCAGTATCTTAGCCGATTACGATTGCAAGTCGCGGTGAATCTGCTGCTCAATGATGAACCCTGGAGTGTGATGGAGATTGCTCACTATTGTGGTTTCTCTTCTTCACAAGCCTTAGGCAAGGCTTTAAAGAGAGAGCTTGGAGTGACGGCGAAACAAATTCGCAAAATGGGTTATGAGTCCACACCGCGAGAGACCGCTGATTTTATCGCTAAGCTTGCTCATCCCGGTGCTCAGCAGTCGATTGAGAATGAGCTGGCCAAGTCTATGCCGACTGAGTTGATTTGGTACCCTCAGCGAGGGATGAAAAAGATAGCTCTGGAAGATCCTGACTGGGATTCAGTGATCGAAATCTATGGCAAAAAAACTGTCAATCTACTCGGCGCAACGCCGACTAACCAACTTGAAAAAGTATGGGACCAAATTGAGACTTTCATTGGTGATTGGCAAGTCGATGAAGCTCTCTATGATTTTGTGATTCCTGAAGGGTACTACCTGTGCGCTGAGGTGTATCTGATTTCTGATGTTGCTTACAGTGCGGCTTTAGAAGCGCTGTTTGAGATCGTAGACGAACAGAAGTTGGAAATTGATGGCAGTGCTTTTTTGATTGAAATGGTTCGCGATATTGAGTTGACCTTAACAGGGGGGGCAACGTTTTCATTTCAGATACCTATTATCCGCTAACTCTATTTATCGAGCTTACTCGAATAACTTCTCTTATGGTTGTTGCATAAATAATCATATTCACACTCGATATAAAAGGGGGTAATTAAAGAGTTTGTGGTTATTGTTAAGCACGTGCGTACAAAATGCCACCAATTATCTTAGCTCCATAACGTATTGATTTATATTATTATGCGTTTTTAGTGAATTATTTTTCATTATTTGCTTGAGTGTGAAATCTTTGTCGTTATAATTACGGCAAAGAGAACTTATTCACTAATTGTGAAAATATAATCATCTAGGGAGCAGTCAGATGAGCGATACACTTTTAGCCGAAGAGAACCACAAAAACAGTCGCAACATATTGATGTTTGCAATTCCGTCTTTGTTGGGTCTTTTCTTTTTCCTTGCACCGTTAACCATTGATGGCAACTTCACCTTTCCGCTAGCGCTGATGGCGAAAGGCGTCAAAGCGGTCCTTGGGGATGCGATTTTACCAACCGTCACCGCTGTGATTTGCTTCTCTGCGGTCGCTTCTATTCTTGCCAGTCTTATCAAGCCAACTTTTGTGACTCAATCTGCATTGATGACAAGACTGTTTGTTCTGACGCCAGTTTGGCTAGTCGTTCGAGTTCTAGGTGCGGTGTTCACTCTGATGGCATTGCATCAGATCGGGCCTGAAGTGATTTGGAACGGCAACACGGGTGGGCTGGTTCTTAATGATCTTCTGCCTTCTTTACTGGTGACTTTCTTCCTGGCCGGTTTGCTGTTGCCACTGTTACTCAACTTTGGTTTGCTTGAGTTGCTCGGTACTGTTCTGAGCCGTTTTATGCGTCCGGTTTTCCGTTTGCCAGGTCGTGCTGCGATTGACTGTATGTCTTCTTGGCTAGGTGATGGCACCGTTGGGGTGATTCTGACCAGTAAACAATATGAAGATAAAAAATACACTGCGCGTGAAGCAGCGGTTGTCGCGACTATGTTTTCTCCGGTTGGGATTTCTTTCTCGCTGGTGGTATTAACCCAGGTTGGTTTAGAGAATTTCTTTGTCCCGTTCTATTTCTCTATCTGTTTGTCTGGCGTGATTGCCGCGATGGTGATCCAGTATCTGCCACCGTTATCGTATAAGAAAGACCTGTACATTGATGGTACTAAGCCTAATCGTAATGACGAATTGGTGCCTGCGGGTCAGTCGGTTATGGGCTTTGGCTTGAAGTTGGCACTGCACAGAGCAAGCAAAGTGAAAAGCCTTGGGGCGGTTGCTAAAGAAGGTGTGCACAATGCACTGGATATGGTAATCAGCGTTCTGCCTGTGGTTATGGCGATCGGTACTTTAGGTCTGGTTGTCGCTGAAACGACGCCATTATTCTCATTACTGGGTGCACCGTTCATTCCACTGCTCAACGCGTTGAATGTTCCGGAAGCGGCTGCGGCGGCAGAAACTATGCTTGTTGGTTTTGCTGATATGTATGTACCTTCGATCATCGCAGCGTCGACGATTAATGCTGATCTGACCAAGTTTGTTGTGGCAGCGTTGTCTGTAACTCAGCTGATTTTCATGTCAGAAACGGGTTCTGTGATTCTAAGCAGTAAAGTCCCTGTGAACTTTTTGGAGTTGGTAGCTATCTTCCTGCTAAGAACTCTAGTTACGCTGCCAATCATTGTATTGGTCGCACATTGGATCTTCTGATACCTTGATTGACATTGCTTGATGAATTAGCCCGCTAAGTCTAACTTAGCGGGCTGTTTTTTTGTCTCTAGCAAAGCTGATGGCTCCTAGCACAGTTCCACTTCAACATCTGACTGAATTTGGCTAGAACACGCTAAGGTATAACCATTGGCGAGATCTTCTTCAGTCAGCGTTTCTGTGCTGGTGCGGCTGACTTCGCCCTTAGTCACTTTACATTTGCAGGATCCACACATGCCGCTGCGACAGGCGATAATAATTGGCACCCCGTTTTCTTCCAGCACGTCAGCTAAGGTAGCGCCTTGGCTGACTTCTGTTGATACGCCAAACGCTGGCACTTCGAACTGAACAACACCATCCGACGAGCTTTCATTATGAGCTTCGATAGGGGTAAAACTTTCCTGATGGAATTGTGCCGCCTCAACCCCCAGTGCCAACGCGTTGCTCTCCATATCCTGCATAAACAGAGTTGGTCCGCAGAGATAAACTGTGCGCTGGTTAAGGTCCGGGCAGAGTTTGGCTAACCACTCTCTGTCGAGCCGCCCTTGCGGGTGGCGTGTGCCTGTATTGTCTTTAAGCAGTAACTTTAGGTGGAAATTTGGGTATTGCGCATCCATGGACTCCAGCTCATCAAAGTAGATAGTCTGAGCAGCGCTTTTCGCCATGTGAATAAAGGTTATCTCGACGTCTGCTTTGGTTTTCAGCCAATGTTTTGCCATCGACATGACAGGTGTGATGCCACAACCTGCACTGAGCAAAGCCACTTTATGTTTCGGTGGGCAATCGATGCTGTTGAATGGTCCAGTCGGCGCCAGTGCCAAGACGCTGTCTCCGGAATTGAAGTGGTCAATGATGTAGTTGGATACCAAGCCATTCTCGACTCGTTTGACGGTCAATTTAAGATGCGATTCCCCCGGTAACGAAGAAACAGAATACGCGCGGTATTCCACCTTGCCATCGAACTCAAAACCTAACGAAATAAACTGACCCGGTTTGAAATCAAATCCATTTGGTAAGGGAGTGTCAGAGGTCAGCGTCAAGCTGACGGTATCTGATGTTTCCTGCCATTTATCAACACAACGAAGTCGGGCGGGTTGGTTGTTTTGCCATTCGCGAATCATAATTCCTCACAAGTAAAAGAGCCCAGCCATACAAACTGACTGGGCTATCAAAAGGCAGGGATTAAGCTGCTAGGATAGTTTTCAGATCGTCTTCAACATTGCCGATACTGCGCATGTCGAATTTATCCTGAATGATTTGGATGAGATTATCGGTCAGGAATGCAGGTGCGCTTGGGCCTGTGTAGATGCCTTTTACACCTAGTGCGAACAGAGTGAGCAAAATCACGATGGCTTTCTGCTCAAACCAAGACAGCACGAGTGTTAGCGGCAGTTCGTTGATGTCGCAGTCAAACTCTTTCGACAATGCTAGGGCAAGCTGAATGGCTGAATAGGCGTCATTACACTGACCAACATCCAGTAAGCGAGGGATACCGTTGATGTCGCCAAACTGATTTTTGTTGAAGCGGAACTTACCACAGGCCAGTGTCAGGATCAGAGTATCTTCAGGCGCGCTGGCGGTGAAATCGGTGTAGTAGCTACGTTCTGCTTTGTCGCCGTCACAACCACCAACTAAGAAGAAGTGTTTAATGTTCCCTTCTTTGACCTGCTCAACCACTGCTGGGGCTGCACTCATCAACGCATTGCGACCAAAGCCTACGGTGATCATGTGTTCAATTTCATCGTGTTGGAAACCGTCTTGCGCCAGTGCACACTCAATCACCTGACTGAAATCATCACCTTCAATGTGTGCAACGCCCGGCCAGCCAACGATGCTACGCGTGAACAAACGATCTGAGTACTGGCCCATGTTCGGGTTCAACAGACAGTTAGACGTCATGACAATCGCGCCAGGGAAGTTAGCAAATTCTTTCTGCTGGTTTTGCCATGCGCTGCCGTAGTTGCCGACCAGGTGCGGGTATTTTTTCAGTTCAGGGTAACCGTGTGCAGGGAGCATTTCACCGTTGGTGTAAACGTTGATTCCGGTTCCTTCGGTTTGCTGAAGAATTTTCTCTAGGTCATGCAGGTCATGCCCCGAAACCAAAATACATTTGCCTTTAACTGGTTTAACGTTGACCTGAGTTGGCTCTGGGTGGCCGAAAGCAGTGGTTTCACCAAGGTCCAGCATTTCCATAACTTTGTAGTTCATCAGACCAATACGCATTGAACATTCAAGCAAAGCGTTAAGATCTTCTGGATCAGTGCCTAGCCACGCCATGATTTCATGATACTCAGCGTAAATATCGTTATTGGTTTGCTCCAAGACGCGTGCGTGTTCCATGTAAGCGGCAGCACCTTTCAGGCCGTAAAGGCACAGCAGACGTAGACCAATCACATCTTCACTGATCTCCTGATAGCCACGGTTGACCGCAACCTGAGGAGCAAATTCGAGGATCGCTTCAGCACTTGCTGGTAACTCGAAATTAGCGACTTTAGGTGCGGGCTCAAGTTCAACGTCAGCCAGTTTTGCCGCAGCGAGTGTCTGCTCTTTAAGTCGGGATTTAAACTGCGCAGCCTGTGCAGCGAGTTCAAGAATACGTTCAGGATCGAAATTCACATTGGTTAAGGTCGAGAAGAAGGCTTTTGGCGCCCATTGATTAACTTCGTCATCAATAATGTCAAAGCGACGAGCTTGTTCTGCCCAGTACGAGACACCTTCAAGGGTATAGACCAGTACATCTTGTAGATCCGAAACTTCAGATGTTTTGCCACACATGCCTTGGGCGAAAGAACAACCTTTAACAGTTGGGGTTTGAATAGTCTGTTCACATTGAATACAGAACATTGCGCTTCTCCAGTAATAGTCTTTATGCGGTCACGCCGCTTGGATTTGTTTAGCGCTATAACTGCAGAGAGCGTGCCACTATTTAACTAGTTGATATTTAATGAGTTTACCCTTGTTTGGATATGGATTTGTTGTCTAGATGACAACGGTGGTGATGTAAATAATACATCAATAAATGCCGAGAAGAGCCAAATAGTAAATAAGATAGTCAGTAAAATGTATGAATTTTGAGCTGAGGATAAGCGAGTAAAACAGATAGTTAGACGGTAATTGTCATGATGGGGTGAGCTGGAGCGTGCGATGTGCTTTTAACATCAACTCCATTGAATGGGAGATGAGCCAGACTTGAATCTGGCTCATGGGGAAGATTAACAGCCGTATGTTTTTGTTATGTAGTCCTCAAACTGCTTACACATCAGCTCATCGGAGGTAGCGTTGTCAGCTAAGCAATCAGCACCATCAACAATATTGATCTTTGCGTTCAACGGTTTGGTATCGGTTCGTTCACGGGAGTTTAAATCAGCAATCTTTTGTTTCTGAATTTCCCACGCTTGATCGGCGGTGAGGCTACATGCCTCGGCAAGATACTTGGCATTGAAGCCTTCACCCGTCAGGCTCTTGATGGTGTCATTGTGGGATAAGTGATTGCCTGCACGCCAATAATGCTCTGCCAGCAAAGGGCCGATTTCAGGGTTGTCAGTCAGGTAGCCAAATCTGTCGAGGAAGTAAGCGCGTGTCTGATAGACGGCCATGTTGGCAAGCAAGTAACCGTGATAAGCACAGGACGCTTCATCAGAAAGCAAATGTGGAATCGCTATCAATGGGCGAGGGCTGCATTCTAGTCCCAGAATCTGCTTTTCACACTGACGAGCCAATGCTGTAATGCGCTGTGCCGTCAGTTCCTCATCGCTAAGCTGATACAAGGCTCGCTCAAAGTAAGGCACCACCAAAATACTGCGTTCCTGATACGCTTTAAACGGCTGGCTGCTATTGATCATCGATTGGATGAGCTCGTCTGGAACTGGATTTCCATTCGCATCCAAAGCGTATTGTTTCAGCCAGTCAGCATCATTCAGCAGGCTGTCACAGAACATGGATTGAGTTTCGGCATAAGCCATGGACGTCGGTGCAAACTCCTGAGAAAAACAAGGTGAGTTCATCTTGACGTTAGCAAAGTGGGCGGCATGTCCCCCTTCATGGAAAAGGGTGTTGATGCCATCATAACCGCTGCCAATCTGATCGGGTTTTGCGTTACTGGTGAAATTGACCTTGGCTGCTATCCATCGCCCGTCGTCATAAAACGAAGGTATCGGGCCGTGGCAAAAACCGTTTTGGTACTTACCTTGACGATCCAGCAAGTCCAGAGTGAGTTCTGCACCAGAGTAATCAATGTTCAGCCGACCGAAAGATTCTACCCAGCGCCTAAGTGATTTGGAAAACGGAACGTATGGATCCAACTCACGCATCGAATCGCCAGAAAAAGAGTAATTGAAGTTGTAACCTGTGAGCGCATTTTGGCCTTTCTCACTGGCGAGTTTATCTAAGCTGGTGAGATTAACTTGCCTGGTCCGCTGCTCGAAATCATCCAGAATGGCAAACAACTCAGCGGTGGTCATTTTTTCGTTTTTCAGTACTGAGTAATCGAAGAAATTGTCGTACCCCAACGAGCGGGCAAACTGGTTGCGCAGCTTGACTAAATCGATAAAGCCATTGCCAAGTAGCCATTGCTCAAGATCTAACAATGCTTGATGTGCTGACTGGCGCACGGCTTCATTATCGTTTGCCATTATGGTTGAGCGTAGTGCTGGTAAAGAGGCGTCAACTTGTTCTCCTCCTTCGTTGACGTAAACCAGTGCATGATTTTGTTTTTTCTCAAATAGTTCCGTTTCAAATGCTATCAGTTCTGTCTTGAGTGCTTGAGCTTTATCTCCTTCGATAGCGTGTGAGCGGAAAGTGGCTAGCCAGCCTTCAAGCCCTATTTGAGTTTGTTTACGCTCTTCTAAGTCGGCTATTTCATTGAGCGTGCTGAGCTGTTGTTCGATGTCAGAAATCTGATCGGCATTACTCAGGAAGTGAGTCCATGCGGTTTGCGCAGTGGCAAAACGATCATGTTCGTTGCTGATCCCCATGTAGGTGTCCCAGAACAAATCTTCTTTGGTACGATGAACGTCTAGGTAACGCTGGTTAAGATCTTTGAGGTATTGAGTTGCAGTCATTTCAGTCCATAAAATGGTGGTGTGAAGCACTATTATGGCATGATTTATATAATGAAATTAGTTACATAGTCGGCGTTTTTGATGTTTTCTCAATACCTAGCTCTTAGCGAGTTTACGTTTAACACTCGCCAGCGTACTGTGCGGTGATTTCCTCCATAAAGTTGAGCATGGCTTTTAATCGAGGGGAATGGGTGGTTTTGCTAGCGTAAACGGCTGAAATATTCACATGCGGTAAAACGTTAAGTTCACGGGCGATTTGTACTAGCTTGCCTTCACGACATAATTGACGGCAGTAAATGTCAGGTAGCAGGGAAACGCCACTACCAGATGCGACCATATCTCGTACCAGAAGAACATCATCCAGTTGGTTAGCATGTTTAAACTCTATGGTTTGTTTACTGCCATCAGGCATTGTTGAGTACAGCATCGACTGATTGTTTTCCTGATCGTGATAAAAGCTGACGTGCTGCTGCAAAGTGTCCAACGTAGCCGATTGGAGCTCTGGATTCTCCAGCAAGTATTCAGGTGTGCAGAACCAGAGTAATTTCACAACAGTGAGCCTTTTGGCATAAAAACCAGAAGGGGCTAAATCACCGAGCTGAATCGCGAGATCAAGTTTGTCTTCCAGTAAGTGAGCACGGTGCGACATGCTGCGAATAGATAGCTGTATATCGGGGTAACGTTCGGTGAAGACCTTAAGGTTAGGTGACAATATTTCCCGAGAAAAGGCGAACGTAGTTGCGATGCGGAGATTGCCGCATAGACTTTGCGATGGAACTTGCTCTTTGATTGCAGACAGGTTCTGCATCAGCGGCTTAAGTTGATTGTATAGCTGTTCTCCGTCTGAGGTCAGGTTCAGATGCCGGCTGTTTCTCTCAAGCAGTTTAATATTCAACGATTCTTCTAATCTGTTTATGCCTCGGCTGACACTGGATTTTTGAATGCCAAGCCTTTTTGCTGCTTTTGAAACGCTGCCAGTTTCGATGACGGCAATAAATATCGGAAGATCGTTTAGGTTCCAGTCCATGTTATCCGCTTTTTCTCTCAGTTTGATTCTTTAATAACATATTGAAACCTATATCCAAAGCAACGCTGTGTTGCCAATTTTGCGCTATTTGGCTTGAGTGAAAACTTCTAACCTTTGGCCTATGTCAGCCCTACTTAAGTCCAATAATGAAAACCTCATCAGTTCCTAGCTTAACCCGAGCCTGTTTACTACTTGGTAGCAGTTTACTCGTTATGGCCAATGCTGCGATTGCGCCGTCTTTGACTGAACTAAACCATGTGTTTGATGACCCGTTCGGCGTTTCACTGTTAATGACGCTTCCCGCTATTGCGGTCATTGGCTTTGCGCCATTTGTGAGTCGTATGATTGACCACTTGGGGGAGAAGAAAAGCTTAATGTTAGGGCTTGGATTTTATGGAGTAGCGGGTAGTAGTGGCTTGTGGCTGGATTCATTAGCAGCGCTGCTTGTTGGAAGAGTCATTTTCGGGGCAAGTATCGTCATCTGCATGACGGTGATCAACCAGTTGATTAGCGACTACTTTTCAGGTCAGGAAAGAGTGCATTTCATCTCTCAACAGGCCATTGCAGTCAACCTTGGAGGGATTGCTTTTGTCGTTGCCAGCGGTTGGTTAGCCTCTTTGCATTGGCGATTGCCTTTTACTATTTACCTGATTGCTTTGCTGACACTCGCACTGTCGTTAAAAGGAATTCCCCCAAGTAAAAAAGTGCGTACTCAATTTCGGCCTAAACTAGGCTGGTTGGGCTTTAGGTCGGTCTTGCCGTTTTATCTACTTGGGTGTGTGGGTATGTTGTCATACTACCTAGTATTGCTTGGCTTACCTTATCTATTGAAAACGTCTCAAAGTTTCAACAGCTCTGAAACGGGGTTGGCGATGGGGGCAATGAGTTTGTTGTCAGCCTTCGTAGCGTATTTCTTTAGACATGGCGTCATCAACTATGGTGAGAAACTGGTCATGGCACTTTGTTTCATGTGTTTCACCACCTCATTTTGGGCGTTGTCGCAAACACAATATGATTGGCGCGCGTACATAGTATTAGTCAGCACAGGTATTGGGTTTGGATTATTGCTGCCAGTGCTCACTCACCTAGTTATTCAGACGAGCATATCAGCGCTGAGAACATCCGTGCTGAGCGGTTTTGTGATGTTCTATTTTCTCGGGCAGGCGTTGAGCGCCTTCGTGCTCGATTTGCAAAACCTGTTTGGCACAGAGCGTTTTTTCCTATTGCTGGCTAGTTTAATTGGTGTAGTAAGCCTATTGTGCTTCAAGTTAGTCCCTGACCTCAGAGACAAGGTTGTGGAGGACGTCGCATGAATTTCCGCGTGATTGACTCAACAGTAGTGCCTCAAGCAATGAAAGGCTTGGGCTCACTGACACAGGTTTTACGTTCTGCGAGTGAAGATTTCCAGATTCAACCAATACGTATGGTTAGACAAAGCCCGGTTTACACTCGGGAAGTGATACTTTGTGATGGTGCTTTGCCTTTGGTTTGGGCTAAATCAACTTTGTTTTCTAAACATGAAAAGACAGTCGCTGCGTATTGCGGCTTAGAAGGTCAATCATTGGGAGAGCAACTGCTTTTCTCCTATCAATCGGTTAAGCGTAGCCCTTATCAATTTATTGAGTGTTCACTTCCTACAATTGAATATTCGAAGCAGTGTGGACTCATTCAAAACCAAGGTCGTATCTCAAGGTTTACATGGCAAGAGCATGACTCGATTCTAGTTTTGATCGAAGTGTTCTATCAGCAGGCACTCAAAATGATCGATACAACTCAGTCGTTGGGAGATTGAAATTTCAACAACGTGGCTGAAATATGTGCTTGCAGTGAGAGACAAAGAGCGAGCCGAAAACAGTCTAGCGATAAAATGTCGTGAGGACGGGACAATTACTCAAGTAGCTGTTGATGAACTCATTGTTTATCTAAGGAAAAACTAAGGCAATCACACCAGAAAGGGGGCTGTTCGAAGGCGACACTTTCTTTGGCTTAGTCTTGTTAGACGGTTGTGAGAGATCAGGTTGGCCTGCGGGCCTACCTATGTGTTATTGAACTTAGGCGTCAACGCCTAGTTTTTTCCCCATTCGGTACAAATTACCACGGTCCATTTGTAGAAACTCTGCTGCTTTAGACCAAGTACGATTCGATTTTTTCAGTGCGTGTACAATGAGGTCTTTCTGATAAGACTCAACGAGATCTCTCATTCCTTGGCTACTTTGCGGCAGGTAATGTGATGTGCTTTTTACATCCGAATTCTCGAAGCCGCCGTCAAAGTGATTGATGTGAATAATCTGCTGTTGTTCCTGAATAGCTCTTAACGCTGCGCGGGTTAGCGTATGCTCCAGCTCTCGTACATTACCAGGCCAGCTCTGTTTTTCCAAAAGTACCAGTGCTTTTGGATGTAAATGCAAGTTAGGGATGTTGAACTGGCTGCGAACTTTTTCCAGAAGATAACCAGCAAGAACAGGGATATCACCCTCGCGCTTACGTAGCGCTGGAACGGAAATTGGGAACACATTTAGACGGTGGAACAGGTCAGCGCGAAACTGTCCTTGTTCGACTTCATTTTCAAGTGAACGGTTCGTTGCCGCAATGATTCTGACATTGACCAGTAAATGCTTGTCACTACCCACCCGCTGCAGCTCACCTTGCTGAATCACACGCAGCAGTTTTGCTTGCAGAACTAAAGGTAGCTCTCCCAATTCATCAAGAAAAATGGTGCCACCATCGGCCAGCTCGAATTTACCTGCTCGTGAGCTGTTGGCTCCGGTAAAGGCGCCCTTGACATGGCCAAACAACTCACTTTCTGCCAAGCCTTCAGGTAAAGCGGCGCAATTAACGTAAATCATTGGTTTGTCTCGGCGGCTTGATTGCGCATGGACACTGTGAGCCACTAACTCTTTCCCTACACCCGTTTCACCTGTGATCAGAACGGCATAATCTGATTGAGCGACGGTGGCAATATTGGTTCTAAGCTGTTGAATTTGAGGGCTAAGACCGACCATCTCACCCTGTTTTGAGCGAGCTTGCTGAATCAGGGTTTGTGTGACAGAGCGCTGTTTGCGATTTTGTGCTTTGAGCGCTTTAATTTGGCCAATATTGCGTAACGTGGCAGCCGCCAGTGCTGCAAACGTTTCAATGGTCATTGGTTCTATGGCGTCAAATGCACCGATGTTGAGCGAATCCAGTGTCAGTATGCCGACCAGTTGTCCATCCACGTATAAGCTGCAACCAAGACAGTCATGCACATCTAGCTCTGCTTCTTCGCTGAGTAGTACACCACTAAAGGGATCTGGTAGCTCACAATCGGCGCTAAACCGAACCGGTTGCTTGCTTGCCATGATTGCTTCCAGCCTCGGGTGCGCTTGAGGAAAGAACCGTCGACCGAGGACGCTGGTGGACAAGCCTTTCACCGCAACGGGGGTGAGAAATCCATCCTGATCCAAAATGAATAGCGCGCTGGCATCGCATGGAAATACCCGATCAATTCCATCAATCAAATGCTGATACTGGGCTTCGCTGTTGAGGTTAGAGCTCAGGTTGAGGGCTATTTCCAATAGCACCTGATTCATTTTTGCATCCATAGCTGACTTCGGTGGTGAACGACGTCAGCCATGCTATCAGCGCGTTGTCGTTTTCACATCGTCACAAAGGATAGAAACGCCATACGTTTGATTAAGGTCAATTTCTCTCTCAGTTTTGACCAAACTGCGCTCTGTACTTCTGCGGCGAAACGCCCACCAAGCGGCGAAAATGATGGCGCATAGTAACGGCGTTATCAAACCCTGCTTGGTTAGCCAATTGTTCGATTGGTAGGGATTCAGTTTCCAGCAAGCCTTTTGCCCTTTCGATGCGCTGTTGGATCAGCCACTCTTTAGGGGAAAGGCTGAAACTGGCGCGAAATTTACGATCAAAAGTACGTCGAGACATGCTGGCTTGTTGAGCCCAGTCTTCGACAGTGATGGCTTTATCCAGATTCGCAGACGCCCAGGCGATAGCTTGTGAAAATGTGCCTGGAACTTTGAGCATGGGTGTTTCAACAAACTGCGCTTGTCCGCCTGTTCGGTGGGAAGATATGACCAGCCTTTTCGCGACCTGATTGGCAATCTGATAGCCGTAGTCGTGACGGATAATCGCCAGACCAAGGTCGAGGGCAGATGCACTTCCAGCTGAACAACCAATCTGTCCATCTAATACGTAAAGTACATCTTTCTGGTATTCGACATCAGGGAACTGCTCACGAAATGCGTTTTCATACATCCAGTGTGTGGTGGCTTTACGTCCTTTAAGCAGTCCGAGTTTCCCAAGTAAAAAAGAGCCTGAACAGAGCGACAAAACGCGTTTACCATCAGCGACAAACTGACGAATTTCGCGCTGGATCAGGGTAGGAATCGCGTAGTCTCCAGACGGCCAGCCGGGAATGATCAATGTGTGGTAACTCTTTAAACTCTCTACGAATTTCGTCCTGAGCGTAACACCGCCTGTGCTTTCAAAGTCTTTATTCTCCATATTAATGATCTCGCAGTCATACCAAGGATCGAACTCTGGTCTAGGCAAGGCAAACAGTTCCGCAGCGCAGGACATTTCAAACAAGGTGATGTGAGAGTGGGCAAGAATGGCAACTTTGATCATCTGAAAACTCGTTAGTGAGCGATAGTCTTTGGCTGATTATTATCGAATATTGACTTTTAGGCCAGTGTTGAGTTGCTCATTTGAACGCAATAATGATTCAAAAGACAAACAAGGAGATGTTATGACAAGTGCAGTAACTAGAGTTCCAGCCGCCAGTAGCGAGCGTGCGCTGGCGCATTTCAGTCGGCTATTGGAGTTTGAAACAGACTGTTGGGATGTTCACCATGCCATCAGCAATGATCGTATGGATTTTGTGTTGCTCGATGTCAGAGGAGATGAGCTGTTTGCGCAAGGACACGTGAAGGGAGCGATTAACATTCCTCACCCGAGGTTGAATGAAAAGAGCCTGAGTGCCTTTCCACCAGACACACAGTTTGTGGTGTATTGTGCGGGGCCACACTGTAATGGCACCGAGAAGGCGGCTATTCGTTTGGCAAAACTTGGTAGACCTGTGAAAAAAATGATTGGTGGAGTCACAGGCTGGCTTGATGAAGGGTTTGATCTGGTCAAACAGGAGGTTGAAATATGCGCTTAGTGGTTGGAACAGATTCTACGTGGTCTTTGCGCGCTTGGATATGTGCTTACATTGCAGGAATAGAGATGGAAACTCAGGTGATCGATCTAACGAAACCTGAGGCGAAAGAACAGCTTAAACTGATGTCTCCGACAGGGCTCGTACCAGCACTCACTACTGATAACAACTGTGTAATCCATGATTCGCTTGCCATTAGTGAGTATTTAAACGAGCTATCGGGAGGGAAATTGTTACCTCAAAGCGAGTCTCAACGATCAGAAGCACGGAGTTTATGCTGTGAAATGCACTCAGGTTTTGTTGCATTGAGAACGTATTGCGCGTTTACTCTGGATAAACCGGATGTTGACCCACTTCCTATGCAAGAGCTGTCCTCTGATCTCACGCGTATCAACACCATTTTTGCTAAGGCTCGGTTGCCGTTTATGTACGATGAGCCGACCATGGTTGACGCCTTCTATGCGATCTTAGCTTATCGCCTCGAACGTTACGGCCTTTCTCTTCAAGGCAAAGCGGCGGAATACCAAAGAAGCTTGCTTGAGTGGCACGGGTTAACCGATGCGATTGAAGTAGCCAAACAGTGGCGTAACGGGTGATTGAGGAATCCACAATAACTCTATGACTAACATGCATAGAGCCATTGTGAAAATGTCATTTGAGTCATCACGAGAGGCTCAATACACTTCGCGCTCTTTTGTTTTCTTGCTGAGACTATGAATTATGTTTTCTCAATCACTTTTTGCTCAGCTCGTGAGAATGACGATATTGCTTTGCCTAACTCTGTTGACCGTCCATCAGTCACCGCGTCTGATGGAACTGTTAGCGGAGCAGGCGATCAATAGCGGTTGCCACCAGCAAAGTCATGATATGTCCGGTGACCATTCTCATCATCACCATCATTAAGGTAAGTTCATGAGCATTTTCCGTTTTCCAGCCATGGTCTGGTTAGGCATCGCCATTTTGGTTATCTGTCTGGGTATCAGGCAATCATTTGGTATCTTTATGATGCCGGTTTCCGATTATTTTCAAACAGGACGTGAATTTTTCAGCTTTGCTATTGCACTGCAAAATTTGCTTTTTGGTGTCTTTCAGCCGTTTGTCGGTATGGCTGCCGACCGATTGGGTGCTAAACGCATCATCATTGCAGGTGCTATCGCGTATGGCGTCGGCTTGTATTTGACCTCCATCGCTGTCGAGCCTTCAACACTTTATTGGACACTTGGTGTTCTCGTTGGTTTAGGCTTGAGCGCAACCAGCTATGTCATTGTTCTTGGCGCCGTTGCTAAAGTTGTCCCAGCGGAGCACGCAGCAAAAGCATTTGGCTTGACCACTGCTGCTGGCTCATTTGGTATGTTTGCCATGATTCCTGGGGCACAATTGTTGCTGAGTGATTTGGGTTGGCAAGGGGCACTGCAGGGCTTTTCTATGCTTTGCTCAACAATGATCGCATTTGCATTGTTTATGCGAGCACCGAAAACAGCGGCCAGCCAAGGAAACTCTGCCAGTGAAACAAAGGAAGATCATTTAACGCTTAAGCAGGCGTTAAAAGAAGCGTTTTCTCATAGAGGCTATTGGCTGATCCATCTTGGTTTCTTCGTTTGTGGCTTCCATGTGATGTTCATTGCGACGCACCTGCCTAGCTATTTGGCAGACAAACAGTTACCAGCCTCAACGGCTGCGATGGCACTCGCCTACGTCGGGGTTTTCAATATCTTCGGCTCTTACTTTTGGGGAGTGATGGGCGATAAATTCAGCAAACGCCATGTGATGTCTGCGCTGTATCTGATGCGTACCATAGTGATTGGCGCATTTGTGACGTTGCCAGTCACAGAGCACACAGCGGCGATATTTGGTGCGGCCATTGGCTTTTGTTGGCTAGGTACGGTGCCGTTGACATCTGGCTTAGTGAGGCAGATCTTCGGCGCTAAGTATCTATCGACTCTTTACGGGCTGGTATTTTTCACTCATCAGGTCGGCAGCTTCTTAGGGGCTTGGGCTGGTGGCCGTATTTACGATTACTACGGTTCTTATGAGCCCATTTGGTGGTCGACGGTTGTTCTCGCGTTTGCTGCGGCGATTATTCACCTGCCAATTAACGACAAGCCTGTTCGACAGCTTGCAATAGCGCAATAATTTATCCGACGTATGTCTTAGTTCCTGTTTTTTCACGTATACACTGAGAAGAGAAAAATCAGGAGGTAAGTAAAATGACCTTTAATACTATCCGTCTCATTCTTGGTGATCAGCTCAATGCACGTCACTCTTGGTTTCAAGATGTTGACCAGTCAGTGTTGTATTTGATTGCGGAACTTCACCCAGAAGCTACTTATGTTAGGCATCACGTGCAAAAGGTGTGTGCATTTTTTGCTGCAATGAGAGCGTTTGCGCGTGAGCTTCAGCAAGACGGACACCAAGTGTTGCATCTCAATCTGGACCAAACTTTGGAATTCTCTGATGTCTCGCAACTTGTTCATCACTATGTCAAAGAGTCTGGTGCAGCAGTGTTCGAGTATCAAAGACCAGATGAGTTTCGTTTAGCAACGCTCCTTAATGAAATAGAGATACAAGGCTGCCGTATTCAACGTACAGAGAGTGAACACTTCCTTCTTCCCTTTGAGCAGATTGAGCAGCACTTTCCTCAAGGAAAGCACATTATGATGGAGCACTTCTATCGTAAAATGCGGAAAAATTTCAGTATCTTAATGGATGATGGAAAACCTAAAGGTGGAAAGTGGAATTACGATGCGAACAATCGCAACAAACTCAAAACAGCGGATATAAAACGTTTGCCGACCCCTCTGTTGTTTGGTAATGATGTCACCGAGATTAGAGCGTCGCTTGAGCGGCACAATATCAGCACCATAGGGCAACTTGAAGGCCCGTTGTTATGGCCGATTAACCGCAATCAAAGTCTGACGCTTCTTGCCCACTTTTGCTCCGTATGCCTACCTAACTTTGGTCGGTTTCAAGATGCAATGACGCAGGTGCATGAATCAAAATGGTCGCTTTACCATAGTCGATTGTCCTTCGCCTTAAACAGCAAAATGCTTCACCCTCTTGAAGTGATTGATAGTGCGCTGTCAGCGTATGAGTCAAACCCAGACATTGATATTTCTCAGGCAGAAGGTTTTATACGTCAAATACTTGGTTGGAGGGAATATATTCGAGGTGTCTACTGGGCCAATATGCCAGACTATGCTGAGCACAACCATTTCGACGCTAAGCGCCACTTGCCGAAGTATTTTTGGTCTGGGGAAACAAAAATGGCATGTATGAAGGAAGCTATCGGGCAATCGTTGGATTTCGCCTACGCGCACCATATTCAAAGGCTTATGGTGACGGGCAACTTCTGTTTGTTAACGGAGATTGACCCAGCCCAGGTTGATAAGTGGTATCTCGGTATCTACGTGGATGCGATTGAATGGGTAGAAATGCCTAATACCCGAGGTATGGCTCTGTTCGCGGATGGTGGCATTGTAGGAACTAAACCTTATGCTGCGAGTGGCGCGTATATCGATCGAATGAGTGATTACTGCAAAGGTTGCCATTATAACCATAGCGAAAAAACGCAGGATAATGCATGCCCGTTGAATAGCTTGTATTGGCGTTTCATGCACAAACACAGAGAAATGCTTACGCAAAATCCGCGTATTGGCGTTATTTATCGCTCTTGGGACAATCTGGAGGAACAGGCACAAAGTGAGATTTTGCAAAAAGCAGAGCATTATTTAGAGCATATTGAAACTTTGTAGCCCTATCGCCAGCGTGTTGTGAAAAATAAAAACGTGCTAGAGCGCAAATTAGATTATGATGAAGGCCTTTGATTACAATGGTTTTTATCAATATGTTTGCTGAATGGATAACGGCAGAGGCATTGACTGCTGCCTTTCTGATCTTCCTTGGCTCATTCGTACAGACAGCGATAGGTTTTGGCTTAGCGATTGTTGCCGCACCGCTGCTGTTCCTTGTTTCGCCTGATTATGTTCCCGCGCCTATCTGTTTAGTCGCCCTTTACATTTCTATTCTTAACGCGTTGAAACATAGAGCTAATGTCGAGATCGGTGGGCTTAAGATGGCCTTAATTGGTCGTGTACCGGGCTCTATAGCGGGTGGTGTGTTGCTGGTGATGGTGTCTACCGATCTGCTGGCATTATGGCTTGGTCTGTTGGTACTGCTGGCAGTTACGGTGAGCCTTCTTCCTTTTCGTATCGAACCGACCCCAATCCGTATGGGTATTGCGGGGTTCTTCTCTGGCTTTTTTGGCACCAGCTCAGCGATTGGTGGACCGCCAATGGCTTTACTGTTACAACATCAGGAGGCAAATCAATTAAGAGGCAATTTGTCGGCCTTTTTTGTCTTCAGCTCAATCATTTCATTGATTATCCAAATGCCAGCGGTTTTTTTGACGATGCACCACTTGTGGATCAGTATTCCGTTACTGCCTGCTGCGTGGTTGGGTTATAAACTCGCTTTAGCAACGACTCAATCTCTACCCAAAGAGAAGATTCGTCTTGGAGCATTGATGCTGTGTACCGTCAGTGGTGCGACGGCAGTTTGGCAAGGTTTGGTATAAGCCATTTTTATTGATGTTCATCTTAGGTTAAGGAAAAACCATGATACTAGAAGTCGCAATTCTGGATGTGAAGCCGGATATGGAGAAAGATTTTGAACAAAACTTTTCAAAAGCTCAGGCCATTATTTCCAGCATGCAAGGCTATATTTCTCATCAATTGCAACGTTGCATAGAAAACCCGAGGCGCTATATTTTGTTAGTGAATTGGCAAACCTTGGAAGACCATGAAGTCGGATTCAGACAATCTGCCGAGTATCAGGAATGGAAAGCGCTGTTACATCACTTTTATGATCCATTCCCGACCGTAGAACATTATGAGAGTGTGTTCGGCTAAGATTTTCTAAAAGGAGAAAATAAGGTTATGAGAACGATAGGCAATATAATTTGGTTTTTGCTTGGTGGCATTGTCATGGGCCTGATGTGGTGGTTCTTCGGCCTGCTGGCTTTCATTAGTATCGTGGGTATTCCGTGGGGGCGGGCGTGTTTTGTGATGGGGAATTTTTCTTTCTTCCCGTTTGGTCAAGAGGCGATTGCTCGAGATGAACTGACCAATGAAATGGACATTGGAACCAGCCCGCTCGGTTTGGTCGGCAACGTCATTTGGTTTGTGTTTGCAGGTATCTGGTTAGCGATAGGCCACATCCTGTCAGCGGTGGCGTGTTTTGTGACCATCATTGGTATCCCATTTGCGATTCAGCACCTCAAACTGGCGTATATTTCATTGGCGCCAATTGGAAAAACTGTGGTACCTAAAGAGCAAGCTGCAATGGCAAAATATTCTAAATAAAGAAAGCCCCGAATGGGGCTTTCTGCTTTCTTGATCCCAATATTGGATGGCGAGTAAGAAACTCTTTCACTTCTCCCATAAAAGAGACAATCTAATCAGACATATTGCACTGGTATGACATTGACCCGATATAAATGTCATTTATAGTAGTGCGCTAGATTTGCTGCTGAATAATAGAATAAACACTCAATGCTGCGCTGGATAACAAAGATGAAAACTATCCTCAGTGCGTCAAGCTTGATCGTCTCCACTGCCAGTTATGCTGCTCCCCATCCCGTGGAGTTGGCTCTCTACACTCAGGATTTTCCACCGTTACAAGTGGAAGTCGATGGTGTGGCAGAAGGATACGTGATCAAATTTGTCGAAGCTGTGGTACAAGATGCTGCTCGAACCCTCCCAATGACACTGCATCAGGTCCATTTTACGCCGTGGAAAAGGGCAATGCGAATTACGCAAACTCGTAAGAATGCTTTGCTTGTATCTGTGTCACGCACACCAATACGAGAAGATAAATTTCACTGGATTGGTGAAGTTTCGCCATATGAAGTCAGTATCTTTCGCCACATTAATGGTCCAAGCCTCAAAACAGATCAACTACAAGCACTCAAGGATTATCGCTTTGGTGCTCAAACAGAAGGGTCTTTTGAAGAGTTGATCCGGTCTTTGGGCTTTAAGCAGATCATTCCAGTGAACTACGGTAAGGACGCGATTCGTTTGTTGCGAGCTAATCGGGTTGACTACGCCCCTTTAGTGACGGTCAGCTATCCTTACCGAATGGCGCAATACGGCTTCGATCCGAGTAACTTTGTTGAAGTGATGAAAGTAAAACCATTGTGTAAAGCGTTGTGGTTGGTCACAGGTAAGCAAACGTCACCT
Organism: Vibrio coralliilyticus; assembly: GCF_024449095.1. Classification (NCBI taxonomy): domain Bacteria; kingdom Pseudomonadati; phylum Pseudomonadota; class Gammaproteobacteria; order Vibrionales; family Vibrionaceae; genus Vibrio; species Vibrio coralinecrosis. The sequence continues at coordinate 271,259 of NZ_CP024628.1, forward strand.
GAAGTAGTGGAAGCGCTGAGGCAAAGCTTTGAAAAGTTGAAGGCTGAGGGAGAGCTGTCTTCATTGATTGAGGCCTACCAGCCTGAGAACCCGATTATGCTCCGCTATCAGGAGCTGGCATCAAAGTGATAAAAAGGGGCCTGATAACAGGCCCAAATGGATTTACAGCTCTTCGCCGTAGATGTCAAAAGAGAAGTACTTTTGCGCAATCTTGTCGTAAGTACCGTTGGCGCGGATAGCGGCTATCGCTTTATTGAATTTATCGGCTAACAGTTTGTCTTTCTGACGCAGTGCCAGAGCAGTCCCTTCACCGATGTAAGCTTTGTCGGTCACGGGCTTGCCGACAAATTCAAACCCCTGCCCAATGTCTTTATCCAAAAATGCCAAGGCAAGTTGATCAGAGTTACCAAAAGTCAGATCAAGTCGGCCGGTGGCCATATCAATATAGACTTCATCTTGACCTGTATAGCGTTTGATCTCGGCGACATCGCCGAATTTATCGGTCACATAGCGGTCATGAATCGTGCCACCTTGAACGCCTATAACTCTGTCTTTTAATCCTTTCTCCGAAATATCAATCTTAGTGCCCGTAGCAGTGACAAACCGAGCTGGTGTTTGGTAGTACTTGTTGGTAAATAGCACCCGCTTTTTACGTTCTTCTGTGATGCGCATCGAAGCCATGATCACATCCGACTTTCTCGCCAGCAGACTCGGGATGAGCGAGTCCCAGCTTTGAGCAACCCAAGTACAGTCTAATTTTGCTTCAGCACACAATGCATCGGCAATTTCGATATCGAACCCTGCTGGATTACCGTTTGGATCTTTGTAGTTAAACGGTGGGTAAGTGAAATCAGAGGCCAAGCGCACTTGTTTTGCAAAAGAGGGTGTAGACAGAAGAGTGGCTGCACAGGCAATCACACTAAGCACTTTGTTCATGGTTGAAATCCTTGTCTTTGTTTTTCGTTGATACTGGGTTTGATAAGTGGCTAATGATGGTAGCGACTTCTTGCATAGATTCTTGTGAACCAATCGTGATCCGTACACAGTGTTTCAAGCTCGGTTCATGGGCTTGATTACGGGTCACAACTCCGGCATTAAGCAAATAGTTGAAAAGGTCAACATCAGGTCGCGTACGGATTAAAATAAAGTTGGTAGCAGAAGGGTACACTTTCTCAATCCATTCAAATGACTGAATCTGTTCTACAAACCACTCTTTGGTAGCGATTAGCTTCTTGGTATTCGCCCTGACTTGGGCCAAACCCTCTGAGCTTAGTGCGTTTAATACGATTTCTGCTGAGCTATCCGGCATTGGGTAAGGTGGTAGCATTTTATTGAGGTAGTTCATCACGGATGTATCAGCGATGATGAAACCACAGCGCACGGCTGCAAGGCCAAAGGCTTTAGAGAGAGTACGAATAACAACCAGATTAGGGTATTGCTCGATTAAGCTGACAACGCTTTCTTCAAGCTCAAACTCAATATATGCTTCGTCAACGACGATCAGAGCGTGTTCTTGTGTCTGCTCAAGAATGGATAAAATATCGTGTCGTTTCAGTAATTGTCCGGTTGGATTATTTGGTGAACAGAGAAAAATTAAACTCGCTGACTCGGCAGCCTTAACTACCCCCTCAACATCCAGAGCAAAGTCTGGTGCAAGCAAAGGGATGTCGATCGTTTCAACGGCCAGTGAATCTGCACAAAACTCATACATTGCATAAGTCGGACTACAGATAGCAATACGGCTTTTACCCGGTTGGCAGAACGTACGCACAAGTAGATCGATGGCTTCATCAGCGCCTCTGACAGCAAGAGCAGGGTTTCGGGTTTGGCAGTAATCCTGATAGGCGGAGGCGATATCATGAGGTAGAAAATCAGGGTAGCGGTGATACGCATTTTGCTGTTCGTTAAAATGAAGTGGTTGTTCTAACTCATTGGCGTTGAGCCACAGTCGACCAGAACCACCAATTCGTCTTGCTGACTGATAAGGTATTAATTTTTTTATATTATCGGGTGCAATTTTATCTGCCAGCGACATCATGTTTCTATTCCTTTACTGCATAACTAATCTAGTTAAAGTTAGATCTATAACTAGAATTTCTTATTTTATAAAAAGGTAGTCAAAGTTTTGTTTGAGGAGAATCGAAATAAAGGCATACTTGCTATGCAATAAATGCATGGCTTATGGGGTGGTGAAAAATGAGATTACCTTCGACGAAAAATTTGCAGGCATTTTTGGCTACCGCTGAGTACCTCAATCTCACCCATGCCGCCGAGTCGCTCAACATGACACAGGGTGCGGTCAGCCGACAGATCCAATCACTGGAATCTCTTATGGGAGTTAGCCTGTTTTATCGACGCTCTAGGGGACTTGCTTTGACGCCTGAAGGGAGTCTATTCCTTCCGCTGGCGCAAGACATCATTAAGCGCTTACAACGCTCAGTTAGGGAAGTGTCCGAAAGTGCCAACCGGGTCAAATTACTTGCCCCGAGTTGTATTACCACCTGGTTACTGGCTCGCTTGGCAAACTTTCAGCAAGCTAACCTAGATGTGAATGTCGAGTTGACTTCAACTACTAAACATCAATTGCACCCTGATTTTGATAGCTTCGATATGGTGATCGTTTATGGTAAACCAGCTCGAAGCAAGCAGGTTTCGCAAACCTTGTTGTTTGATGAAATTTTAGCGCCCGTTTGCTCGCCTCAATTGTGGTCGCAGTGTGTTGAGGAGGATGAACCAGTACAAGATACCTTGGTTAATCGTTTTATGTGGTTACATGCAAATCAAGAGCAATCAGACTGGGCTTTGTGGTGCGACAGCAGCAATGAATCGGCATTGAAAGGAACGGGCAATCAGACATTTGCAACTTTAGATCAAGCAATGAATGCGGCACAGCAGGGGTTTGGGATGACCGTGGGGGATGTGACCTTGGCGGATCAGGATATTAAGTCAAACCGCTTGCTCTGCCCATTTGATAAACGTATCCGCTCTGGCAATAGTTACTTTTTGCTTTCGGCAAATCAAGAGCCGAATGACTCGGTCAAAGCGTTATCTGACTGGTTGGCGCACAACTAAACTTTCTAATGTTTTGTATCGCTATCAAATGATTCATAACCTTCAGCGAGTCACCTATTTCATCACTACCTGATTGAAGTCTATCCAGCCGTTAGCGAGCAGCGCGGGCGCTGTCACTGTGTCTGAGATATTGAGGTCCTGTTCTACATGAAAGAGTGGTTGATAAATTCCTTTACTGATTAAGCTTTTCTCAATCTTTTCAAACTGTTTGAGTCTCGTAGCTAGCTTGGGTTGTGCCATTGCTTGAGTACATTTCTGCTTGATCCAATGTTGTTCTTTATCGGTCAGGCAGGCGGTAAGGGCACTGGTGTTACATAGCCATCCTAACCAAGACATTTCAGTATCTTCACCGAACACTTCGCCACAAATGATGACATCCGCTTGAGATAAGGTGCTGAGTTGGTCAAACACGGGGTATTCATGAACGATCAGTTTGGCATTTATGCCTAACTTTTCTAGCGATTCGACAACTAGCTGAGCGGTTTCTATATGGGTTGCAAGTTGGTAGGTGACGACAGAGAGAGGCGCTTCCGGCTTAGGGAGCGAACGAATATGTTCTGCAATTAAATCTAACGCTAATGGTCTGAGTGACTCGGGATAAGACATCATACCGCTCGCTCCAGCGAGCGCTTCACACTGTTGTGAATGCGGTGCGCCCATATGAGATAAAACCTCTTGCAGCGCAGCCCGATGAGCTCGTTTGGCCATCCATCCATTACGATTCACGTTGAATGTTGCGTAGACACAACCTTCCTCCCATTGATTTTGTGCACGGAAGCCAGATGCGTGTTCTTCACGTATATGGCTGCCGTGTACGACATGACTGTTAAGGTCAAAGTTCTTAGCTTTATCGCCCATGTTCCAGATCTCGATACCGTCTATCCAAGGTCTGAATCCGTGATAGTGCGGGTTAACGGTCATCAGTGTTCGCCACTCAGATTGCTCTTCTAAGCAGAATGGGCCAGTACCAACTATTGCATCTTTGGTTGTTTTGGTGATGCCCATAGCAGAGTGTGCTAGCAGTTTAGGCAGTAGGTTCGGCATTGAATGGCTGACAAAGTGAATAGATAGGTCATCGATTACGACGATGTCATCAATAAATTCGAACAGAACTTTGCAGCCAGCGTCTGAGCTCATCAAGCGCTCAAAGTGAGCTTTGATATTCTGAGCCAGCAAAGGACTGCCGTCTTGAAATTTAAGCCCTTTGCGTAAGGTTATTTCAAGTGTGTGGCCGCTCAGTTTCCATGAGTGTGCCAGATCTGCTTGTACGCCGAGATTATCGGTATTGATGATAAGCAGATTGGCATAAAGATAGCGTGCAAGGTGGATTTCTGTTCGCCGCGTGATAAAGACGGGATCTAGGCAATGGGTGCCGCGGTAGAAAGGGATCTTTAGTATATGTTTTGACGCATCTTTCGGCTGAAACTGAGCGAGATAGTTTTCCAAAAAATTATCACGATGTGAATCCTTGACCAGCAATAGAGCCTGCGCGACTTTTCCTTCTTCTAATAGACGAAAAGCTTGTTGCTCCAATCGTTCGTTTGGGCACTTCAATAGCTTTGCATTGGGTAAATTACCTCGGCCTACCCCCGGCTGCCACTCCAGGAAGCGTTCTTTAATCAATCGCTTAATGAGCAATTGGGCATTGCGTCTTGTGCAGTCCAGTGATTGGCTGAAATTATCCAAGGACATTGGCCGCCACTGCTCAAGCTGCAGATTATCACGGCAGAACGCGAGGGATTTCCAGTAACGCATAAAGGTGAAATTCCTTTTTTCTATTTCTATTTTTCTTCATCTTTTTATTCGGATAATAGTGGATTCTTATCAGGAAGAAAGGATTATTCGATGGAGACGTTATCTCACCCTCAAAATTCAGTGTGGAAAAATAGATCGTTTGTGGTGCTCTTTTCCAGTGCATTGTTCGTGGCGTTTAGTGCCCAGATTTATAATTTGGCATTGCCTTTGTTAGTGTATGAATTGACTCAGTCATCTCAGATGATGGGCTTGATGCGAGCAGTTGAATTCCTACCTAACTTATTGCTGGCGCTGTTTATTGGTGTGTGGGTCGATAGAGTCGACAAAAAGCGCTGGTCTCAAGTGATGTTGTTAGGCCAGTTGCTGATGGTATTGAGTTGTTATTTTGCGGTGGAATGGTTGGATAATCCGTTTTGGGTTCTTTTCCCATCGGCGTTTTTCATGATGGCGTGTAATTACGGCTATCACAATGCACGTATAGCGATGATGAAAAACGGTATTCCTCATGAACTGCAAAATACCGCTATTGCACGCATGAGTTCGTTGAGCAGTTTTATGGAAACGGTCGGACCGGTACTTTCTGGTGCGCTGATGCTATTGTCGGCTATTCATCATGTCTTTCTTGGTGTCGCGGCAATGTTGGTGCTGGCTTATTGGCAACTGGAAAAGTTAGCTGTAGTGAAGCCAGAGCCGAAACCGCACCCACCCGTGCTAAAAGCATTGGCGGAAGGGTGGGCGATACTGCGTGCTGAAACCAATATGTGGTACATCACCTTGGCCGTGATGGTGATTAACACTACAGGTGCAATATTCTGGATTCAGTCGATCTTCTATGCGAAATCCACTCTCAGTCTGAATTCTGTTGAAGTGAGCTACTTGATTGCCGCTTCGGGTGTGGGTGGCTTATTGGGTTCATTTACCGCAGATAAAATACGTACCAAGTTTGGTTTAGGCCAGTTATTGATTGCCTCAATTGCGTTGGAGGCGTTTGGTTTCCTCATTCCTCTGGTGCTTCCCGGAGTGTGGAGTCTGGTCTTTGCCTTCTTGTGGATCTCTGCCATTGGCTTATACAGCTCGATCTGCATCTGGAGTTACCGCCAGGAAGCGTTCGATGAGCAATGCCTCGGCAGGCTGACGGGAATTACGGGTTCGTTGTTTAAGTTGCTCATGCCGTTTGGTTTAGCAGCGTCAGGGTATATGGTTGCTAGTTTTGGTGAGCAAGCGGTGTTCGTTTCATGCTTTACACTTCAGCTTTTGGTCGCGCTAATATTATTATTCAGCCGAGTTCGATTTATTAGGTGAACATCAATATTTTTGATTTTTATATTTTGAATGCAGTCTTCTAATTACGTGCTTATAAATATTATTTTACTCACTTATTTTTAATAAGTTTGCTATTTAAATAAATGTCTGTTTGTCATTTTAATTTCTTGATGCATTCAATAATTTGCTAATTTAATTGATTAAATTGGAATTAAATAATTAAGTCAATAACGGTTATTTGTATTATACAAATAACCGTTATTTTTACTGTGAGGTTTTAATTTACATATTTAACAATATTTGATTTTAGGTTGAATTTAATTGATTTATTTTATGATTTATAAAATAAATGCTAATTATATTGTGCGCTTGTTTGGTTTATTAAATAATTATTAAGAATGGTGAGTATTAATTTTAATTGTTAATGATATGTTTCTCCTCGGCATTTATAAAATGCCACGATAAGGAGAATCATAATGAAAATAGCCAAGCATTTTTTGGCAGTAGCCGTAGCCAGTGCGATGTCACTATCTGCACATGCCGGTGAGTCAGTTTATTTAAGCAAACCAATCAACTTTACATCATTTTCTGGGCTGAATTCTCAGCTTGGTGTCGACAATGCTTCCAGCTTCAAAATGGTAAAAGAAGTGAATCTGAAGAAGCGTGGCATCTACAAAGTTAAAGTCCAGCAAAACATCTGGGGAGTGCCTGTTTGGGGCCACTACCTAAACGCAACGCAAAGTGCCCAAGGTGGTGCCCTAAAAGCCGTTCAGGGCAAATACGTGAAGATGGCAGGCGTTGATCGCAAGTTCGTAAAGCCTTCTTTAAATCGCGCACAAGCACTTGAGTTGGCAAGCAAAGATCTTAAAGCAGGTGTCGCTGCGAGCCCATCTTTAGCGAACGCCAAAGACGATCTTTACGTGTATCAAGACGGTGATAAAACTCGTCTGATTTACGTAATCTCTTACCTGATTGAAGGTCAAGCACACCCATCGCGTCCGTTTACTATGTTGGATGCGCACAGCGGTGAAATCATCGACCGTTGGGAAGGTATTGCCCATGCCCAAATCGGTACCGGCCCTGGTGGTAACGAGAAAACAGGTCAGTACGAATACGGTACCGATTACCACTATCTTGATGTGACGGAAAACGGCACCGAGTGTGTGATGGAGTCCGATAACGTTGTCACTGTGGATCTAAACGGTGCGACATCAGGTACAACGCCTTATTCCTACGAATGTCCGCGCAACGAGCACAAAGAAATCAACGGTGCTTTTTCACCACTGAACGATGCACATTACTTCGGTAACGTTGTATTCGACATGTACAAAGATTGGTTTGATACAGCGCCGCTGACATTCAAACTGATGATGCGTGTTCACTACGGAAACGGCTACGAAAACGCCTTCTGGGATGGTCAGGCGATGACCTTCGGTGACGGTGAAAGTTACTTCTATCCATTGGTGAGCCTGGATGTATCTGCGCACGAAGTCAGCCATGGTTTCACTGAGCAAAACTCAGGTCTTATCTACGCGAATCAGTCTGGTGGTATGAATGAAGCCTTCTCTGATATCGCTGGTGAAGCTGCTGAATACTACATGAAAGGGACGAACGACTGGATGGTCGGTCGTGACATCTTCAAAGCAGACGGTGCACTGCGTTATATGGACGATCCTTCACGTGATGGATCTTCTATCAACCACGCTTCTGATTACTACGACGGACTGAACGTTCACTACAGTTCTGGTGTATTCAATAAAGCTTTCTATCACATCGCTACTACTCAAGGCTGGGATACGAAAAAAGCGTTCGAACTGTTTGTTCTGGCGAACCAGATCTACTGGGCAGAAGACAGCGACTTCTGGCAAGGTGCATGTGGCGTGAAAAATGCCGCAAATGACCTAGGCTACAACTCTGACGATGTTGTCGCAGCATTTGATATTGTAGGCGTAGAACCATGTGCAGAGCCACCGCTTCCGCCAGAGCCAGAGTACCAACGTCTAGAAAATGGCCAAGCCGTGACTGTTGCTGGTGGTACAGGTTCGAAGACCTACTTCGACATCGAAGTGCCTGAAGGTAAAGATAAGCTAACGGTAGAACTTGGTGTTTCAACGGGTGATCCAGACATCTATGTTGGCCTTGATTATGCGCCAAACTCGCAGGAAAACATCTGTAAGAGTGAGTCGGTAACTGATGAAATCTGTGTCATTGAAAATCCAGTGGCAGGACGCTATACCGTCAACGTGTTCGGTTACTCAGAATATGCCGATGCAAACCTGAAAGCATCGTTTGACTCTGGTAGCACTAACGTTCCACCAGTCGCTTCATTCGACCATGTTGTCACAGGCAAGAAAGTTGACCTAACCAGCACAAGTAGTGATAGCGATGGTGACATTGTTTCTTACCAGTGGAACCTTGGTGATGGTAACTCTCAGTCAGGTGCAGTGGTTAGCCACACTTACGCGGCAGCTGGTGATTACGTTGTGACTCTGACGGTAACGGATAATGCAGGTGCTGCAACGACGGCCAACAAGACCATCACAATTGAAGATACGGCAACAGACGCGTTCCCACTCAAACTGCAATTTGGTAACAAGCAGCCTAATGGCAAGGCACGCGTTAAGCTGGCTTGGGAATACCTAACAGACGACTACTTTGTTGTGAAGCGTAACGGCAAAGTGGTGGGTGCAACTGAATTTACTTCTTACGTCGATAAGTTCCGTCACAACGGCACGATTGATGTTGAGTACCAAGTATGTACCTCAGGTGACGTTTGTTCTGAGACGAAGCGCTACCGCTTCATCAAAGCCAACTAATCCATTCTAAAAACGACAGGGCTCCGAATGGAGCCCTGCTTTGTATCACGTCTACAGAATTTACAAGGAACTCAGTTCTGCTATGAAAAAGACATTATTAGCTTTAGCTCTATTTGGGAGCGCTTCAGCCTTTGCAGCATCAGATGCTAACGTACTTAAAGATGGTGAAGTATGGATTACCACGGATGCAGATGCTCAGCATTTGATCACGCAGCATGGTGCAGCCGTGTACAGCGGATTTGCTGCTAATTCAAATGCCGTAGTCGCTCAAATTGATCAAAAACAGTTAGCGGCACTCTCCAGCCATATGCATGAAGCAAAGCACCGTTGTGGTGGTTATATGGTGCATGCAGACAAGGCAAGCGCAATGAAAGCGGCGGGTATGCCACTGTCGATGAGTACGTTTGAGAAGCCGGTGATCAGCCACCACGACACGGTCGAGTCGTTGATTGCACAGGTCGAGCCAAACAACATGGTGACTACCATTGAAAACCTAACCAGCTTTACTAACCGTTTTTATACCACTTCTACGGGTATCGCTGCATCGGACTGGTTGCTAGAGCGCTGGCAAGAAGAGATTAAGGATGTACCTTATGCTTCAGCTCAGCAAATCTCACACAGTGATTACCCACAGAAATCGGTTGAAGTAACTTTAGTCGGTGCCAAGCATCCAGACGAGATTGTTGTGGTGGGTGGTCACCTAGATTCAACAGTTGGGTCATGGACAACCGAAGGTACAATATCACCGGGAGCCGATGATGACGCTTCGGGTATTGCAACCGTGACAGAAGCGTTGCGTCTTATGATTGCTAGTGGTATCCAGCCAGATCGCACCATCAAGTTTTACGGCTATGCTGCAGAAGAAGTGGGCTTGCGAGGTTCTCAGGACATCGCTCAAACGCTGAAAGGCGAGCAGGCGGATGTGGTCTCTGCCTTGCAACTGGATATGACCAACTATAACGGTTCGGCTCATGATATTACTTTCATCAGCGATTACACAGATGCGAATTTAACCGAATTTCTCAGCGAGTTGATTGATACCTATGCGAGTGAAATTACTTATGATTTTGACCGCTGTGGTTACGCTTGTTCGGATCACGCTTCTTGGCATAACGCGGGTTACCCGTCAGCGATGCCGTTTGAAACCATGTTCAATGATTACAACCCGCATATTCACACTGAGCACGACACGCTGGAGAACTCCGATCCAACCGCAAGCCATGCGACTAAGTTTGCTAAGTTAGCTATTGCGTACTTGGTGGAAACCAGTTTGGATGACGTAGAGTCGCCAGTGAAGGAGCTGGAAAACGGTACACCAGTGGAGAACTTAACATCCGGTTATTTCGATGAACAGTTCTTTGTTTTCCGCACTACAGAGCCGGGCGAAGTAACGATTTCCATTACAGGCCCACGCAGTGGCGATGCGGATCTATACGTGACCTATGAAGGTCCTGTTTCGAAAACAGAATATGACTGTCGTCCGTTCCAGAATGGCAGCAACGAACAGTGTGTGTTTAACAAACCAGCTGGTGAGTTCAACATTATGATTCGTGGTTACCGCAACTTTGATGAAGTCGATATTGTGGCTAGCTTTAGCCCTGAAAATGCACAAGATCAAGACAAGTAACTATCTAAAAGTCTATCCATTGGGAATAAAGAATATATCATTCGCGTGTGATTGATAGCCTTTACTCACAATGCTTATTGTGGCTCTTCAAAACGTACATACTAGGTATCATGGTGTGTACGTTTTTTTGATCCCTAAGGCTTAGCAAGACGATGGACTTACTGCGTTAAACTACCATCCAGTTAAAAGGAAATGATGATAAAACCATAAAGCCACTCCTGATGCTCGTAAAGCTCACTACTCGCAAGGTATTTATGATTTTCTTGACCACAGCTTGTGATAGGTTTTTGGACAAAAACGCGCCAGCCCCCTTCAGTAAATTACAAAAACTAATCACTATTGGTATGGCAAAGCTAGTTGTGACGAGTTAGTGCGACGAATTAAATCGCACTATCGAACAGGCTTGGTTGGGGTGCGGATAATGTAGTTATGTTCAGTCAGAGCCCAATACCTAGACCTTTCTCGAGGAAAGCCAGAAAGAAAACCATTATCCAACTCCAAAATCCCAAAGCATTCCACCACATAAAAGCCTTAAACTTTTTAGAATCCGTTGTTTCACGATGCCGAATAAAAGGATAAGCAATGCAATAATTAATAAACCGACTTCCGACATCCCAAGATGCTTGATACTTTGGTCGCATATAACCTTTATCGTCGTAATACTTATTTAAATCTTTAGCTAATTGCTTATCTATGAAAATAATGTGTTTAAAACTACCTAACGAGATCACAGGCAATACAAACACTGATGGAAAGCACCAAACTATGGCATAAATAGCTATAATCTTTCGAGAAAAAAACAATATTGCTTCAATAAACTCTATCATTCAGTAGCCCACTCATACGCAAAGTCTGCACTCCACTTACCAGTGGTTGAGCCAGCCGCACCACCAACAGCAAGTTCGAATAGATAAACACCTGCATACCCACCACCGATGATTGCAAAGAAGCGATGGGGATAGTTAAATAAAATACTTCCCAATGATCATCAACCCAAAAGAGAAAATGTAGCTCCACATACCTAATGCGTTAACCCACATAAACAATTTGAACTTTGTAGATTTGGTTGTCGCTCGATGACGAATAAATGGATATTTAACCCAGTAATCAAAGCACCGACGTCCTATCTCCCAAGATAGTTGATATTTAGGGCGCATATAGCCTTTTTCGTCATAATATTTGCTTAGATCTTTCGCAAGCTGCTTATCCATGAAAATAATATGTCTAAAGCTACCTAAAGACACAACCGCATTCATTACCACAGCAGGTACAGACCACACTACTGCATAGTAAAAAAAAACAAATGCAATATCCTTAATCACTATTCGGAGCCCCACGCATACATTTCATCCACAAACCATTTACTAGCCGTAGAACCAGCAACACCACCGACTACACCACCGGCAACCGCTCCGCCAATTGCAGCAATCGCGAGGACAGGAGCTGATACAGTCACACCAATTACTAAAGCGATACCTGACACGGCTGATACGGCTAGTCCAGTGCCAACACTGCCACCTTGAATTCCACCGTACACACCACCGATAAATCCGCCTATCTCACGAGTTGCGGTTTTACCACAATTCCCTGAGCCATCCACCTTACAGGCTTTATAGATGTTATCGACTCCGCTTACCGCTCCAACAGTGAGACCGATGTAACCTAAGCCTCTCGACGCTGAAATCCCAAGTGCAATATTGCCGATCCGTTTCCCTAAATCTTTGACAAACCCTGTCTTGAGAATTTCATCGGCATTATGGATCATTGACCTAGAGGAGAGATTGAGATTGCGCTTCACTTGCGTGTGAATAGGAAGCTGAACACTTCGTTTAGACAACCTCACAAAGGAGCCATCCAGCTTTTTAAACAAGGCGGCACGCTGTTCAAAAAATCGATTATTGTTGACATAGCCTTCTTTACGTTTGGTTTCGAGATGCTTCACATGCAGCTCATTAATTTCTAACAGCACATTCTGAATATTCTTCAGATTCTGCTCGACCAACGCTGATGTGGCTCCCACCCCTGTTGCCACTTGTGCATAGTAATCTGTAGGCAACCCATCATTACGGATCCGTTCATCCAACTGATGAGAAAATAAATCAAAGTGACGATTGAGCGTGGCGACTTCTTCATCCGCTAGCTTGGTTAGCTCAGTACTGGCAGTTTTCGCTTGTTCCAGCCATTCATCAAATAAGCTTTGATCATCAGAAGTTTTTGGCTCTCCCGTGGGTAATAAAACAATCTCCCCCTGACGCACTGGCTCATTCAAATGAGTATTGCACTGCTTGATATACAGCTTTTGTTCTTCTTTGGTTTCTGCCGTAAATAGGCTCGCCCACAACGCCTCTTGGGATTGTGTTACAGGCGATTGCATCCAACCAAGTTCAAAGACTTGTGCTGCTTTTTCACGTTCAGAAATGACTCTTTTTCGGTTCTCTGCCCATCGTTGTTCATCACTTTCTGAGTACGTTAATTCAGCCTTACGTTCTAGATGTTGACGTGCTGCACGCTCTCTTGTGGTTTCTTGTCTGACTCCTGGCGCTACAGGAGCGGATTCATATCTCATGGGAGTTGGCTTGACTGATAAATAAATAGGATTATAACAATGTTTTCAATGATTTATAATCACCAGTAATGAGCAGTGATAATTTCACTGCTCAAATGGTTGCTTTGACAGCAAAAATAACCATAGTGAAGGTTAAAAACGTTTTGATTTGCATTCCATCTGGTACTTTTTGTAGGGTAAACGAATGCCTCCGAATTTGTAGCATATAAGTTCTAGCTCATTTCGGGGCACCAATGAGTTTGAAATACCTACTACAAAAGTTCTTTCAAGTAGTTATTTCGCTTATGAAAATGGTTAGGTGAGTCGGAAGTCTGCCTTATATCATCGATACCACCGAGGATATGAATTTCACACTCAAAGCCACATGGTTTGGGTTGAACGCTTACTGGATGAGCTTATTGATTTCTGTTACGAGCACCTTGGTAGGAGCAATGATACGATTGCTTTCAGGGCAATCATACTCGCCCAACGCTCACAAGCTTCCCATGTGCTCAGAAGATATTTGATATAGATAACACGCTTTTATACCACGACTTAATCTCTCTCTGTCTCCAGCCACTCTAAATCGCTATTCTGAGCCAATATGTTGAATTTACGACTATATTAATATTTATATGCAATCACATGGGTGTAGATTCAGCTTTCTAATTTAATAGCTGGAAACATATAAGTATTATGAATTCATTGTTCGTATTTTTGTGTACGTTACTTGTCTTATTGATGCAGGTTGGCTTTTTGCTGTTAGAAGCGGGAACGGTGCGCAGAAAAAATACAGTCAATGTTGCTGCAAAAAACTTAATCGACCTAGCGGTGGTCTTGGGGCTGTATTGGCTGCTTGGCTACGGCATTATGTTTGGTGATTCTTGGCAAGGATTACTTGGGACCAGTCAGTTCATGCTCCCAGCATTTAACACTGTCGATGAAGGTGCATTTTTTTTCTATCAGATGGTCTTTTGTGCCACATCAGTCACCATTATTTCTGGAGCGATTGCAGAGCGAGGTAGCTTGAAGGGCTATATTGCGATTTCTGTCTTAATTGCAACTTTTATTTATCCGACTGTCGGTCACTGGATTTGGGCAGACGACGGATGGTTAGCTCAATACGGTTTTGTAGATTTCGCGGGTTCAACCGCTGTTCACGCAGTGGGTGGCTGGGCAGCACTTGCTGCCGTGATTGTGATAGGCCCTAGATTAGATCGTTTTAAGGACGGTAAAACCTTCCACCACAGTAGCTTAGTACAGACCGTCACAGGGGTCGTGTTCTTATGGATTGGGTGGTTAGGGTTTAATGCTGGCAGCTCACTCGCGTTTAGTGCCAATACTTTTAATATCATCCTCAATACTATTCTTGCCGGGGCGATGGGGGGGCTGACATCAGCGTTAGTTTCATTGTATTTGGTTAAGCGAGTACACGTCCCCCATTTCTGCAACGGTATTTTGTCGGGCTTAGTGGCGATCACTGCCAACTGTGATTTAGTCAATGCCCCTAGTGCGGTGGCAATAGGTATGATTGCGGCTGTGATTTATACCTTTGCCCACCATTTTTTAATCCGCAAAAAGATCGATGATGTAGTAGGTGCGATACCGGTTCATTTGGCGAATGGGATCTGGGGCACTTTGGCTGTCGCCTTTTTTGCTCCTCAAGACGCTTTTTCAGGATTATTGGTCGCTGAAGACAGACTCAGCCAAATCGTGATTCAGATATTTGGCATTAGCGTAACCAGTGCATTTGTTTTTCCTCTCAGTTATTTGGCTTTCTACTTAATTAATAAGTTGATTCCTTTGAGAGTGCCGCAGGATGAAGAGGTAGTTGGGCTGAATATCTCTTCGCACGAAGCCAGTAGCGAGCTCTATGATTTAGTGACGGTCATGCAGCATCAAGAAGCGAGTGGTGATTTTACCCAACGAATTAGCTACGACCCAACGTCAGAGGTTGGAATGATTGCACGCCAGTACAATCGAGTGTTAACGCGCTTCGAAGATGCATTAGTCAAAGTGACGAAAAAACACCATTCTCTTGTTGAGTCAAATCAGCGTATTAAAGAGATGGAAGCGAGGTTAGAGAGAGATGAAAAGTTGTCGAATTTAGGTCAAGTCAGCTCTGGACTTTTGAGGGAAATCAATGGGCCTATCAGTTATGTCTTGAGTAATATTAATACGCTTAAAGATTACAATCGTTTTTTTAAAACTTTAGTGACGGAATACAAAACGTTTGCTGCTGCGGCATCTGCGCATCCTGTAGTCGCCAAGGAAGTGTTGAATCGGATAGACCGAATTTGTGCGGAGGAAGATCTGGACTTTGTCTTTGAAGATAGTGATGAGCTGATTAAAGCGACATCTGAAGGGGCTTTGAAAATTGATAGTATCCTTTCCAATATCAAGACGTTTTCAGATTACAGTGATGAGCCGTTTGATTTGAAAGATGTTCATGTCATTTTATCATCTGCGATTGAGAGCCTGTCAGAACGCATCGAGTCTAACTGTCAGATTATTGAGTCTTATGGCGCTGAAAATGCACTGGTTTCATGCAGTTCTCATCAACTTGAACAGCTTTTCGTGAATCTACTTGTGAACTCTTTACAGGCTATTGGCAATGAACTGGGGGCAATTAAGGTAATAACAAGTAACTCAGAAAAAGAGTTAATCATTCATATAGTTGACAGTGGTATTGGTATTCCCGAAGAAAATATATCTCAGATATTTGAACCTTTTTTTAGTACGCGAGCAGAGACAAGCAATACAGGGCTAGGGTTATCTATTTGTCATGGTGTCGTGAACAACCATGGAGGTAAAATTGATGTTGTGAGCAAAGTCGGTAAAGGGACTAAGTTCACCGTACATTTGCCAATATCAAACTAACTACCAATTGAAAGGGAAGTCCGTATGGATAAGGAGAGTTTAGTAAAACTGGTTATTGTGGATGACGAAGTACAGATAACTCGTGCGCTTTCACGTTTATTGAGAAAAGATTTCTGTGTTGTGGCATTCAATAATCCAGTCGATGCTCTTGCATACCTTAATGATCACGAAGTTTCTCTCATTGTTGCAGATTTGAATATGGTTTCTATGAATGGACCTAAATTCTTCTCTCAGGCTAAGCACGTTCAACCTAGTGCGGTACGAGTCGCTTTGGCAAGTCGTGTTGCTAATAATGATTTCATGGCTTTAATCAACGAAGGAAGTATCAGTTATGTACTGTCTAAACCTTGGGAAAACGAAGCGGTAAAGAAGACATTATCTCGACTCAAGTCCCAGTTTGAGATGATGGGGGGGATTGAGAAGTATGTGAAGCATCAAGAAGTCGTTAATACAAAGCTTCAGCAAGATAATGAGAGTTTAAAAAGGCAACTTGCGGAAAAGAGTCAGTATATTAATGGGCTAGAGCTGAAATCTAAAGGCGTAAACCATAAGTATAACGAGTTAATGCACAGCACATTAAACTTGTTGGTGAACGTTATTGTAGATAGCGGCTATCTTCAAAAGCCAGATCTATTGCGCATAGCGAATCATGCCAAGGAGTTGGTCAGCTACATGTCATCTTCTGATGTCTCTAGTGATCAGGCCTATAGAGCGGCCTTACTTCACCCGATTGGATTGGTGTTTTGCCAATTGAACCAGCAGTCGTCACCGGTATACGAAGCACATCATATCGGACCTTGTAGTTTTGGCCCCAAAGCTGCGGAACTGTTTTCCTCTAATGCTTTCTTTGAGCCGCTTCTCTCAGGTATACAGTATCAAGATGAAAATGTTGATGGCTCAGGGTTTGCCAAAGGATTAATAGGAGAGCAAATACCTGTTTTAGCAAGGCTCATAAGAGTAGTTAAGGATTATCATTATCTCACAGTGAATCATGGTGATAGAACAAAGCTTTGTTTGCCAGCAGTTGCTGAGAGTGTGATGAAAGAGAAATCAAAGATTCATTATGATCCTGTCATTCTTAAGGCCTATTTTCATATGTTGGAAGACAAACGTAGGAATAATTCGAGAACACTGGAATGTTGTGTAAGTCTTAGCGATCTAAAACCAGGAATTGAAATTAAACGAGATGTTTCTCTGCCCAATGGCAATATTCTTATTAAAAGAGGAAGTACACTGAATCAGGAAATGTTGGATAGATTGTTTGAACTTGAAGAATCTAAAGTCCAACACTTTGTTTATGTCATCTAGAGTTAATTTCATGACAATGACATGTGCATTTAGGTTTAAAAAATGCCTAGCGTGTATCAATTTCCCCCGTATGTTGAAGTCCACCTTTCTAAATAACCCATTCTTTTACGCTCCTATAACAGCAGTGGTCTGATGAGATACTGACTAGTAGCACAAGTATTTCCCTTAATAACTGTGATGGTTCTTTTTAAATTGAAAGTGCGTCTTTTTTGATCATTTTCCTTATCTTTATTATGGGTATGATGCGTATGCGCTTTGTTGCATTGGAGAGGTATATGAAATCTATTACAAAAAGAAACCAAGATATTACTAAGGTGCTCGATAAGCCCTTCACCATTAATGTTGATGGAAAACCGATTCCGGCGGTTGAAGGAGAGAGCGTGCTCAGTGCTTTATTGGCTTCGAACATTCGTCAGTTGATGACCAACGATTATGGTGCAGAGTCTGGTCCATATTGTGGTATGGGAGTTTGTCATTGCTGCCTTCTGCATATCGATGGTCGCCACAAACAGAGAGCCTGTCAGACTATCGTCAAACCTGATATGAAGGTTGAGACCAGCCGTAATTTTGTGCTGGAGCAAGGGGGTGAGCTATGACGAAGAAAGTGGTGATCATCGGTGGTGGACCGGCAGGCATGTCGGCAGCGACTGAATTGGCACGCTTTGGGATTCATACCACCGTTATTGATGAAGCCCCTAAAGCAGGTGGAGTGATCTATCGTGGTCCATGGCGCAAAACAGCAGACATGCCCCACCTAGATGAAAAATTAACCACTGCGATGGACAAACTGCAGGAGGATTATCAGAGTAACGCATCTTTTATCGACTTAAAAACCCAGACAAGAGTGCTTGGGCCTTTAGGAGAAAACAATTTATTGGTTACTCATGATCACAAGCTATCTCATATTGAATATGACCATTTGTTGTTGGCGACAGGATGTCAGGAGCGAAGCATTCCATTCCCGGGATGGCAGCTTCCGGGTGTTATGCTGTTGGGGGCCATACAGTTACAGTTGAAGAGTGGCTTAGTCCGACCTGGCAATAAAGTGGTGATTACGGGCAGTGGCCCACTGCTGGTATTGGTGGCTTGCCAGTTACATAAAGCAGGTTGTCAGGTTGAGGCCATTTATGAAGCGGCTAAGTTTTCATCAATAGCTAAAGAAACGCTGGCGATGCTTAATCGCCCTCAGCAAGCGTTGGATGGCCTGTCTATGATGTGGTACCTCAAGCAACATAACATTCCACTGCATTATGGGTGGGGGCTAGTCAAAGCAGAAGGCGTTCGCCAACTGAATGAAGTGACGGTCGCACCGTATGATGACAACTGGTACCCAGATCATTCTCAAGCGGTCACGCATGTCGTTGATACCTTGGGGGTAGGATACGGTTTTGCTGCGCGCTCGCAATTGGCTCAATTAATTGGGCTGGACATAGAATATGACCACATGAGTGGTGCAATCCCTGTAGTGGATGAATGGCAGCGTAGCAGTCAGAAAAACATTTTTTGTGCGGGAGATAGTGCCAAAATTGCAGGTGCAGATGCCGCTATGTTAGAGGGTAAAATCGCCGCGAAAGCCATTGCTTGTGAGATGGGAAAACTGGGGGGCGCAGATGCAGAGCAATACATTACAGCAATGCGCCGTAAGTTGTCTCGTCTCTATCGCTTCCGTCAAGCGTTTGATAATGCCGGTTTCCGCGAACTAGGGCTACTCTCTTTGCCTGATGAAGACACGGTGATTTGCCGATGTGAGCAAGTGAAGAAAAAGGCCATCGATGATGCGATTGCTCAAGGATGTCGAGACATTGTCACTTTAAAAATGCGTACTCGAGCGACTATGGGTGACTGTCAGGGTAAGACCTGTTCCCATTATTGTTACGACAGATTAAAGAAAGAAGGATTCAGTCAGGAGCAAGGCTTAGTTCGCCCAAGGTTTCCACTTGATCCAATCCCATTTTCAGCGCTGGAGGAAGAATAATGAAAGCGTACGATGTAGTCATTTGTGGTGGTGGTGTTATTGGCGCATCCATTGCTTACTTCCTGAGCCGTCAGAAAGATCTAAAAATAGCCGTTGTTGATTTTAAATATCCTGGAAACGCTTCCCGAGCATCAGCAGGGGGATTATGGGCAATGGGTGAGTCAACAGGGTTAGGCTGTGGCGTTATCTTATTTAAGACATTGTCCAAACAAATGCAGGAGTCGGGGGCGAATGAAGCGCCGGAAATGAATCCTCATATCATGCCTGAACCTTTCTTCGATATGGCGATGATGTCTAACGCAATGTATCCGGCTCTCTATGAAGAGTTGGTTGAAAAGCATGGTGTTGACTTCAAGTTTGAACGCACAGGGCTAAAGTTTGTGATGTTCGATAAATATGATCGTATGTACGCTGAACAAATCGCAGCAGCGGTCCCTGATCGTCATGACCATGTTCGATGGGTTTCACAAGAAGAGTTGCATGCTGAGGAGCCTAACGTCTCCAAAGAGGCTATCGGCGCGATGGAGTTCGACTGTGATCACCAAGTTAACCCATATCGCCTTAACGAAGCCTATCTGGAAGCTGCGCGCCAAAATGGGGTTGAGTTATATCTCAATACCAAAGTGACTGGAATCGAGAGACAGGGCAGCCGCGTCACAGCAGTAAAAACTGAACAAGGTGTCTTACCGTGTAAAATGATGGTCAACGCTGCAGGTGCTTGGGCGGAGACGATCAGTCAATGGGCGACAGGCTATAAGCTGCCGGTGTTCCCAGTGAAAGGTCAGGTCATTATTACTGAGAAACTACCGAAGTTACTCAACGGTTGCTTGACGACCAGTGATTGCTATATCGCGCAGAAAGATAATGGTGAGATCCTGATAGGTTCGACAACGGAAGAACGAGGCTTTGATACCAGTAATGACATCAAATACATCAAGCAGTTAGGACAAGGAGCCATGAAGTCTATTCCTGCGTTAAAAGACATGAACATCAAACGTTGTTGGGCAGGGCTGCGTCCGGGTTCTCCAGATGAGCTACCGATTATCGGGCCAGTGCCGGGAGTGGAGGGTTACCTCAATGCTTGCGGGCATTTCCGAACTGGTATGTTGACATCAGCGATAACGGGGAGAATTCTCGATGAGCTTGTGAGAAGTTTGCCGACTTGCGTTGATATTTCACCTTTCTCCTATCAACGTTTCTTAAACAGCGAGGGGGAGATGATTGGTAAATACCAACTCGATCATGCTTTATAAACGAGTTTGTTTCTAAGGGTAGTGCCTATAAATCTCTTTCTTTTCAGTACAATGTCTAAAAATGGCATGTGACTAAAACCTTTGATCTAAACTAAGTCATTAAAGATCTCGAATTTTGGGCAAGGTTTGACAGGAAAAGATGGTTTATTAACCACTCTCATTAAAAAGATGGCCTAAAAGCCGAGCTTGTGCAGCACTTGGAAGAGGAGGGTTAGATTAGTCGTAGGAATGGTTTCAGCAAGAAAGTTAGACCAATCTAATTGATGGAATGACCGTAAGATATTATCCGTGTTCTTGCTAGGTATGAGTGATTGGGACATTCGTGGTCATTATGGTGTTAATGCTAGTCAGTTTGGCTTACTGGCATTTTTTATTTTGAGGATACCGTCTGGTCTTTAGCTTTACTTAATTTGGATAAAACCTATTATTGCCTAGGTTGAAATTTAAGCTCCATTTCTAAATAAGAAATGAGAAAGTGACTTAGTTAGTCTACTTTTCCTAAACAACCTGACAGAAGGCATTCGCCAGATTCTCAATAGAAACTGGCGAATGCCTTCCATGCAAGCTTGTGCACTATAGCGAAAAATTATTGCTCAGCAGTGTGTATACCTGTTTGAGCTACTACAAATTATTGTGCCCAGTTGCAAGTAAAAAACCACAAAGCTTTCCAAAAGTTGGAATAGTTACTTTTGAATGGTTTTCAGCAGTATCAGCCAACACCTTTCCTACTTTTTCGAGAATCTTTAAATAGTTTTCACTATGGTCATCAGTCGCATCTACTTGAGCCACAATGTTATTGGTAATTGGAAACTCGTGGTGACCTAAGCGCAGGATAACATCTTCTGTTATTTGCCCTGACATTAGTCTCAGAAAAGTGTAAAGCAAAGCTGTTCCATCAACGATTAAAAGTACACTGTTGGCTCTATTATGAGAAACATCATATTCGACTGGTGTATCGTTTAAGAAAAGAGGATTGGCTTTCTTCCCTCCCAACAGCTTCTGGTCCAGGCGAATCTCTACTCTTTGTCGCTGGAAGTCTACTCTCAAATCTAGTGTTATGCCTTTATCCTTAACTTCAGGGTGACAAAACTCTACTTCATTCAATTCAGCATCTTTGAGAACTTTATTGCGTTTTCTAGTATCGACTGTCGTCGCAACATCCAAACGATTTATAACTTTATCATAGTTAGTGTGCCATTCATTACAAACTTGATTCTTAGCTTCCTCTTTAACCCTCAGATAAGACGCAACATTTTGAGTGATCTCTTTTTGTTTATCTAAACTCTTTTTACTATATAGGTAAACCACCAAAGCTAAGATTACAACTCCACCGATTATGGACTCTACTGGATATGTAGCCAAAAAACGGAAAATAGCAATAGCACCTGCGACAAGTAGAGCAACTGCTGCGATGTTCGTGAACTCTCTCCTACCACTTCTTGTTGCTAGGTTAATACGGTAGATAATCATACGACTCAAACCCTCAAGGAATTGTTATTGGGATGTTTCAGCAAGAAAAGCTTTCGCCCCCAGATAAATTAGAGGCAAGTAAACACAATTATCTTAATGTAAGCAATTACTACAGGATGAAAAGCAATTACCTTTGTGTAAGCAATTACTACGGGCTGAAACACGTTTCTTTGGCATAGTGATGATTGCTAGTGTATGTATTTGAGTTTTTTTGTATTCCTCGGAATACGCTAGCAAAAGTATCCACTTTTATATGAACGCACTTTGTTAATCTTTATAATAAAATCAAAGTTTAAAAATAGTTACTTGAGGGTCAGATGTCCCATTTTATCTCTTTGGCCTTGCTGCTAACATGGCGCTTACCCGTATCAAATATCTGATAAGACATACTACAAGATGAAAAAGCGCTTTTTACCCATTCCTCTTATCCTTCTGATCCCTATTCTCTTATTAATAGTTGTCACTATCGCCGGCCTGTATCGATTTAGTCTTTCTGATGAAGAGATCATGGCTAAGTTTCCTAATCAAGCTGCAAGTAGCGACGCTGTTATGCATTCTGTCTTTGGTATTTCAACTACTAACCCATGGACAGTGAAAGTACCTGATAGTCAGGCATATTCCTTTATGAAAAAGCTTGACCCAGAGACGGGGTTAGCCAGTGGCACATATGAAGATGGTGCTGAGCGGGGTACCATTACCGTGAATACCAAGCAGATGGTTCAGGTGACACCAACTTTATTGGCTTCGATATTAACAGTCTCAAATCAAGGCTCCGGTGTGTTCTACTATCTCGCCACATTTCATTATGACGAGTTTCGAAAGCGCATGATTTCAAGAGAAGCGCAATTTTTGGGAGACAGAATAGTGGTGGAGACACTTGAGAAGCAGCAGCACAACCTCCGTCTCATTATTAAACAACGTGATGCTGATCAATCAATGGCGCAAGAACCAACGATTTCAACGGCTATACTTTTCAAACTGACTGGGCAAGATAGCCTAGAGCGTGTCGAGTAATCAGTGTTCAATACGGTATTGTGCATGTGGTACGGATTACTTATTATTTGGCCTAACAAGCTATGAGATGGATTTGTTATTGTCGTTAATGGAGTAAATCATGATTAATAAGCGCTTCTTTAAAACTAAAGATGAAGTTGAAGTGACGTTCGAGCTATCGGAAGAGCAGGTTGGACAATCGGTGGCTATTGTAGCTGACTTCTTAGATTGGCAGCCAACGCAGATGAAAAAAGTGGCTAAATCAAAATCGTATAAGTTCAAAACACGTTTGCCAAAGGATAGTCAGTTCCAATTCCGTTACTTGGTGGATAACGAAAGATGGATTAACGATCCGAATGCCGATCAGTATCAACCAAACGGATTTGGTTCCGATAACGGGCTAGTTCTAACCTATAAGTAATATAAATGCATATGAAAGTGAGTGATTACTATCATTCATGATGCACATCTATAAGGCGCGTTTGCGCCTTTTTTTGATCCAAACATGACATTCCCTAGGTGACAAGCCGAGTAGAAATTCGTACCCTTATGCCTTTGTTTTAACCATGTAAAAGGTCAAATTGTGCAGTCCCAAAGATTGACATCTCGCTTTAGAGAGCTCTCCAAGTCGAGAAAAGTGATGCTTTTGAGTCTTCCTATTGTTGCCATATTGATGCTATCTGCAACAAACAAAAGCAGCCAATATCAGCGCACTATTGATCTTTCGCTACCTGAATCGACCATCGTTAATGATTTGCTTAACGATACGGATGTGGTTCAGGAAATGCCGAATTATGAATATGTGATTCGCAAAGGCGATAATCTTAGTACGATTTTTGATCAGCTCGGCTTCGGATATAGTGAGCTGATGAAGATAATGGAAACAGATCTGAACTATCTCGCTCTGGATACGTTAAAACCGGGAAATACCCTACGATTCTGGCAAGACGCCGAAACTAAGCGGCTTGCAAAAATGGAACTTGAGTTCAGCATTGTTGAACGAGCAGTGTATAGCCTACTTGACGATGGCAGCTATGCATTTACTGATGTGAAGATTCCGGGTACTTGGAAAGAACAGGCGCTGGTGGGAGAAATTGCAGGTAGTTTTTCTCAGTCTTTACATCGTTTAGGTTTAGGTAGTGTTGAAAACGAGCAAATTGTTACTTTATTAAAAGACAAGCTTAACTTTTCCCGTGATCTGCGTGCGGGTGATGTGTTCGAGGTGGTGCTTTCCAAGCAATATGTTGGCGACCAATTGACGGGTAACAAAGAGCTCCAGGCGGTAAAAATATATAACCGTGGAAGAGAGGTAACGGCTTATCTTCACTCTGACGGTCAATATTACGATAAGAATGGTAATAGCCTTCAGCGCGCTTTCCAGCGTAAGCCTGTGAGTGGTCACTATCGCCTCAGCTCTAATTTTAACCCTACGCGTAAACACCCTGTAACGAGGCGTATTGCGCCACATAATGGGACAGACTGGGCTACTCCAACAGGTACGCCAATTGTCTCAACGGGCGATGGTGTCGTTGTCATGACACGTAAACATCCTTATGCAGGCAATTACGTTGTCATCCAGCATGGCAGCCGCTATAAAACTCGCTATCTTCATTTGAGTAAGATTTTAGTGCGTAAAGGCCAGAAAGTTTCTCGTGGTCAGCGAATAGGTCTATCGGGTGCGACCGGCCGAGTTACAGGGCCGCATATTCACTATGAACTCATTGACCGAGGTCGACCAGTCAATGCGATGACAGCTAATATCCCAATGGCGAGCTCAGTTCCGAAAAATGAAATGATGGCTTTTAAAGCCCGCCGTGACGAGTTGGACACCATGCTTCGACAGCAAGAAATTCAACTGGCTAGTCAGAATGACTCTAAGACAACCAGTTAAATGGTTAGAGTCCCAAAAGCTCCTTCGGGAGCTTTTTTTATTTGTGATACACATAAGCTTTGCATTACATAAACGTCATCAAATTGCACCGAAAAAGTGATCATATCGAGACAAATGTAAATCGGTTATCCATAAATTTCACAAATTGATTTCCATCAAAATAGTAGGGTTATTGTGTGCTAGTTTGCACTCCACAATAAATAAGATTCCCTCAATCATTAATTAAAATAAGCCCTACGTAAGGATATCAACAATGAAAAAAACTGTATGTGGCCTAGCAGTGGTTGCTGCGCTTGCTTCCGGTAATGTTCTTGCTCACCAAGAAGGTGACTTTATTGTTCGCGCGGGATTGGCGATGGTCTCTCCAAATGACAGCAGTGATAAAATCTTAGGTTCTGATAAAGAGCTTCAAGTGGACTCAGACACACAAATCGGCCTTACTTTTGGCTATATGTTTACAGATAACATTAGTTTAGAGGTGCTTGCTGCAACGCCTTTCCAACATACCATTTCAACGGATTTGCTTAATCAAGATATTGGTGAAACTAAGCACTTACCACCTACGTTTATGGTTCAATACTATTTTGGTGAAGCGAACAGCGAGCTTCGTCCGTATGTCGGTGTTGGTATTAACTACACCACCTTCTTTGATGAAGGTTTTAACAGTAACGGTACAGCGGCAACCTTAAGTAATCTTAAGTTAGATGATTCTTGGGGGTTAGCAGCAAATGTAGGTTTAGATTACATGATAAACGAGGACTGGTTTATCAATGGCGCAGTTTGGTATGCGGATATCGATACAACCGCCACATTCGATCATGCTACGCTAGGTACTCAATCGGTTGATGTCTCTATTGACCCATGGGTATTTATGATTGGTGCTGGTTACAAGTTTTAATTCGTCTAGCAGGAGAAAGCCAGCGATTGTTACGCTGGCTTTTTTGGTTAACCCCTTGTTTGGAACCATTCACTCGGTACTTTTACGGCGACCACATGGCTCTGACAACAAAGTATGCCGTCAGAAAAAAGCTCACATTGAAGTTCGATCTTGCTATCTTTTGCTTCGATGATGGAAGCGATGAGCTTAACATCTTCATTAATTGGCACTGGTCTGAGAAATTTCACATCTAGGCTACCAGTCGCAAACCAAATGGCTTCCCCTGAGCCAATTTCTCTGTCTTGCATCTTATAGCCCTTGGCAATAGCGGTACAGACACAATGGCAGTCAATAATGGTAGAAATAATGCCACCGTTAAGAAAGTGTAGTGGCCCTGCGCTGTGATGAGGTAAAGGTGTAAAGGTACAGACAGACTCATTGCTTCCATGCCAGTAACTTTTGATTTGCAGCCCGAGCGCATTTTCAGATCCACAGCCAAAACAATGGTTATTGGGGATCTGTTCCTGAAAGGCTTTGTTCTGTTCCATGCGGGACCCTCAGATGTCTTTGTCGAATTCATTCCACAGATTGGTACTCAGTCTAGTAAAGCAGGAGATGATTAGACTTCAAGCTAGCTTGGCAATTCTGTGAGTGTCTGCTCAAGAGTTGCTAGTGCAGTAGCAACAAACACTTATAAAGGATAATGAATTAAGAGAGATATATTCCATCATACTTATCTTTTACTGAGTTTTTTAAAAATAAAATTATAGAAATTAAATATAACGCCCTTTATGAGGTTTATGTTTGTAAACTGTTATTTTAATTGAAATGGTTAATGAGACGATTTATTTAATTGTATCAATGAAAACAACATCTTAATAAATGCCGTTCGTTATATAAGTGATTTTTTTGTTAATAGAATTTATCTCAAATTTTAGGCGGTAAATATCTCTGTTAGTGAGATCTTAAACTCATTTAATTGATTTTGTGAATGATCTTATATGAGTTGCATTTTATCTTTTGTTCGCTTTGTAAGCACATAATTAAATAGGATGTAACAGAATGAAAAACGGATATAAGCTTTCCGCACTTGCTGTCGCTATCATGGCTTCAGCATCGGTTTCAGCCAGCGTCAGTGTTGAACCAGTTCCAGCAAACTCACCTTTTATCAAAGATGTAAAAGGCAATATTGTTGAAGATTACTCGCCCAAGCCAGTTAAACCTATCGCGCCATTTTCAATGCGCATGATGAGCAACCCGTCCGCCGATCGTGGAGACTGGTTCAATGCTTCAGCGAATTACTCAAGTCTTCAAGGTGTGGGTGCTGACTATGTTTATGAGTCTCTATTACCCCCTCTAAAACCGCAGCCTGTGATTGTTGCGGTGCTTGATTCTGGTGTTGATATTGACCATGAAGATTTAAAAAACAAACTTTGGACCAATGAAGATGAAATCCCGGGTAATGGTATCGATGATGATGGCAACGGCTACATCGATGATGTTCATGGATGGAATTTCCTTGGTAACTCGCTGGGTGTGAATGTTGATCAAGACACGCTAGAAGTCACTCGTGAGTACAAAAAATACTTAGAGCTTAAAGAAGGGGGTCATTGGATCCCTCGTAAAAAGCGTGAATACTACGAGGCCGTTGAAGCAGATTACTTAGAATCGGTGGAGTATAACCAGAGCTCACTGGATCTAGTCAATTCCGCTACTGAACAAGCCAATCAGTACAAAGATCAAATTACTCAATTGACTGACCACAAAGACTTTACTGTAGATGGCTTACAAGTTTTGTTAACGCACTCTAACCCTGAAGTTGTTGAAGCGGCACAAGGTTTACTCAATGTCTTTGATTCTTGGTACTCATTCGATTATCTAGAGTCACGCAGAAGCCGTTACCAAGAATCCCTCGATTACCACTACAACCTTGATTTCGATACGCGTCGTGACATCGTAATGGATGACATCAATAACCCGTGGGAGAAGGGCTATGGTAATAATGATGTTAAAGGGCCAGTTGGTGCGCACGGTACCCACGTAGCGGGTATTATTGCCGCAGAACGTCGTAATGGTATTGGTATTGATGGTCTTGCCGATCACGCGCAAATCATGGCGGTACGCATGGTACCAAATGGTGATGAAAGGGATAAGGACATCGCGAACGCGGTTCGTTATGCTGTTGATAATGGAGCTAAAATTATCAACATGAGTTTTGGTAAGAGCTACTCACCACGTAAGTTCATTGTTGACCATGCTTTCCGTTACGCTGCGCGTAAAGGTGTGCTAATTGTACACTCAGCAGGTAATAGTCGTAATGATAACGATATTAAACCAAGTTTCCCGAACCGTTTTGCTAAGCATTCATGGTCTAAGCCAATTTCAACTTGGATGGATATCGGTGCTTCAGCGAAATATGCTGATGATTCATTAGTTGCAAGCTTCAGTAACTTTGGTCAGGAAACCGTGGATGTATTCGCGCCAGGTTACCGAATCCTTTCTTCAACACCAGACAACAATTATGCTGCGTACAGTGGGACTAGTATGGCTGCACCAGTCGTTTCTGGTGTAGCGGCAATGGTATGGTCTCATTACCCAGATCTATCGGCAGTCGAGCTTAAAGAACTACTGATGAGTAAAGCACGTACTTATCCTGAGTTGCTGGTTAAGAAGCCGTCTTCTCCTGAGGCTCTTGTGCCATTCAGCACGCTATCTATTTCCGGTGGTGTCGTTGATGCAGAAGCGATTTTCGAAGAGCTAGAAAGCCGTTAATAGATAAAACTTTATCTAACTGGTTAAGTAGGACGCCCGATGAGTTTCATCGGGCGTTTTTCATTGGCCTTAGTAGGTTTGCGACAAGCCTATATGCTGAGCGGTAATGCTTTGTGCAGTTTGGTGACGGTTCAATTTAATCCATTTCGTTTGAAGCTATCTGTATAGGCTTTATCTTCCCTCATAATATGATGGCTTAACCAGTTTTTGAGAAAGCTCATCAACTCTTCACCGATGTCTTCCCCACGTTCAGCCCGTTTCTGAAACGCTAGCACCTCATTGACAAGTTGGGCGTGCTTATCAATATGCTCCTGCGTTTGTTCATAGCCAATTTGAGCAAAAAGTGTTTCTTCGTACTTGAAGTGATTAGCCGTGTAGTCGATAAGGCCTTGAACGACACGCTTGATTGAAGGCAGCCCATAATTGTGTCTGAGTAAATGGTACAGCTCATTAATTAAATGAAGTAGAGTCTGATGCTGGCGGTTGATCTCATCCAACCCAATATCCAATTGATCATTCCACTCCATCAGTTTGTCGCGCTTGGCTTCTTCTTGTTGGATTTGTTTGTGATCCGTTTCGAATCTATGAAGTAAAGAGTTAATCTCACCAGATAAATTACGAACAGTAATACTGGCACGTAATGTTTCGCGAGTAGATTGTACGTTGTTGTCTGACTCTTGGGTTATTTGCTGAAGACAATGATCAAGATCTTGAGTTTGATTCAGCTGAGCTTCTGAAGAGCTAGCAATCTGCTGGCCATATGAGCGCACTTCATCAATTTGAAGATTGAGCTCTCTGAATGTCTCCTCTGCTGTAGAAGCTAGAGCGAGAGACTTGTCCATACTAGATTTGTTTTCCTTCATTGTTTCAAGTACATCGTCAGTTTTTGCTTGAAGGTTACTGATCTTCTCATGGATTTCTTCAGTAGCTTCCTGAGTTCGCATCGCCAAAGTGCGGACTTCATCGGCGACCACTGCAAAACCACGCCCTTGCTCGCCTGCTCGTGCACTTTCAATGGCGGCATTGAGTGCCAGTAAGTTGGTTTGATCAGCAATACTGCTTATGGTCTCCATAACTTGGCTGATTTGTGTGGTTTCTTCCATTAAAGACTGAAAATGCTCATTAGAATTCTCGATGTGTTGGTTGGCGCTGTTGAGTGCTTCTTCCAGTGCCACCATGTCGCGTGAACCTTGATCGGCTTTGTATTTAGCTTCATTGGCTAACTTAGCGGTCGATTCACAATGTTCAGAGACTTGCTGGGTAATGTCTGAAAGCTGGCTGGTAATGGATTTCGCGCTGTCGACGTCTTGTTTCTGTCCGATAGCCCCAGCTTGTGATATTTCAGAATCTTCTTGAACGGTATTTGCAACATCGAGCAATCGGTCGGTTGATTTACCAAGTGCGTGAACGGTGCGTGAAATATCTTCACCAATTCGATTGACGGTACGATATAGAGAGTGTGAGCCTGGATCGTCAACTGGGATACGAATCGTGAGATCACCCTCTGAGAGCTGTCTCGCAGCACTTCGTACTTGATTAAGCATCTGACTTAAAGCATAAAACATCGCCAGCATCACGCTATGGTAAAGAATAAGAAGTAGTAGCCCAAGCCAAGCTTGAGCATGAAATAAGTATATCGCGGCGGGTAAGGCAAGAAGAGAGAAGAGCACAACCCATTGGATAGGATTGTACTGACTGAACTTTTCGGCAACACTGTTAAACATGCACCAACTCCTTGGTGGTATATTCACTGTTCTACCTAATAAACTTAGGCGAAATATTGGGATATCCCTACCTAGTAGGTGCGTATTCTTATTATTTTTTGTAAAAGCCGTCTGAATTTCTCAGACTGCCTGATGAATTTTTAGTTTTGAACCACGATCTCAGGAGCAAGATCGTCCCGTTTGTTTAGCTGTTTCATCATCAGCACAGCCCCAATCATGGTGACCGCAGCCAGCATGAAGCCATAATGTGTGAGGCCGTAATGGCTTAAGAATGCGATCACCGTATAACTTATGCTTTGCGCCATGGTCGCAAACATTTGTAGGCCACCATCGGCTCGACCTCTCTGCTCGACCCTAATTGTGTGGTGCATCCAGTTAGTTCGGGCAATGCGATTGAGTGCGTTAAATGAACCGAAAAACAGTGTGAATATCAATAAGTATGCTGGGTGGGCAGAGAAGCTCATACCAATCAGCATTACGGACGCTATGGCCATTGAGTAGAGCATGGTGGACTGGTGAGATGCCAGCTTGAGCAATTTGGCGACAAACAAACCTGTCATCAATGATCCTAAACCAAAGGCAATGTTGTAGCCCGCATACCAGTCTCCCGAGATCCCGACTTCTGAAAACCAGATCGGCACCAGCTTACCCAAAAAGGTCAGGATAGGATAACTCAATGCTGAGAGTAATAAGAATGCGTAAAAGCGAGGCTGAGCGGTGAATATATCCTTACTCTCTTTCATTTGGCCAATAAAGGATGTGGTTTTGCTCTGACGCAATTTCTGACGATACGGCGTCACTAGATAGCTTAACGTTGATAAGCCAGACGCTGCCGCGGCAAACGCCGCGAATTCAAGCATGCCCCATATTTGCAGTAAAACAACCCCTAATGCGCCAGCTCCCAATGTGGTGCCCTGTAGAATGATTTCTTGTTTGCCTGAAATTGCTGCGTACTCATGCGGGTCGTAGTTTTCCTGCGTAAAAGCATTGTTTGTTGTCCAAGCGAGGTTACTGGAAACCCAGAACAAAAGCTGTGCAGCGGCAAGTAGCCAGTTAGAATCAAAGCCGAGCCAATAGGCGATAAGAACCAATAACGCGGTTAATGACTGCACAAGCTGAACGATAACCAAAAGCGACTTTCTTGAATGCCTGTCGATAAGAGTGGAAAACAAAGGGGTCAGGAAAAAAGAAATTGCTGTACACGCTAAGGCGACCATAGCCACAAAAGGGCCCATGCCTGGCGTTTCCAGCATGACCCAAGGTAAAGCCATCATAAATAAACCGGAAGAAATTCCATCAAAGAAACGGCCACTCAAGTAGGGCATGGTTCTATTTTTCATAATTAATTGCATTGTTATTCTCCACTGCAAGCCAACTTGGTGTTACTCTAAAACCTCAAGTTAACTTAAGGTAAAGCGCTTTTTTGTGTTTATTTAACTGAGATAGCCAGAAAGGAAGGAGAGCTATATGGAAATGACCGTCGGAGAGGTCGCAAAGCGTGCTGGGGTAAAAGTCTCTGCGTTGCACTTTTACGAGCAGAAGGGGCTTATTTTCAGTTGGCGGAATCAAGGTAACCAACGTCGCTATCACCGCAGTGTGTTACGTCGAATCGCAGTAATAAAAGCGGCGCAGGAAGTCGGACTGACATTGGAAGAGATTGCCCATTCTCTGTCTCATTTACCTAAACATCAAGCACCCAATCGTCAGCAATGGGAGCGCATGGCCTCAGGTTGGCATGATTTGTTGGATCATCGAATTCAACAGCTTAAAGCATTACAGGATGACCTTGGAGGCTGCATAGGCTGTGGCTGTTTATCGATGGAATCTTGTGCCATTTATAACCCACAGGACATCCGAGCTGAAACATTCAAAGGGAAAACAATGCTCACTAATCCCGAAGAATGGTCAGCCGAGGGACAGAGCGAAAGTCAATAATAGCGGTAAGGTTAGAATACTGAAGAAGTTGCCAAACAGTACCATAGATGCCACACGATTCGGCTCGATGTTAAATCGTTCTGCAAACATATAATTCATGACGGCAGGCGGTAGCATAGTAAACAGCACCATCATTTGTAACTGCATGGCTGGCAGAGGGATAAAGGTATAAATTACCCAGAAAGCAGCCGTACCCGTTGCCAGAGACTGAAGAGTGCAGAAAACCCCCACTCTAAGCCCGCTCAATCGCATATGACACATCTGTGCACCCAGTGAGAGTAGCATTACTGGCACTGCTGCTTGGCCAAGCAACGCCGTCGCTTCATAAAGTGGTTCCCACACACCGATCCCGCTTAGGTTAAGCACCATGGCGGCAAATGCAGCGAGAAAGACCGGCATACGAATGACTTGCTTAAAAGGGTTTCCTTCACTTAGCAGCGCGAGTCCAAGACTGACGTGGATACAGGCTGAAACAACGAACAATAGCACTGCGGATGCCAAGGCTGTATCACCGAAGGTATAGGTGAAGAGTGGAATCGCCAGATTACCACTGTTACGAAACATGTGAGGGGGAGCCCATGCTTTATAACGCAGGCCTGCAAGTTTACAGATGGGGATCATTAAAACCCCCGGCAAGAGTACCGCGATTAATGAAGCGCTGAGCAACGGGACTTGTTCGGTGTCTAACGGCATTGAGACTAATGACGAAAACACTAATGCTGGCGTAAATGCATCCATATTGATGCGATTGATTGGGCGAAAGTCAGGTTTGAGCCAGCGTCCAACAGAAAAACCGACTAAAACCAACGCGAAGACCGGGAATAGAATCCCGATAACCTGCTCCAACATATTCGTCCTTGAATCCGATTGAGTACTTTAAGCAAAGTACCTGATAAATGGATAATTTAACGCGATGAGATTAACAAAAGCTTTGTTGCGTCCAGATGCTTTACTTCTGAGTGTGTATGTCGGTTGAGATTCAATGCCTGAGCGAAGAGTTGCTCAGGCATTGAGGGATAATTATAGAGAAGGGTTTAGGATTGCTTGAGTGCGCTCAAAGACATCAAGGCCTTGTTGTTTCAGCCAGTATGGAAGATCAATCAAGACCCAGTTTTCAGACAGTTTGTCACCGTCACGGTAATACACGTCAACCACCTGCATGTCAGCACGGATTTCACCACCTGGCATTCCAAGGAAGCCTCCAATTGGCGTATTGGAAAGATTTGGCCAACCGAAGAAGCAAGAGAAGTTACCTTCTGCGAATCGACAAACGTGGCCGTTGAACTTCTTGTCCTTCAAGTTATTGCGGAATGGCAACTGGTGCTGTTGTTGGTAACGCGGAATTGTGTAAGAAGCGCCGATACCACACGGACCATACCAAATCATGTCTTTTGACCAACTCTTTTCGAGAACTTCTGGTGGGCAACCCATAGCGCCACTATCGTTCAGTGAAGACAGGTCATCGACCATTTTGTTAACCAAGTCGAGAGTTGCTTGGCCTTCTTTCGGTTGGGCATCTTCAAATAGCAGGCCGTCATGATTACGTGGCCCAGGATAAACAAAATGCTGACCAGTTGAAGGAGGAAGTGGGTAACAGCCAGCTTGATCCATCACGCCAAGCAGATCGAGGAACAAACCTGTTTTTGTGATCTTACCGTTTTCTACGCAGTTAAACTCAGCGTAGCGAACGTTCATGATCTTCCCTGTTGGGCGCATCCCGAGATACTCTGCATCGAATAGGCCCATAAAGTGCCCCATGCTCATTACCCAAATTTCATCAGGATTGATTTCGTTGTTACCGCCAATAAAAATATCCTGACGGCGCTGCATACGTGTCATTGATTTCATCAACGGCGCCCAGAAAACCTCAGCGGCAGCTTGAGCACCTTCTTGCTCGCGGAAAGGGTAGACTCCGCGCCACAAGTAATCTTCTGACGTATGTGCTTTTAGTACTTCTGCAACATTCTCATGAGTCGCGTTTTCCATTGCGATGAAATAATCACGCACGACGCGTTTTGCTTCTTGATATTTAGCCATAATTTGCTCTCTTGATACGTCGAGCCAGATGTTGGAACAGGACTCGAAAAGTTTTTGGAACCGGCCCAGTGTTCAGGCCGGAAAATCTGATTCAGTTATGCTTGAGCGGTTTGCGCTCGTTTCTTCTTGTCGAATAAGCCACCTTTCAAGGTTTCTGGCAGTGATAGCCAGAGCAAGCCTGCGACAATCCATACAATCGGTGAACCCCACATAGCAGTTTGTAGGTCGGTACGTTCCTGAATAAAGATCAATACCATTGGCGCCCACATGCCGATGATTCGACCACCATGGAACAGAGCAGCGCCATAGCTGCGAAGGTGTGCAGGGAATAGCTCAGAGAAATAGCCCCCCCATACTGCTGACGAAGATAAGCCGAAGTTGTAAATTAAACCGAGGATAGCCAGCATGTTCAGGCTCCCGATCATGACGTCACTCGGCGCAATAAAGAATACAGACGCCATTACGCCTGCGAGGATGAAACCAAACGCGTTCACTTTTCGTCCATATTTGTCGGCGATTGCTCCCCAAACCCAGGCTCCAAATAGAGACCCAAAAGCAGAAATGGAGAAGATGACTCCGATAGTGGCTCCATCAAACTGACGAACTTCTTTCAGGTAAGTGGTTACGAAGCCGCTGAAGAATTGGAAGCCATAGAAGTTAAGGCCTGCCAATAAAAGACAGGTGACGGTCAAGGTGCGATAGGGCTTGCTGAGCATTTCTCCCCAAGAACCTTGTTTTGCTGGAGTGGATGTGCCTGATTCAGAAACCTGCTCCTCTTCACCATAGGCGATGACCTTTTTGTCACTTGGTAGGACAAAAATCATCGCTACTGCGGCGACTAATGGAGGGATACCGCCGACCCACATCAAGCTTTCCCATGGAGCGTCAATGCTGGAAATGAACGCTGCATAAGCCCCCATCACCATCAGAGCGACTGAGAACATCGATGAAGCAAATGCCGTTAGCTTACCTCGAACCGTTGGGGTAAATAGGCCAATCATTAAGCTGACTGCCACCGTGAAGTAGCCACCTAGTGATAATCCAATAATGAATCGCATCGCTGCCCAGGTTGTATAGTCGGTAAACATCATATTGATGATGGTGGCACCGCCGTTTAAAGCTGTGATGGTAATCAAAGTTGATTTTTTACCAAACTTGGTTGCAAACCAGGCACAGCTCAACGCCCCGATCAGCGCACCTACTGACTGCCAGGTGTAGAATTGAGCAGTATCAGACAGGCTAATGCCGTCATAGGCTTCAACAATGTATGGGCGTACGTAGTCAATAATTACAAAGTTATAACAATAGAAAAAGTATCCGACTAGTATCGCTAGATAGGCGGTGACCCTTTGAATTATAGGAACTTCGCTCATGTGCTTTTTCGAATTCATGACCGATAAACCTCTATTTTACTCGGTTTTTTAGTTTTGTAAGTCAGAATTAAAACGATCGTTCTCGGATCTGACCACTCTGTATTTCGCTGTGGATCATAGTTTTTTTGCTGTGATTGGATCCGTGATCAAAATCAACTTTAAAATGAGTGCGTACCCATTTTGTTGTTTTTGGTGATCAAGATCGATATTTTGAGTGTTATAACAGTTGCTGTGCGCAAAGTAATCAAATCAAGTGACAGTAATCACAGTAATGGTGAAGAAATGCCTGGTGTCAGATCCTTTTGAGTATGATGAGCACGTGATTTACGGCACTATGCTATCAGGTGAAATTTAAAATGGTTACGTACTCAAGTTTTGCAATTGTTGCTGTCTATATACTTATAACCATACTGATCAGCTACTTAGTTAATAAACGAGGCCGTACTGGTGGGGATTTTTCTACTGGAGATAAGCAGTTTGGTTGGTTTACTGCCGGGGTTTCAATTCTCGCGACTTACATTAGCGCAATGACGTTTGTAGGAATGCCAGGTTGGGTGTACAGCTCGGGTATGGAAGCGATGAGTATTCACCTCAACTATCCCATCGTAATTTTCTTTGCGGTTATTTTCTTTGTTCCTGTGTTCTATAGGCTCGGTCTGACCTCAATCTATGAGTACCTAGAGCTGCGCTTCGGTGTTTATGCCAGAACGATCAACTCAATGGTGTTTCTGATTGTTCAGTGTATTTCTGCTGGCGTGATCCTGTATGCCGTCGCCCTGATTCTTGTCCAGGTTCTGCCCGTTTCTATTTCCGAAGCTATTATCTATATCAGTCTTTTTACTGCTTGCTACACCTATGCGGGTGGTATATCAACAGTCATCTGGACAGACATGCTTCAATCTGTGGTGTTAGTAATGGGAAGTATTGCCATACTGGTTATCTTACTGATGGACATCAATACTGCAGAGCACCTTTCGAAGCA